>JAFGJY010000103.1 GCA_016928875.1 Candidatus Omnitrophota bacterium | reverse complement strand
TGAGTGGATCAACGCTTCCGGATGGATCAATATCTTGATCCGTTCACATTCTATTCCAAAAAGTGCGGTCGCCTCTATAAGTTCCAGGGCTTTATTCATCATGGTCGCAGAATCGATGGTTATTTTGCGCCCCATGTCCCATTTCGGATGCCGTAACGCCTCATTCGGCGTAATGTTCTTAAAGCTAGCCTTGTCTCTGGTAAAGAACGGCCCGCCTGAGGCAGTAATCACAAGTTCTTCGACCTGGTCGATAGAATGGCCCTGTAAACACTGGAATATCGCGCTGTGCTCGGAATCAATTGGAATGATCTCCGCTCCGTGCTTTCGTGCGCACTTTTGGATCAACGCTCCTGCGATCACCAGCGGCTCCTTATTAGCGATCGCGATCCGTTTGCCCTTCTTGATCGCTGCCAGTAACGCAGCGATCCCATTACTGCCGGATAAAGCGAAGACATAAATATCAATCAACGGATCTTCGACAAGTTCCATTAACCCATCATTCCCGCACAAAACAGTGGTTTTTGTCGCGCTCTTTTTATAATCGCACGCTGCGCCATTGTCCCAGATACACACTTTCGAAGGCTTGAACTCCATGATCTGCTTTTGCAAAAGATCAATATTCCTGCATACCGCAAGGGCATATGCTTCAAATTCACCGGCTAATGCCCTGATCACCTCCAGAGTATTCCTGCCAATCGAACCGGTCGATCCTATAACAGCTACCTTCTTCATTGTATCCTCAAGACAACTGTAAGATAATAGAACAAAAGTGGCGCAGTGAACAAAAGGCTATCGAGGACATCCAATATCCCGCCTAATCCCGGGATCGCCCCTGAATCTTTAACGCCAACATCACGCTTGATCAAACTCTCCGCGAGGTCGCCTATCTGTGCCACTACTCCAAGGAGGATCCCCAAAAGCCCAAGTTGTAATAGTTCGATATGCGGCAGATACATTTTCGATATCATTGCTGAAAGGATGGCTACCATCAACCCGCCAATGGCACCTTCGACTGTTTTGTTGGGGCTGATATATTTTGTAAGCTGGGTCTTGCCGAATTTGGAACCTATAAAATATGCGCCTGCATCACCCATTTTTATGACGAATATCAGGAAGCACACCCACTGAGGGCCATATGGTACACAGCGTATCTTCGCAAGGAACGAAAAGAACCATGCTACATATAAGATCCCGAAGAATGTTACCGCGACATTGACGATGGAAGAAGATCTTTGAGGTTGTTTGAAGTTCACCAGGAAAAGCACAATGAGCATTGCAGCAACAAGGATCGGTTCGTACGGAAAGTAAACACAAAGCGGTAGCATTGCTCCAAAAACAAGGCCAAGTTTTTTATTGACGGCAATATCTTTTTTCTCGGCTATCGTAAAAAACTCATGCAGCGCGACCAGAACAAAGGCTTCAACTGCAACAAGAAAAACGTAGACCGGTACATGAAAAATAACAAAATAAGCGATCGTGATGATCACCGCTGAGGAAGAGAGACGTTTCGTTAGATTCTTTTTCGATATTCCCATGCGCTTCCTTGTTCGTTACGCGATCAAAATCTTTACAAACTACTTACCAAAACGTCGTTCGCGGGCTTTATAGGTCTCACATGCCGCTCTAAAGTGCTCTTTCCTGAAGTCAGGCCAATATGCATCGGTCACGTACAGTTCCGAATACGATATTTGCCATAATAAAAAATTGCTTATCCGCATCTCACCACTCGTACGAATAAGCAGGTCAGGATCGTGCATATCAGGACAATATAGATATTTCTTAAAAAACGAATCATCTATTTCTGCCGGCACGACTTTTCCCTGGACAACATCAGAAGAGATCCCCTTGACCGCATCGATGATCTCGTTTCGTCCTCCATAGCTCAGCGCCAGTACCAAATGCAACCGTGAATTCTTTTTTGTCTCTTCCATGTTGCGCTCGATCTTCTTGATTATATCTTTTGAAAGATCGTTCAGCCGGCCAATAGCAGTGAATTTGATGTCCTCCGACTTTAACCGTTCGAGTTCTTCATCAAGATAGCGTGACAAATACGACATAAGCACCGCTATCTCTGACTTGGGTCGTTTCCAGTTTTCCGTAGAAAAAGCATAAAGGACTAATGTCTTAACATTGAACTCGATCGCCGACTTGATAGCTTCGTCAACGCTCTTGATACCTTCTTTGTGACCTTCCGTCCGTTCCAGGCCCCGTTCTCTCGCCCAGCGACCGTTACCATCCATGATGATAGCGACATGTTCTGGATATGTTCCAATGTTGTTCATATTAAACTCAGTTATACCATTATAGTTTGGGAACGTTTTGAGCCGACTGAGACCATTTTTATCTTCGCGCCTACCAAGCTCTCGAGCATCCTCAAATATTTCTTTGCATTCAGCGGTAGGTCACCGTAGCGTTTTATCTGCGATGTGGTCTGCCGCCACCCGGGCACTGTCTTATAAACCGGCGTTATGTGATCGAGCACGCCGGTATCGATAGGATAATCTTTCAATATTTTACCTTTGTACTTGTACCCAACACACACTTTGATCGAAGGCAATGTATCCAACACGTCTAATTTGGTAATAACCAATTGATCGATCCCATTGATCATGACGGAATATTTAACGATAATTGCATCGAACCATCCGCAGCGCCGTGGCCTGCCTGTCGTCGCGCCATACTCCTCACCTTTATTCCTGATAAGCTCCATATGGTAAGGGTCGAACTCGGTCGGGAACGGCCCTTCGCCGACACGCGTTGTATATGCTTTGACCACTCCCATTACATGATCGATATGGTTCGGCCCCACACCGGAGCCCGTTATCGCACCCCCGGATGTTGAATTCGAAGAGGTGACGAATGGATACGTACCGTGATCGATATCAAGCAATGTTCCTTGCGCCCCCTCAAAAAGGAACTTCTTCTTTTTCTTAAGTTCTCTATTCAACAAAAGCGCGGTATCAGCAACATACGGCTTGATGACCTTAGCAAATTTCACATAATCATCGAATATCTTTTTGAACGATAACGGCCGATAATTATAGATCTTTTTTAGGTACGCGTTTTTTTCGTTAATGTTACGCTTTAATTGAACGGCAAATTTCTTTTTATTGAGTAGATCGCCAAGCCTGATCCCTAACCGGTTGATCTTATCCGCATAACACGGCCCGATACCCCGTTTGGTCGTCCCGATCTTCGTCTCACCTTTCTTATCTTCACGTAATGAATCCAGCAATTTGTGATACGGGAAAATGATATGCGCAGCGCTGCTAATAAAAAGCCTGCCTTTTGTCGTGACCTTACGCCGATGCAGCATATTCAATTCCTCTATCAAAACCGCCGGATCGATCACGACCCCGTTACTGATCACACAAACCCCACTCGTATGCAATATGCCTGAAGGGATCAAGTGCAAAATAAACTTTTCACTGCCGACCTCGACCGTATGGCCCGCGTTGTTCCCGCCTTGTGTCCTTACAATAATATCCGACCGGGCAGCCAAATAATCGATCACCTTCCCCTTGCCTTCATCCCCCCATTGCGCTCCTACGAGAACTATATTTGCCATCTCTATGTCACGTTTCCTTTCATTGAATGTAATGTCTTTATTGCTTTCCAAATATTTATCTGCTGTGTTTACAAATGCACCTTTTTGACACTCAGTATCTTTGATAATGCCTTGATCTCTTTAACGACCTCAGCGGTCACTTCCTGGTCGACGTTAAAGAGCGTGATCGCGGTCCCGCCCTGTTTGATCCTGCCAAGCGCCATTTCGGCGATATTAACGTTCTTCTTCCCGAACAGAACGCATACATCTCCGATAACCCCCGGTTTGTCTTCATTCTCAAGATAGATCATATTGCCTTCAGCATGTGCATCAAGATGATAGTCATTGATCTTTACGATGCGGGGATCTTTCTTGCCGAACAATGTCCCCACCACCTGGCACTTGCCTTTGTCAGTAGAAACAATAACTGATATGTGGTTCGCAAAGTCCTCAAGCTGTGAACTCTTGCTCTCCACGACCTCAATACCGCGTTCCTTTGCAAGCACTGGGGCATTCACGAAATTGACCATGTCTCCCATAGCCACCGTTAAGAGCCCTTTAAGTACAGCGATCGTAAGTGGAGCTAAATTATAGTTAGTGACAACGCCGCAATATTGCACGCTGACCTTGGTCACGCTGCCTTCCAAAACCTGAGCAATGAATGCTCCTAACTTTTCGGACAGATTGACCCACGGCCGTAAGACTTTCGCGCTTTCGGCATCAAGTGAAGGCATATTGACCGCATTACGGATCTCCTTACCGATAAGCGCATCGCGCACTTGTTCTGCCACTGCGATCGCAACGTTTTCCTGTGCTTCCGGTGTTGATGCTCCGAGATGCGGAGTAACGACCACATTATCAAATTCAAGCAACGGGGAACCGGCAGGTGGTTCTTTTTCGAAAACGTCAGTAGCGACCCCCTTGATCTTACCTGCCTTGAGCGCTTCGATAAGATCAGCTTCGCATATCGTTCCGCCACGCGAACAATTAATGATCCGTACGTTTGGCTTCATCAGATCGAACATTTTCTTATTAAGGATGTACTTCGTCTCAGGTGTGAGCGGTATATGCAATGTAATATAATCTGCCCGCTTGCATAGTTCTTCAAGCGTTACGCTTTCTGCCCCGAACTGGTCAGCAAATTCTTTCGTGATGAAGGGATCATAGGCGATGACTTTCATGCCGAAGGCTTGCGCGCGCTTGGCGAACTCCCTGCCGATCCTGCCGAACCCGATAACGCCCAGCATTTTCCCGAGCAATTCCTGCCCTGAGAACTTATTTTTATCCCATTTACCACTTTTAACATTTGCATGTGCCTGGGGAATATTTCGACTTAGTGACATCATCATGCTAAAAGCATGTTCACACGTAGAAACGGTATTACCTTCCGGCGTATTCATAACGATGATGCCTTTTTTGGTCGCAGTCGGCAGATCGACGTTATCAACTCCTACACCAGCCCTCCCGATCACTTTCATCTTATTCGCGTGTTCAAGGATATCGGCTTTGAGCTTTGTTGCGCTCCGTATCACGATGCCATCGTAATCTCCGATGATCTTCTTTAACTCATCCGGGCTTAACCCTGTTTTTTCTTCGACCACAAGCTCCTTACACTCTTCCAGGATCGAGATCCCTTTCGTCCCTAATTTGTCACTGACTAACACTTTCATGGAAATACCTCCTGAACTGCTGGTTTATTCTGAAGTTTTATTGGATATTCACAAGCGTATCGCTATTGATCATCATTTGAAATGATTTCAAGCCCGCTCCAAGATCAAACGTATGGCCCATATGCAGCAATGCTTTTTCGACCGCACCGATCCCGCCTAATAGATCGAATTCATTTTGATACCCGAGGTGCGCGATCCTGAATATTTTGTTCTTCAACTGTCCCTGACCGCCGGCCATTACCGCACCGAGTTCGTCCCGCAAATAAGTAATGAACGTCTTGGCATCAAGCTGATCAGGGATTTTTACCGCTGTTAGTGCGTTCGAAGGCCGCTCGGCGAACAACCTGAGCCCAAGTGCTTCCATCGCCGCACGTGTCGCGCGTGCAAGCCGTGCATGTCGTTCATTACATACTTGTACTCCTTCGGCAACGATCAATCCGAGCGCTTTTCGTAAAGCTATCACTAACCCTGTCGCAGGCGTAAAGGGCGTATCGCACGCATCTCCTGCCTTGCGATATTTCTTTATATCAAAATAATATTTCGGCAAGCGTGATGTTCCCGCAAGTGCCCAGGCTTTTTGACTCAATGTTAAAAAGCTCAGCCCCGGAGGGGTCATAAGACCTTTCTGCGAACCGCCGATCACGATATCAACACCCCACTCATCGGTCTTGAGCACATCTGCGCATAAGCCGCTGATCGCATCAACAACGAGCACCGCATTCGTACCGCGGACGATCCGCGCGATATCTTCGACCGGGAAACATACACCCGTCGAGGTCTCACATAATGATGTAAATACGGCTTTAACGTTAGGATGTTGACGCAGTAATGAATCTATCTCATGGATATCAACCGATGCACCCCACGGGACATCGAGCGTATGGCTTATTACTCCGAAGACCTGTGCAAACTCAACAAAGCGCGCACCGAACTTGCCACCGGAGACCACGATGATCTCATCCCCCGGGCTCACTATGTTAACGAACGCCGCTTCCATAGCGCCTGTCCCCGATGAAGCGAATGTGTAAACATGGTTGTTCGTCTGGAACACTTCCTTCAGCAGTTGATTGGTCTCTGCAAGCAATTCCCGGAACTGTGGTGTTCTATGATGAAAGATCGGTTTTGCCATCTCAAGCAAAACCTCTTCCGGTATCGGAGTTGGCCCTGGTGTGAACAGATAATTTTTCTTCACTGCGGTCTATCCTTCGGGCTATTCTTTCTTAGTTTCTTTTTTGGGACTATTCACGATCACTTCATCGATAAGCCCGTAATCTTTTGCCGCTTGTGCCGACATGAAGAAATCACGGTCTGAATCCCTCTCAACGTTCGCAAAGTCCTTACCAGTGTGTTTTGCGAGAATATTTATCAAGTTCTCTTTTAAGCGCAAGATCTCCTGTGCTTGTATGCTTATATCGGATGCCGTGCCACGTGCCCCACCCCACGGTTGATGGATCATCACGCGTGAATTCGGCAATGAGAACCGTTTACCCTTTGTCCCACCGGCTAACAGTACTGCACCCATGCTCGCCGCCATACCGATGCAATACGTGTTAACATCGCATCTGACGAACTGCATCGTATCATAGATCGCCAAGCCGGCCGTGACCGCCCCACCCGGTGTATTGATGTATACGTTAATGTCTTTATCCGGATCTTCCATCTGCAGGAACAACATTTGTGCGATCACGGAATTTGCGACCATGTCATCGATCGGCGTGCCGATGAAGACGATCCTGTCCTTAAGCAATCTGGAATAAATATCATATGCACGTTCGCCACGACCTGATTGTTCAACGACCATCGGAACTAAGTAACTCATCTTTCCCTCCTTTATATTTTAACTTTATTTAGGAATACACAGCAGCTGTTTTGATAACGTCCATTGTTTTATCATTACGCAATTCGGCCTTAAGCGTATCAATAAGCTCGTTCTTCTCGTAATATTCACGGATCGTATCGACCGGTTGACGGTATTGACGGGAAAGTTCATAGAAACGGCCGCTCACATCTTCCTCCGTGACCGAGATATTTTCGAGCGTAGCTATCTTATCCAAGATAAATGCCACCTTAACTTGGCG
>JAFGJY010000102.1 GCA_016928875.1 Candidatus Omnitrophota bacterium | reverse complement strand
ATTCAACAGATTCTGATTCGGTGCGCACGGCAATATCGTACATCATTGCGAGATCGCGATAATTGATGTTTGAGATCACATGGTACAATTTTACATGCGGCGGCGCATTCGGCGTGCGCAAGCATTGTACATATTTTAAGAGCCGTTCGATACGCCGGAAATCGTCCTCGGTTTTATTGGGGTGGGTATCGGAATAGACCTTCGGGCTGCCGGCCCACAGGCTTACTGTCATGAAATCGACCCCGTGCTCGACGATAGTCCTTATTGTAGCTTCGTCAAGTAAGGTGAAATTGGTATTGATATGCACGATGAGGCCTTTTGACTTTATGTACGTGATGATGTCCATGATGTTCGGATGCATGAACGGTTCTCCGCCGCCGGAGAGAAATATTTCCTGAGTGCCTAACCGAGCGGCATCATCGATCACTTCTTTGACTTTCTCAAACGAGAGGTGCATACTTTTGATCGTCCCCGTGAGGCGTTTTTCTTCAAGCAGCGGCGAATTACACCAGCATGCGATACAATCATTATTGCAGTCATTGGTAAGGTCAAGCTGGATAATGCTCGGGCCGATAAAAGCTTTCTCACCGTGATAAAAACCGAGATAGCGCAATCGGTCATGGAAACGTTTACGTAATTGAAGAGAGTTCTTTATAAAATGTAGTAATTTTTTATAACTTGTTCCGACACCGTATAACGAAGTATAGATGAATAATTTGCTCAAACGCGGAAGCGGGCGGCCTATCCTTTTGCATCGATCATAGATCTTCCAGAGAAAATAGGCTTTCTTTTTGTAGCGCATGATCTCACCTGCCGCAAGCCCTTCAGTGCGAGCGACAACATGATAGTTACCGTCATAAAGTGATACATCCTCGGTAAGCAATAATCCTTTTCCCTTAACAAGATCATAGAACGGAGTGCCGGGAAACGGCGTGGCCAGCGAGAACTGGACGGAGTCGGGGTCAAGATGAAAAGAGTACGCGATCGAATCGCGTGCCGTTGCGTGTGTTTCCCCCGGCAATCCAAGGGTGAACGTTAAATGGACTTTGATATTAAGTGATTTTGTGAGGGTAACGATCCGCTCGAGCGCAATGAGGTCGTATTCTTTACCCGCATTCTTGAGTATTGCCGGGGATGAAGATTCAACGCCGTATTTTATCGCCGCACATTCGGCCTTTTTCAAGAGCAGCAGCATTTCACGGTCCATGTGGTCCGCACGTGTCATCATTGCCCACGGCACATTGATACGACATTCACGATTGCGGCGGATCAGTTCTTCACAGAAGGCCTTTAGCCATTTTTTATCCAGACCGAACGTATCATCATCAAAATAGATCGACTTAAATCCGCGTTGCGCGAGCCATTCCATTTCGTTGATAACATCAATATGGTCTCGAATACGGTAGCTATGTCCGCCGAACATGACGTGGGGCCACAGACAGAACGTGCAATGGAAGGGACATCCGCGCGAGGCGATCATTTGTGCCGAAGGTTCGGGGATACCACCTGGTGTATCGTGATATTTTTCAAGCAGAACATCGTTCCGTTCGGGCCATGGCAAAGCATTGAGATCACATAGGCTGTTAGGTACGATAACAGAACGAGACCTTTGATCAGTTGAACGCACGAGTTCGAGAAGGGGGAATTCGTATTCACCCTTGATAATATGATCTATATAGGGATGTTCTTGTAGAAATGATCCGGAAGCAATATAGGTATTTGGGCCGACAAGGATCTTCACGCATGGATGCGTCAGCGCCTTAAGGAAATCGAGGTCGCCCTGCAGTGTAATGAACGATGTTTCAACTACAAGGTGTGTGGGGGAATATTCTTTAATGAACGATAATGTTTTATCATGGTCACGGCCCTCTGCGATCGCATCGAGCAGTTTGGCCTCGAACCCATTTTTTTTAAGAAGGCTGGTTGCATATGCGAGAAAGAAGGGGAAGGGGAGATAACGGTCTTCCGGTTTATGTTTAAGATGCGGCCACCGGGATCCGGCACGGACACCGTGCATGGCTCCTTTCACCCAGGGAAGATTTAACAGAAGTATTTTCATCGACGGAAATATGCCTTTGTGTTTGCAGGTCTCGGAATGAACGAGATAACCACATATACGTAAATATATTACGCTTATTATGCAGCAAAGGCTTTATATTTATCAATCCTTTTTTTCTTGCACCAATATCTTTTCATTGCTACACTTACCACACTAATGCCGCAGGGCGTGACACATTTTTCCACATATCAAATTATATTCATTTATGAAGATCACACGTGCGATATACATCATTTTTCCCCTTCCATTTTTTTTGATCATCGGAACTATTTCTTCCCATCCTATATATGCAGAAGGTGAAGGCAACGAACGAATTGCAACATTACACGAGAAGATCGCCTCCGCTCCAGAAGATAATATTCTCTTTATAGAACTTGGGTGGGCATATCGCAAGGCCGGGTGTCTTGAAGAAGCGAAAGAAGCTTTTTTAAAGTCAATAGAACTCGATCCGAACAATGCTCGTAGCTTCGATGGTATTGGGTGGTGCTATCTTGATGAGAAGGATTTTGATAATGCCGAGACTGTTTTTAAAAAAGCGATCGAGCTTGATCCAACGAATTATGGTACGTTGATGGGTTTGTGGTATGTCTATCAATCGCGCCGGTCTTTTATCGAGGGAGAAAGTCTACTGCAAAAGGCATTGGCATTAGAGCCGGGATCTGATTGGATCTATTTTGAAATGGGTTCATGTTATCGTGCACAAGGTAAGTTTGAAGAAGCGGAGGCAATGTTGCTGAGATCTCTTGAGATCAATCCCGAGAAATATCAAGCATGTCTGGACCTGGGAGATCAATACCGAATCTTGGGGCGCTATGATCAGGGGATAACGATGTATGAACGAGCTCTTGAGATCGCGCCGAATGATTCACGGGCGTATAACGGTATTGGGCAGTGTTATCTTGGCCAAAATGATCTCGCGCGCGCAGAAAGCACTTTTAAAAAGGCTATTGAACGAGATCCGAACAATTTCCATGCCTTGATGGGGCTGTGGCATTGTTATCAACATAAGGAAAAGTATGACGACGGCGAACAGGTCTTAAAGAAGGCGTT
>JAFGJY010000101.1 GCA_016928875.1 Candidatus Omnitrophota bacterium | reverse complement strand
CATTTTTCCCTCCTTAGGTATTGTCCTTTCAACATCCGTGTTAAAAGTCTAAACTATCTATGTAAACTCACCCCTGAGATATTTTAAAGTTCACATTTGCATACCCACCCGTATAAAATACTGGATCAATAAGTTCATATAAACGCGAGTTGCAGAATTACTTGTCCTTCTTGCCATTATCTGGTTTTTTATCTTGATTCGGCTTTTGGCCTAACAAATCGCCCAACTTATCGAGATCAACTACCCCGCTTTGGGCAGCCTCAATGTTCTCTCTTTGTATCGCTTCATAGATCTCTTTCCTATGAACAGGTATATTTTTGGGCGCGGTAATGCCAAGTTTTACATAATCACCCTTAACTTCAACGATCTTTACCTCGACAGCATCGCCGATCATTATGCTTTCATTTGGTTTCCTGGATAGAACGAGCATTTTCCCCCTCCATGAGTAAATGTTCTGGTTGTTAATATTGATACAACAAAAACGACGTATTAACTAACCATCTGCTCGGTCTGTTTCCTTTGCGCCACGCCAAACGCTACTACCGGATGCTTTACCGAATAATTCCCTTCGGTCAAGATCACCTGCCGGCCCAGCTTTGCTTTCGTATTGACCACGATCGGACCTAAAAGGTTCGCTGTCATTTCTTGAGGGTTCTTCGGTACCACAACGATGCTGAGGACATTAATATCCGCTACATCGGTGACCTTCAAGAATTCCAGGTCCTGCCGTGATAGTTTAGGATCATACGTTGGCTCGAACAGGAACGGATTGACGACGATAAACGCTATCTCAGGCTTATCGATGGCCTGCAGCCACATCACCATCCGTTCTTTCTTGCCTATCAAGAGATAATTCTTGATATCCTGGAATCCGATGATCCCTTCGGGGAAGTGGATGATCTTCCCTTGGTCGACTTCAATCTCTCCAAATCTTGTTGTTTTGATCTTCATGTGCTCTTTCTCCTTTGTTTTTTTATTTTACTTACCCATTACACTCCGTTGTGCCATTCCTGTATCAATCCATTATCTATAAAAAATTCACTAACGAAAGTTGCATAAGCTGTGCAGCTGACTGCAAAGTAGTTTGAAGCAACGTTTGCGCTGTATTGAATTCGATCATAAGCGCCGCATAATCGATGTCATTGATTTTGGAACGTATATCTTTATTATTTATATTCTCGTTCGTTAACTGATCCCGAATGATCTCAAAACTGTTCTGCCTAACCCCCACTTTGACGTCTTGCTGCAATACCTGATCGATCCCGTCTTGTATCAGATTGATATCAGTTTCTAGTGCCGCGATATTGTTTTGCCGTAGGTTATCACGAAGGTCCATCACAACCTGGAAAATATCACCGCTTAAACCTTCTCCATTCGGCATGAACGCGGCCGAACCGGAAAGGTTTACCGCTTTCAGATGGCCTTCGCGCACTTCACGGTATATCAGATCATCGATACCACGCGCATTGCGGGTAACCGCCGTAATATATCCATCCGCATCTTCGGTAATATTGAACGGACTTGAGCCGGGCGCTGTTCCACTCAATGTATTCGTTCCGCCAAAAATAAACTTACCGGCATATTTTGTGTTTGCAAGTTGCACCAGCTCTTCAAGCAATGATTCGACCGTCGTTGCCACTGACGCACGTTCGGCAGATGTTACTACCGAGGTTTTATAATCCTGAGCGATTTGTTTGATGTCCATTAAAAGATCTTCGATCGATTGCAATGTCGATGAGGTCACCTGTAATAACCCTTGGCTATAATCGATGTTCCTTTGATATTGTTCGTTCGCACCGATCCGGTTTGTATAATTCAGGACTTGCTGTATCCCCACCGGGTCATCCTTTGGCTTATTGATCTCTTGCCCAGTCACCAGTTTCTCCTGCAACGCCAGATAATTATCCTGAGACGTCTTAATGTCCCTTAATGATCTTATATAGGTATAATTTGTCGAAACTCGTAAATGTGTCATTGCCTTATCCGTTTATTGCTAAATTAATCCGTTTACAAGGACGTTGAGCATATCATCCATTACATTGATAAACTTTGCTGCTGCCTGCAGCGAGGCTTGATACCTCATCATATTAGTCGCTTCTTCATCAAGATTCACGCCTGAGACACTTTCTCTGCGTAAAACAACCTGCTCAAGAAATGCATTGTCAGCTTGCGCTTCAATGTCGGCCTGTTTAGCTTCGGAACCAAGCCGCGATATTTCACTTTGATAAAAACTCTCAAAGGTCTGAGAGCCGTTATTCATGACGAAAGAATAACGGAGCTGTGCCATGGCCAATGCATTTGAATTATCGCCTGGATTACCCGACTGTGCTGCTGCCACCAATGATGGATTATCAATGATATCGCTATTGACCGCGATATCGGATGCATCCGATCCGGTAAAAAATGAATTGATCCCAAGTGCCGCGAGCACCTCACTCGAATCATTAGCAAATTGGATCGTATATCCACTCGCCATGGTAATAGTCAACGTGCCATCTGCATTTGCAGTAGCTGTAACTTCTCCGGCCGCGGCTGTTATACTGGCAGCAAGATCGGTAAGTGAATCATCCGCACCTGCTCCATCGAGATCAACCGTTATCGTATACGTCGATTCAGCGCCTGTCGCTTCATCAATAACGATGATGTCGAATGATCCATCTTGTGGTATTATGTCAAGGTCCGCATTATCGAGATCAGCGGCATTATCATTGACTGCATTGGCACTGGTCAGCGTCGAATATCCCTCAAGCCCCCGCCCGTCACTGTGGATCTTATTAAATTCTTGTATCAACCCTGCTGCAAGCGCATCAAGATTGTCACGATAGCTCACAATATCCGTATCGCGTGCCTGCAGGATGCCGCCCATTGCACCAGATTGAAAATTAAGAACGTCTGCCGTACCTTTAATGACTACGTTATAGAGCACTAACTCATCGTCCGTTTTAAGCTTGGTGCCAAGTTCGTTATATTCACCGGCAAAAACGAGCTGACGTCCATTTGTGCTTACATTGACCGCCCCGGTGTTCATCTCCGTTACTGTAATTTCCATGAACTCTGCCAATTCTTTGAGTGCGCCGTCACGTTTATCGCGCAGATCTGATGAAACTGCGTTGGTCCCCGCCTCGATCGATGCGATATCAATGTTGTATTGTGCTATTTGCTCGAGTAAATTATTTACCTCACCGATCATAGTTCTCAGTTCCACATCAAGGTCGAGACGCATTTGATCGATCTCGTCATTGATGAACGTTATTTGGTTAGCAAGCGTACTTGCTTCACCTAAAACCGCCGTACGCATCCCTACGTCTTCCGGGAATGATGCAAGGTCATGCAATGAATTAAAGAATTCACCGATACGCTCGTTTAATCCGAAGCCTTCTCCTTCGTTATATATTGATTGCAACTGTTCATACGCATTGAACAATGTCTCAGAACGTTTGAAGGCACTGGTTTGGTTCCTGATCTCCCGTTCAATGAACTCATCTTTGATCCGCTCAATGCCCTGCACAGTAACACCGGTACCCATCGGCCCCCATGGACGCTGGATAACAAGGTCAGTTGCGAACCGAACACGCTGACGCGTATAATTCTCTGTATTGACGTTAGATATATTCTGCCCCGTCACTTCAAGACCCACGAGACTCGCTTGCAGCGCTTTTGTCCCTATATCCAACCCTGCGATCGACATTATTCTTTCCCTTTCTTATGTATTAAACAACGCTATCTAATATCTGCTTGCGTGAATGTTTTATATGACCTTGCCCATCATAGGTAAGGTTTTTATTGCCGATATTCATAAAGAGTTTTATATTGCGTTCATTGAATCCCAACATTTTTTGAATAAGCGTATTATTTAAAATGCGTACATCCATGATCTCTTTCAATGTTTCCTTTAGGTCACGTCCGATGCGGAGAAGATGATCACCATAGGTATCGCCCGCAATCGCGCTGATTTCTTTTATCGTTACTACCTCCGACGTAATCATATAGTGTTGCTTGATATCTTTAACCAATTTCTGGCGAAGCTTCTCTACCTCGGATATCTGCAAGCCAAATTCCATCTCCTTGAGCGTAATGCCCTGCAAGCGCTCCATGTTATTATCGATCAAACATTGGCGTTCCTCTCGGAATAGGCCCAATAACACCATATTCTTATCATGTAGGTCCTCAAGTACACGTAATAGCCCCTGTATCATAATTACTCCTCTTTGATCCCTGTTGATCGTTCTACAAGTTCAGCCCTGATCATGTCCGCGATCCCGAATCCGCCTTGTGCGGTCATCGAACGCGCCAATTGTTGGTTGTACATACCGCGTACGATATCCTCACCATGCCCCGCATATAGAATGTTGTCTTCATGATCCATGGCCTGATCGGCTTGTTTCAATATTTGTTCGATGAAAAGGGCTTCGAATTCTTGCGCTACGAACTCGATTTGCTGCTTTTCACGGCGATCATCCATTGAAACCTCATATGGCATTTCTTGTTTGATCAACATATCCACTGGCTTTACTGTATTAATTGCATTTACCATGTTTCACCTTTATATGATCTGTATGTCCGACTGGATCGCTCCGGCAGCTTTGATGCTGTGTAATATCGCGATCATATCTTTTGGCGCTATGCCGAGTGAGTTCAAATATTTAGCGAGCTCACCGACCGTGATCTCTCCACCTTCCGGAACATCGTTGATAAGCGCTTCACCCTCTTTAAATAAAGCCTCGTTGTAATGACTGAGCTCGACAACCGAACGTGCTTGAGCGGCCACGGCATTTTCTTTTTTACCCTTGATCTGAATGTTCAAATTCATATGCGTTAAACTCACTTCAGATATTTTCACCTCTTTTCCGCCGACGATCGTCCCGGTCCGTTCATTGATAACAATGGTCGAACGATAATCGGGCACGATCTGGATCCGCTCGATCTTTGATATGAATTTCACAAGATCATTCCTGAACAGTTCCGGGATCTTGATCTTGATCGTACTGCCATCTTCCGGATACGCGATCACTTGACCGAACTCGACATTGATCGCTTCTGCTGCACGTGAACACGTCGTAAAATCGGTCTTTACTAAGGATAATGCCAAGAACCCGTCCTTTTCCATCGTTACCGGAACCTCACGCTCAACCAGTGCACCATCCGGGATACGGGCAACGGTCATGTTCTGGACTCCGTTACCATCTGTTGAAGCTATTGAAATACTGCCTTGTGCAACGGCATACACTTTCCCATCGGGACCTTGCAAGGGCGACTGCAACAGCGTTCCCCCGAGAAGCGATTTTGCATCCCCCAGCGACGAAAGTGTGACATCGATCTTTGTCCCGGGTTTTACGAAAGGCGGCAATATGGCGGTGATCATCACTGCCGCAGAATTCTTGACTTTTACATCAGCACTATTGATCATAAGCCCCATTTTGCGAAGCATGCTCGCGATCGCCTTTACCGTAAAAACTGACTTTCCCTTGTCCCCTGTGCCGTTAAGCCCAACGACAAGGCCATATCCCATGATCTGGTTATCACGCACGCCACTGAATTGCGCGATTTCTTTTATCCGCACCTCAGCACATGCCGGCTCAAGCAGTAAACAAAATACACTTATAGCTAATATACCGACAAATAGTAGATGAAATCTAAGAATTGCTCTCATAGACCGTACCTGTTTTGTTTGAAACGTATTATTGAAAAAAGCTCAAAACTGTCGCAAGAACGCCGGGCTTTGACGCACGACTCAATTCTCCCTTACCGATCACTGAGACTCTAAGATCGGCTATCTTCGAAGATTGGATCTGGTTATACCCATCAATATCCTCGGGCCGTGCAATACCACTTAGTAAAAGTTCGCTGTTCTCGTCATTTATATGGATTATCCTTTTCCCTTCAATGAGCATGTTACCGTTCGGCCGTATTTCAATGATACGGGCTGCGATCTTGGTTTGAACCGAGTTCTTGCGGGTCGACTCAGCCTCTCCGTCCCATTTGTTATCAAGCTGCAGATCCCACGCCGGGAGATTACTCGTATCATGTTTTTTGGTCTTGAGCGTCGGACTCTCAAATTTGAGAAGATCTAATATATCTTCCCACCCATCAACGCTAAACCAATCATTAAAGCCGCCTGTGTAATTTGATTGTGTATCATAATCCCTGATCGCTTCGACACTCGCTGCTGTCTCTTCCGATATAATGACGAACACAATATCGTTGATGTCTCGTTGTTTTGTGTTCTCATCGACAAAATACAAATTGTCACACGATGGTCCCGTGCTCCATAGTGAATCAGCCCACACCGAGGTGACGGGGCATATTATCGATGTAAGCATTATTGATACAAAAATACAGTGAACTATCTGTTTCATATCATTAACTCCACTCGCGAGTCCCCTATTATGACTCCACGTACTGTTTTTTCGGTCTCTGGATTGTAGAGACGTATGATATCTCCTTTAACACCATTCTCACATGCTTGTAATGAAAGACGCATATTCATGTTCTTGTCTGCAAGTAAGCATTCGACCGCTTCCCCACGTTCCACGATCGTTCGTAAACATATATCTTTTTCTGACACTATATTCGCTTCAACGAGCTCCTTTGTTGCAAGACACCCTACCACTTTATCGACCGACATCGCATATGTACGGTCGTACGCAGCAATAAACCGTTGCTCAACCGTAACATCCTCTTCGTTTATCACTTCGTCTTTACGAATGAAGCGAGTTGGAACCACAACATCTTGTAACAATTCCAATGAAAAATTAAAACTGCTGCGTTTGATCATACGTTCTTCAGCATAGAGCTCCATATAGATCCCGCAACTTCTCGTATAAAATGTCGCTTCATCACCCTTAAATAAAATATCGATCTCCTCCGCCGGAACCACAATGTCACGCGGCTCTTTGCGATAAACGACTTTAAATGCATCCATCGAAAGATCGAGTTTTTGACTGAGCCATGCGGTTAATGCGCTTTTTTGCTGATCCGCGCTAATAACGTATTCTTCTACCGTAACACTTGTGTACATTGATCCGCCGAATGTGATTGGATCTGTATCGATCTTGTTCTGGCGTAATTTCATAATTAAAAAAGCCCTGTTGATCTCGCGTTCATATCCAGCTCTTGGGGCCTTACAAAGGAAAACTTCACCTAACTCCTTTGAAAAGGACATATCGGCGGTATTTATGACCGCGATATCATTAACGAATACTGATTCGCCTTGAACAATGACATGGTCCTTCATCATTATCTCGGGCGCCGCTACGGATTCGGTAGAATGGCATACCGTGATACATACGATCATAAGAACTGCCATTACTTTAATAATGTCCCGTATAGGTGTTAACGTATTCATAATGCTCCTTACATATTGTTGACAAGCCGCAGCATCTCATCCGCGGTCTTGATCGAATTTGAATTCGCTTCAAAACCTCGCTGTGCAATGATCAGGTTCACCATTTCCTCGACCAACTCAACATTCGAGCTCTCGAGCGTTCCGGATGCTATCTCGCCGATCCCATCTTCCCCCGGCGTCCCTGTTACCGGAGAGCCTGAGGCTGCTGTCTCTGAAAGAAGATTGCGTCCTTCAGAAAGAAGGCCGGCTTGATTAGGAAAGCGCACTAATTCTATTTGCCCCACTGTTGTGGCCGCCGTATCCCCGGCTTGCAATACCGAAACTGTTCCGTCAACACCGACACTGACCTCGACCGCATCGGTAGGGATCGTGATCGCCGGCTCTAAGAGAAAGCCATCACCGTTGACCACTTGTCCTTCACTATCAATTCTAAAAGCGCCATCGCGGGTATAACGCAACTCACCGCTCGGCATTGTCATCTGAAAAAAGCCTTCCCCCTCGATCGCGAGATCAAGCGCATTGCCGGTGATCTTGAAGTCTCCCTGCGTATAGATCTTTTGTGTCGCAGTCGGACGTACACCCAAACCGACCTGGATCCCGGTAGGATTCTGAACGCCGGAAGCGACCTCAGTCCCGGGAACCTTATTGATCTGATATAAAAGATCCTCAAAATCCACTCGTGTTTTCTTAAAGCCATTCGTATTTACGTTAGCGATATTGTTGGCTGTCACATCTACATATAATTCTTGGGCTATCATCCCTGTAGCACCGCTGAATAACGCTCTTATCATCTCCTACTCCTTTATGATGATCGTGTTAATAACTTTTAGGCCTTGCCGACACCATTTATCGCGCGTGAAACGATCCGCTCTATGGTTTTTACGGCTTTCGAACTTGCTTCAAATGAACGCATATTAATAGTCATAGCATTTAATTCTTCTATCGACTTGACGTTTGATGATTCAAGGAGCCCTGAATGCACGACCGGATACGGTACGTTTTGGACTGTTCCGTTCTCATCGCGTAAACGGTAGAACGATTCTTTATCTTTTACAAGCATGCCCGGTTGATCGACCGTAACGACCCGCAAACGGTCTAACAATGCACCATCAACGACCACCTCTCCTGATTCTCCGATAGCGATATCCTCACCGATCGCATTGATCGGTCCATTTTCTGCCAATACCGCGTATCCGCTTTGATTCACGATGTAGCCGGTTTCGTTCAAGCGAAAACTACCTGCACGGGTGTAGCGCTCCCCTTCCGGCGTTTGCAGAACAAAATACCCATCTCCTTCAATAGCGGCATCAAGCGGGTTGTCGGTAAAAACGAAATTACCCTGTGTCTGGGCCGTATAATGAGCATCAACCATCACCGGTATGTCTACGGGAATATGGCCATAATAAACATCATCATGCAACGACGTGCGCCGACCCGCAATGTTTGCATCGTGGACCATTGTGGCAGAATCAAGCTGCGTAGCAAAAGAGACCTGATCCTTCCTGAACCCGGTCGTATTCACATT
>JAFGJY010000011.1 GCA_016928875.1 Candidatus Omnitrophota bacterium | reverse complement strand
GCACCACTTAAGGTCTCTTCGATCTCCTTTTCCAATTCTTCTTCTTTTGCTTCGACCTCTTGGGCTAACTTCGCGATCTTATCTTCCTTCCACTTGCTCTTTTTATCGGTCTTTTTTATCTGGTCTTCGTATTTCTTGATCTTGAGTTTGATCCCGACCAATGATGCCCGCGGATCTTCTTTGTCCTTTTTCTCGGCATCCTTTGCTAATACTTTTTTCTTTTTCTCTTTGATCTTTAGCTTCTGCTCCGCACCGCGGTCCTTACCAAACCGTCCAAAAAAGCCCTCTAATGTTTCATTAAATCCGCCCAGAGTATCAGTACATTTCGCGAAAAGGAAGGTGGCTATCTCATATAATAAGAATTCGGTAGCCAATAATAGCGATATGAGAAGGCAAAAGACGGCATAAATGAATGTTCCGGCAAAGCCAAGATAATTATAAAGGACTTGAGAAGAGGTATATCCCAACAGCCCTCCGGCCGCAACCTTGGCTTCAAGCGGACTGATCAAAGCAAAAAGACAACTCAGCGAAACCTGCATGACTAAAAAACCAATAATTTTGGGTAATAATCTATCGGGCACTTTTTGGATAAACATGCACACCGCCCAAAAAGCAAACACGAAGGGTATGAGATAACCACAGTAGCCCACCGCAAGAAAGATACCAAACGCAGTATAGGCCCCAATCAATCCTGCGGAATTATTAACTTGAGCTGCAGTCTCCGATACAAAGAAAGGAATATCACTGGCATCATACGTAACAAAACTTATGAGCAAAAATGCGCTGATCGCCAACAAGATCAAACCTAATATTTCATTGATTCTCTCGTTCGTCATAGCACCAATCCGTCGTTGCGTAAATGATTTTTCCTGAACAATTCTGGCTTAAACGATCCTGTGGTTAGAAACGCCGGTATGCCCGAACCCTCCACTGCCCCGCACCGTCTCATCCAATTGTGTCGTCACAATGATATCAGCTTTCACGCATGCTGTTATCACCATTTGGGCAATACGCATACCATGCGTTATCTCAAAGGGTTCCCCTCCAAGATTGATCACGATGATCTTAAGCTCACCTCTGTAATCCGAATCGATGGTCCCCGGGGTGTTTAAGAGCGTTAATCCGTGTTTCGCGGCCAGGCCGCTACGCGGCCTGATCTGCGCTTCATATCCCGCAGGTACGCCTATGGCGATCCCTGTCGGAATGATCGTCCGCTCGAAGGGAGCGATAATGACCGGCTCCTCGATGCAGGCACATACATCCATCCCACTCGCTCCCGCAGACATATACTGCGGCAAAAAAGAGCGAGCCTCTTCTCTCAGGACCTGTATTTGTAAAGAAATTTGATGCATAATCTCAATTTCAGTATACACGCAATAAAGCGATCATTACTGCTGTTTTTGCAGTTCTTCCTGCGCAGCTTTGATGCTTAGGCTAATTTTTCCATTTTCATCGACTTTCAAGACCTTGGCTTGGACCACATCACCGACCTTGAGATGATCTTCGACCTTTTTCACGAATCCGTTAGCGATCTCAGAAACATGGACAAGCCCGCTCGTATTCGAATTGATCTGACAGAATGCACCGAAGTTCATGATCTTATCGACCTTGACCTCGTAAATCTTGCCGATCTCGACATCTTCAGTAAGGTCCTTGATCATTCTGATCGCAGCCGCTGAGGATTCTTTGTCGGTCGCCGCGACCTGCACCACGCCTTCATCGTCAACATTGATCTCAGCACCGGTCGCCTCGATGATCCCACGGATGGTCTTTCCGCCCGGACCGATCAATGCCCCGATCTTCGACTGGTTGATCTTGATGGTCGTGATCTGCGGCGCAAAAGATGAGATCTCAGGACGAGCGGATGCTATCGTATTCGTGATCGCATCTAATATCTTGAGACGCGCGATACGGGCCTTTTCCAAAGCTGTCTTCAATATCGCTTCTGTAAGGCCGGTGATCTTGATATCAAGTTGCAATGCCGTAATGCCTTCTTTAGTACCGGCAACTTTGAAATCCATATCGCCGAGATGATCTTCGATGCCCGCGATATCGGTCAATATCTCCCACTTATCGCCTTTGGTCACCAATCCCATAGCGATCCCGGCTACCGGGGCAGAGATCGGTACCCCCGCATCCATGAGAGCCAATGTCCCGCTGCACACGGTCGCCATTGAGCTTGATCCATTGGATTCAAGTATCTCGGAAACAATGCGGACTGTATACGGGAATTTATCCTGATCCGGCATTACTGACTTAAGCGCCCGTTCCGCCAACGCTCCATGGCCGATCTCACGTCTGCCCGGACCACGATTGGGACGCACTTCACCAACGCTGAATGACGGAAAATTATAGTGCAACATGAAGCCTTTTTTATATTCTCCTTCAAGTGCATCGATTATCTGCTGATCAGCTGCCGTACCTAAAGTCACGGTACCGAGTGACTGCGTCTGACCACGCGTAAACACGGCTGATCCGTGGGTGCGCGGTAATACCGAAACCTCACAAGTGATCGGCCTGATCTCATCAAAGCCGCGGCCATCAGGTCTCTTCTTTTGTGAAGTTATAAGGTCCCTGATCTCCTCCTGTTCAACACATTCAGTGTAATATTTAACATCAGACTCATTGAAATCTTCGCTTTCTTGATCGAACTGATCAAGAATATCGTCATACACTTTCTTGTATGCTTCTTTACGTTCTTCCTTAAGCGGCAACGCATGGAACCCGGCGACTTTGCCACGCAGTTTAGCATCAACCTTGGTACGCACATCATCCGATATAACACGTTCGGTGACGGCCTGCTTTGGTTTCGCATATTCACCACCGAAATTCTTTGTGTGGCTAATGATCTTTTTGATCTCTGCATGCCCGAAGAGAATGGCTTTGAGCATTTCTTCTTCGCTCAATACCGAAGCACCTGCCTCGACCATAACCACGTTCTCCTCTGATGCCGCGACCACCAGATCAAGCTTGCTTGTTTCCAGTTCTTTGTATGACGGATTAACGATAAAAGCACCGTCAAGATACCCAACGCGTACAGCGGCAATCGGTTTTAAGAACGGCACCGACGATATCTGGAGCGCACATGATGTGGCAATGATAGCCAGTACGTCAGGACTATTGTTTTCGTCTATACACAAGACGTTCACTGCGACCTGCACATCGTTCATATAATCTTTCGGGAAAAGCGGCCTAATCGGCCTATCGATCAAACGGCACGTGAGTATCTCACGTTCGCTCGGCCTGCCTTCACGCTTAAAAAAACCTCCCGGTATCTTCCCCGCAGCGTATGTCTTTTCACGATAATCGACCATCAAAGGGAAAAAATCCTGCCCCTCCTTTGGCTCTCCTTCTACACAAACCGTTGACAATACGACCGTACCGCCGCACTGAATGGTCACCGCGCCGTCGGCCTGTTTGGCCAACTTGCCGGTCTCTATGATCACATCTTCTTTTCCTATTTTAAATTGAATTCTTTGCATTACATTTCCTTTTCTTTTTCTCTCTTCCGATTACTTTCTAATATTCAAACGTTGTATCAACTCTTGATACCGTTTCTCATTGACGCGCTGTAAGTAATCCAGCAATTTTCTTCTCTTGTTAACGAGCTGGATCAAACCAAAACGCGAGTGGTGATCCTTCACGTGTTCTTTAATGTGGTCGGTCAGATAGTTGATCCTCTCAGTAAAGATCGCTATCTGCACTTCCGTTGCACCTGTGTTCTTCAAGTCTCCTCCCAGGTCCTTGACGAACTCTTCTTTTTTTGCCTTTGATAATTTCATTTTTCACATTCCCCTTTCATTTCTAATTCTTTTTATTTATTTTTGCTTTATTTCTACCAGATTGTATATCACTATGGACCAATTTTTTGAGTGATCCCATCGACCTTACCATGCGAGGCTTCCTGATGAACTTCACGAACTCGATCTCCAGATACGATCCGTACAGGTTACCTTCAAATTCAAAGATAAACACTTCAACGATATTATCGTATGATCCACGTACAAAAAAAGGCTTCTTCCCCCTATAGGCAAGCCCCTTGAACGCCGTTCTCCCTAATAATGAGCCGCGCCGACGTACATTTTGTGGGGCCTTTGGCATCGGATACACGCGAACCTCATATACGCCGTCAGGAGGTATTATTTCGCTTTGAACAAGCACATTTGCCGTTGGTACCCCGATCTTTTTCCCGACAGCAGCACCATGCACTACTTTACCAAAAAGACTATAGGGCCTCCCCAAACATGCCTGCGCATCGGTCAAGTTACCCTCTTCGATCAAGACTCTGATACGATTACTCGACACGACCTCGTTCTTATACTTCACCGCAACGACCTGACTGAATCGAATGTGCTGTTTGCGGCAATATGACTTGATATCATCAAAATGTCCTGATCGGCCTCTACCGAAATGAAAATCATAGCCAACTACCACCTGAGCGACCTTACGAGGATCAATAAAGGTACTCAAAAAAGCTTCTTTTGATAGATCGCGTACTCTATTAAAATCCATGAGCAAGCACACGTCGATCTTCGCCCATTCTAGTGCATTCAATTTTTGATTCTGAAAGAACAATAACCCGAAACCTTTTTGCCGCTTTAGGATCTTACGCGGATGACGTTCAAAAGTCATCACCACACTCACCGCCCGATGAGCCTTGCTTGCCATAACGACTGAACGCAAAATCTTCAAGTGACCGCGATGTAGTCCATCAAAGTTACCGATCGTAAGTACGATCTTTCTGTTTTTTGGCAATTGATCTAAACGCGTAATAACCTTCATAGCAACGATCCGTTTAACGTTCCTCATGCTCAGACATGTGTGCCCCTAGCAGCTGAACGTGACACCGTAGGTCCTCTTCCGATCCCATCGTACGTATTGCATCGATCCTGACTGCAGCATTTATACTGAATTCCCCGCTACGAACGCGCCGCAACGATGATAACGTAGCTCCACATCCCAAACGCTCGCCAACATCCTCTGCCAAAGAACGGACATAAAACCCCTTCGAAACACTAATGAAAAAATGCACGAAAGGCAATGTTATTTCATCAATCCTAAAATTATGGACCGTTACTTCACGAGGCTCACGTTCTATTACTTTGCCTGCACGCGCAAGTTTATAAAGCCGCACGCCGTTCTTTTTGAGTGCTGACATCATCGGCGGTACTTGCGTAATACGACCCTTAAAAACCTCCATTAGGCGCAGGATATCTTCCCTTGCTATCCCCTCGATACCCTTCTCTTCTACCACAGTCCCTTCAACATCCCCGGTATTTGTTTTAAAACCGAGGCTCAAAACACCCTCATAATCCTTATCATCCTGTATGAACGAATCGGCATCCTTGGTCGCCTTGTTCAACAATACGACTAAGAGCCCTGTCGCATTTGGATCAAGGGTGCCGGCATGCCCGACTTTTTTAAAGCCAAACTTTTTTTTAATATACTGGCATACATCGTTCGACGTCCAGGCTTGTGGTTTGTCAACGAGAAGGATGCCATCCATCATCTGCCCCCAGCCTTAAGCACATCCTTTAAGCGCGCAAGGGCATTAGTCGGGTCAGCTTCAATTGTACAACCAGCAGCACGCGCATGACCGCCACCGCCAAAACGCTGTGCGATCCGATTAACGTCAATCGCACCTTTTGAGCGCAGCGAAACTTTGGTCACCCCGTGTTCTTTTTCAAAAAGCACGATTGCAACTTCTACCTCATTAATATCTCGAATGAGATCGATAAACCCTTCTGCATCGGCACGCTTAGCCTGTGCTGCATCAAGCATTGCTTGCGTTATAACGCACCACCCTGACCGGCTACCGACATCTATCGTCACGTCCCCTAAGAACCCCTGTAGAAGGCGGAATTTTTTAAGCGGACATCGTGAATACAACTCCTGGTTGAGCGCATCGAGACCCACCCCTTCCCGTACAAAGTGAGCAACGATCTCAAATGTGCGCGGCGTTACATTGCTATAGCGGAAGGAACCTGTGTCTGTAGACAATGCCACAAAAGTGCAGCTCATCTCGAACTCGTTAAGTCCCACCGCAAACGATTCCAAAAGATCGAATAGCAATTCTCCGCACGATGATGCTTCGGCATCAAGCAAATTTATATCACCAAATGCTGAATTGCTCACGTGGTGATCCACATTTATGACGCTCGGACTATTATCAAAAAGCCGTATTACATTGCCAACTCGTTCCTTGGTAGGACAATCAATAACGATCACACAATCATAGTGCCCACATTCTCGACTAGCATCAAATGGAATCCATTCTTTCCCCAAGAACAGATACATATCAGGCACGCGATGTTGGACTACAATAACCACGTCCTTGCCGTAACGTTTTAAGAACGATTCCAACGCGAGCACGCACCCGACCGCGTCCCCATCAGGATCGACATGCGTCGTAATCGCGATCGTCTTCGCCTTTGCTATCTTATCCTTGATCTGCCGATGTATCGCGTTCCGATCTTTCATCATCGCTCTCAGAATGAATTTTTTTTAATATCGAATCGATCTTCATAGCTTCATCGATCGAATCATCTAACAGAAACTTGACTTTAGGTGTAAACCGCAATTTTAATTCCGTCGCAATGACCCGTTGAAAAAACCCCTTAGCATAATTGAGTGCTATTAACGTGCCTTTGCGCTGTTTTTCATCGCCCATAACGCTTATATAGATCGTTGCATATTTAAGATCTTGGGAAAGATCAGCATCGGTAACGGTAACAAATCCCACCCGCGGGTCCCGGATCTCATGCACGATCGCATCAGCGACTGCGGATTTGACCTGTAATGCAACCTTTCTGTTCCTCTTACCCTGTAACATAACGCGTTCCCTTAAATAAATTCGAGCGTCCTGTCAATGATCTGGATCTCATGATACTCTTCGATCAGACGTTCTACCTTAGTAAGCACCTGATCGCAATGTTTTTGTTCATTACTAACGGTAACGATGCTCAAAACCGAACGCTGCCATTTATCCAAATAATCTGTTTCACTTATCGCTACGTTGAACTTCTCGCTCGTGCGGTCCTTTATACTTCTCAGCACACATCGTTTTGCCTTAAGCGACAATGAATGCGGAATGAACAATTCAAGTTGTAATACACCAATGATCATGACTTCAGGTGTGTCTCATACACACGCGTGATACATTCTTACAATTTCGTAGCAACTGCTTGTTGGACATATGACTCGATCATGTCGCCAACTTTGAGGTCATTAAAGTTCGCGATCGTAAGCCCACACTCGAACCCGTCTTTGATCTCGCGAGCATCATCTTTAAAACGCTTAAGCGAAGATAACGAACCTTCATAGATAACGATGTCACTCCTCAGCACACGGATCTTGTGTGTCCGCGCTATTTTCCCCTTAACAACATAACATCCACCGATCGTTCCGATCTTCGATGCCTTGAATATTTCTCTGACCTCGGTCATCCCCATGAAGACCTCCTTATACGTCGGAGCGAGCTTGCCTTCCATGGCGGTCTTCATATCTTGGATCGCTTCGTAAATAATCGTATAGTATCGAAGGTCGATCCCTTCTTTTTCCACAAGAGCTTGCGCTTTAATATTGGCCTTAACATGGAACCCGATAATGATCGCATCCGAGACCGCAGCCAACATCACGTCCGACTCGTTTATCCCGCCGACCCCGGAATGAACAATGTTCAAGCTAACTTTGTCCGATGATAATTTCTGCAAAGAACTTTGCAACACTTCGACTGATCCTTGGACATCGGCTTTTAAGATCATTTTTAACTCAACCCGCTCGCCCCTGGTCATCTTATCATGCAGCGATTCGAGGCTCATATGTTTTGTAAGCTGCGCGTTGAGTTCCTTTTCTTTCTCCTGCAACATCTTTTGTTCCGATATCCGACGCGCCGTTTTTTCATCTTCAACGACATAGAATCTATCCGCAGCATTCGGGACACCTTGGATCCCAAAGATCTCAACGGGCTTTGAAGGCCCGGCGGTTTTTATATTTTTTGAAAGATCATTATGCATTGCGCGGACTTTTCCGTAATACTTCCCGCAGATCACATAATCACCAACCTTAAGCGTTCCGTTCGTAAGTAACACGTTGGTTACCGGACCGTGGCTCTTCGTAAGACGTGCTTCAAGTGCGACCCCTTGCGCCGGTCGGCTCGGATTAGCTTTCAGTTCCAATACCTCAGCCTCAAGAAGTAACATCTCTAGAAGCTCATCGATACCTGTCCTTTTGAGCGCGGAAACCTTCACCATAATTGTCTTTCCACCCCACTCTTCAGGAACAAGATCATACTTTTGCAGTTCCTTTTTTACGCGGTCAGGATGCGCACCCGGAAGATCGGATTTGTTAATAGCGACCACCATAGGCACCCCGGCTGCTTTTGAGTGATTGATCGCTTCCACGGTTTGCGGCATAACACCATCGTCAGCCGCAACAACCAGAACTACAATATCAGTAACATTCGCCCCGCGCGCACGCATTTCCGTGAACGCCTCGTGCCCCGGAGTATCGAGGAATGTCACATATCCTTTATCCCCGATCTCAACAGAATACGCACCGATATGCTGGGTGATCTTGCCTGCTTCACGATCGACCAGGCGCGAATTCCTGATAGCGTCCAATAATGATGTCTTTCCGTGGTCTACATGCCCCATGAGCGTAACCACCGGCGCTCGTTGCTCAAGGTCCTTTTCGTCGTCTTTGCCTTCATGCTGCAAGATCAATTCCTGCTCTTCGGTCGGCAAGGATTCGATCAACACATTGAACTTTAAAGCGACCCTGGCCGCGATCTCTTCGTTAAGCAATTGATTGACATTGGCAAATATGCCTTCCTGCATGAGCGCTTTTATAAGTGCCGATGTTTTTACCTCTATGTTCGTCGCTAACGCACCAACAGTTATAGGTAATCGTATTTGAACCGTTCTGGTAGGCACTTCTTTTACCGCTGTTGCCTGTGCTGCGGGTTGTCTTGCTATCACATCAGCTCCCGCCGCATGTTCTGCGGTCGGCATATCTGTTGGTGTCTTTTGCTGACGCGCTCTTCTTTGCGGTGTCCTTTTCGGTAAAACCGGTCCCGGAGCAGATAATTTTTGCGCTATTCGTTTCTTAACGATATCAGAAATATTCTTCTTTTCTTTTTGCTTACCCGATAATGGCTCTTTTTTGATGTTTGCTTCTTTTTTCCCGGAAACGTTTTTTTTAGGCTTCGCTGCGGCTTTTTTGGCGGGCTTTGCTTTTTCTGCTTTTGCCGCAGGCAGCGGTATTGTACCTGTGGTATCTTTAAAATGAGACTCGACTTTAGTCGCATCTGCATCCGCAAGCATGGTCATATGGGATTTTGCATCGACTCCTAGCTTTTTACACAATGCAAGTATGTCTTTACTTGTCTTTCCTATTTTCTTCGCCAGCCCATGAATACGCATGTGTTCACCTTCTCTCGCTCAGTACTGTTCCTATAAAAGCAGATCGCTTTTATCCCTTTGAGAATATACTTGCCCTGATACAATCAATTTCTGTGCTGCTGCGATTATTTTTTCGGCTGTTTTACGGCCGAGTCCCGGGATCTGTTCAAGATCTTCGGCGGTTAGTTTGATAATATCTTTGACCGTCTTAATCCCGTGATCCTTTAATAACTCTTCCGTTTTGACGCCGACTCCCCCAAGATCTGAGATCGAATATCGCTGACTGGCCCCTTTTATATCGAACTCCCAACCCGTTAACTGTGCTGCCAATCTGATATTCTGCCCTTTCTTGCCGATCGTAAGCGATAACTGCTCATCATCAACAATAATTTCCGCCTTTTTATTTTCGAAATTGAGCTTCACTTCCGAAAGCTCAGCTGGGCTAAGCGAGTTCTTAATATAAATTTCTGCATCCGAACTCCAACGCACGATGTCTATCTTCTCACCATATAGCTCTCTGACAACATTTTTAACCCGCTGCCCTCGCATACCCACGCATGAACCGACACAATCCACTTTATCGTCATGCGAATACACCGCGATCTTCGTACGCAATCCAGCATCCCGTGCAACGCCCTTGATCTCAACGATCCCATCATGGATCTCAGGCACCTCAAGTTCAAAGAGCCGTTTTACAAAATCTGCCGCAGTCCTCGATAAAATGATCTCCGGACCTTTGGTGGTCTTGTTGACCCGCAACACGAATGCCCTTATCGTATCTCCCTGACGATACGTTTCACCCGGGATTTGTTCACGTGCAGGCAAGATAGCTTCCGCTTTGCCGAGATCAACAATGATCCCCCGCCGTTCCACGCGATGAACAGACCCCGATATGATATCGCCAAGCCGTTGTTCGTAATCATTAAAAATAACATCTCGTTCGGCTTCGCGGATCTTTTGGATTATGACCTGTCGTGCTGTTTGGGCAGCGATACGCCCGAACTCCGGATCGTTGACCTCTTTGCCGTTTTTCGTTATCACGATCCTGCCGCTCAATTGGTCTATATCGACCGCATACTCTTCATGATCCGGATAGGTTTTCTTGCACGCCGAGACCAAGGCCGATTTCAGCATCTCAAGCAATACGTCCCTTTTGATGCCCTTTTCCTTCTCAATGCTCTCCAAGCTTTGAAAAATATCGTTATTCACAATTATGCTCTCCTTTTTACTATCTCTAATTGCTAAAAATAGTTAGATTAATGCCAGGAAATAAAAAAGTGGGCATAAGCCCACTTAAGTGCCAAACTAAAGTAGGGATATTATATAAATATACTTATTAGTGTCAAGAAAAAGATTGTAGGAATTACAGAAGACTAATATCGTGTTACAACTTAAGCTGGAGAAAAGCCTTAACCACTTTAGGACAAAACTGTGTCCCTGCGCAATGTTCGATCTCTTCATATGCTTCGGCCTTGGAAAGCTTGCCACGATACGGACG
>JAFGJY010000010.1 GCA_016928875.1 Candidatus Omnitrophota bacterium | reverse complement strand
TTCATCGGACTGATTCGGTGACGATCAAGAACAAGATCCGGAAGTTCCTTAAAGAGGAAACGTGTCCGGAGTGCAAGGGCGGGCGCCTTCAGCAACGTGTGTTGGGGATAACGATAGCGGGCAAGAATATCGTCGAGTTAGGCGATAAGAGCCTTGATGAGCTAGAGACATTTATTGATGGGCTTGCATTCGGAGAAGCGCGATCGAAACTTGCCGAGCCGATCATTAAAGAGATAAAGATCAGATTGCGGTGCTTGACACAAATGGGGCTTGGTTATTTAACAATGAACCGTCCGGCTGCGACGCTCGCCGGCGGGGAGATGCAGCGTGTGCGTTTGGGTTCGCAAATAGGGACCGGGCTTACGGGAGTTCTCTATGTTCTGGATGAACCGTCGATCGGTTTGCATGCACGTGATAATGACCGTTTATTGCGGCTTATAAAAGAACTAAAGGATCTGCACAATACGGTCGTGATCGTAGAGCATGATGAGGAGACCATCCGCCGTGCTGATCATGTGGTCGACCTTGGCCCCGGTGCCGGCGAGGCGGGTGGCGAAGTTTTATTTTCTGCTTCGCAAACAGCGTTACCATTTGGCCGGTGTACTCGTTCGTTGACGTTAGATTATTTAGAAGGGAAGAAAAAAATAACGATACCAAAGGGGCGACTGAATTTCAACGGAGGGGATACTATCACATTACGTGGTGTTACTCAGCATAATCTCAAGAATATAAATGTTACGATCCCCTTGGGATTGTTTATATGCGTGACCGGGGTATCAGGCTCGGGCAAGAGCACGCTTGTCCACGATGTGTTATACAAAGCATTGCATAACAAAGTGTGGCAAACCGATTATGAGGTGGGCAGCGTTAAAGATATTAAAGGTATGCACCAGGTAGATAAGGTAGTCGAGATCGATCAAAGCCCGATCGGCCGTACGCCACGTTCAAATCCCGCAACATATGTTGATATTTTTACGCCGATACGCAAGCTTTTTGCTTCTCTGCCGGACGCCAAAGTAAAAGGCTTCAGTCCCGGGCGGTTTAGTTTTAATGTCAAAGGCGGCCGTTGCGAAGCATGTGAGGGTGCAGGCATGCAGCGGATCGAGATGAGTTTCTTGCCGGATGTATCGGTCTTGTGCGATGTTTGTCGCGGCCGCCGATTCGATCCAGAGACCTTGGCGATCCAATATCGCGGCAAGAGCATTGCCGATGTTCTGGATATGCAGGTAAGTGAAGCATTGTCGTTCTTTGATGCTATCCCGCAAGTGCGCGAACGATTGCAAGTGGTTAATGATGTCGGTTTGGGGTATATTAAATTAGGTCAAGCTTCAACTACACTTTCCGGCGGGGAGGCCCAACGCATCAAGATCGCATATGAATTATGTAAACGCGCGACCGGGAAAACGGTATATCTGCTTGATGAGCCGACAACGGGACTGCATTTTGCCGATATTCAGCATCTTTTAGATGCGCTTTTCAAGATCAGAGATCAGGGCAATACGGTCATTGTGATCGAGCATAATCTTGATGTGATCAAAACGGCAGATCATATCATTGATCTTGGACCTGAAGGTGGCGAGGAAGGGGGGCGCGTTGTTGCTGCTGGCAGCCCAGAAAAAGTTGCTAAGGTCAAAACCTCGTATACGGGTAAGTACTTAAGGGATGTTTTAAATAAGAGGTAGGAGGACTCTCCACAGCGAGGGCTTTTTAACCTTTATTATTGCAGTCATAAAATGTGATGAAAATATATTGCAATAATTGAAATTAAGAGGAAAATAGAGTCTTTATTTTGGCAATGAGATGCTATTTATAAGCAATTAATAAGGAGGTTGTATGATGCGGAGAATGGTAGTGATCGTCATTGGTTTTCTAGTGATTTGTGGTAATTGTTCCTTTGCGGCAGATCAATGTGTTATGACCGATCAGAATCTGATAAAGGTCAATGGCTCTGCAAGTGTGCAAGCCGAGCCGGACCGGGCAAGGATACGCATGCAAGTATCTGAGATAACAACGAGCATTATTGAGGCAAAGAAGAATGTAGATAAGAAAGTGCTCAAGATACAGAACATGATGGTAGAGGCCGGCCTTGATAAAGCGGATATCAGTGCGGCAAACTTCAGGGTATATCAGACACCGGAGCCACATCCGCCGTTGCAAAAAGCAGGCGAACAGCCACAGGAGATCAAATATACGGTATCACGTGATGTGATCGCGATCGTAAAAGAACTTGATCAGCTTGACCGTATATTAGATGCGGCGATCTCTTTGGGGACGAACGAAGTGCGGGGCGTTGACTTCTTCTCCAGCAAAGAAGAAGAACTTACCCACGAGGCATTGATCAATGCTGCTGAGAATGCACGAGTTAAAGCCAAGGTGCTCGCGGGAAAATTCGGGTGTGAGCTCGGTAAGGTTGTTTTGATCCAAGAAAGCGGCGGCGTGCGGCCAATGCCCATGTTAATGGAACGCTCAATGGTAGCAACGGGTTTTGCCCAGGGCGAGGTCGAGATCACGGCGCAGGTATATGCTGAGTTCGAGATAAAGTAAAACAGAAGTCTTCAATTATGAGGTGCTTATGAGAAAGAACGTAGTTTTATCGATATTGGTTTTCTTTTTATTTGGATGCGCGATGACGCCGATCACTATGCGCCGTCAATTATTGCTCGTCCCGAACGATGAATTGGTCGCGTTGAGCGCTACGAGTTATAATGAGATCCTGCAAAATTCGACACGTGCATCTTCAACAAATGATGCGCAAATGGTCACCCGAGTAGGAAAACGTATTGCAGCGGCAGCGGAAGATTTTATGCGCGAGAATGGGATGCAGGATGAACTGAAGAATTACAATTGGGAATTCAATCTTATTGAAGACAAACAGGTCAATGCCTTTTGTTTGCCGGGCGGTAAGATCGCGGTATATACGGGAATACTACCGATAACACAGAGCGAAACCGGACTGGCGGTCGTCGTGGGCCATGAAGTCGCACATGCCATTGCCAATCATGGCGGTGAACGATTAAGCCAGGAATTAATAGTTCAGCTCGGAGCGAACGCGCTCTCTGATGCCTACACGAAAAACCCTACAAAAACTAAAGCAGCGTTGTTTCAAGTGTATGGGATCGGTTCGCAAGTCGGCGTTTTGTTGCCTTATAGCCGCTTGCAGGAATCCGAAGCGGATACGATCGGGTTGATCGTAATGGCCCGTGCCGGATATGATCCGCGTGAAGCGCCACGGTTATGGGAACGCATGAGCATCTTGGAAAAAGAGCGTGGGCTTGAATTTCTTTCTACCCATCCGGCTCCAAATACACGTATCGAGAAGATCGAACAGGACCTGCCTCAGGCCTTGGAATACTATAAATCGTAATACCTGTTATCAAGCGTAAATCTGATAACAATCGAACCAAAAGGAGAGATCATGAAGCTATCGAGTTTGTTAGATGCAAATCTGATCAAATTGTCGCTGTCGGCTAAAACAAAAGAAGACGCATTGCGTGAATTGGTCGATCTTGTCTGTAGTCATAAAAAGAACCTTGATCGCAACCTTATAGGTCGTGCTATCTCAGAACGCGAAGAACAGCAATCAACATATATGGGAAAGAGTTTTGCCTTGCCGCATGCTCGTATCGAGGGACTTAATGATATACTTATCATTTATGGTTATGCTCGAGAAGGTATCACGTATACTAAAGCAGGTGATAAGGTTAAATATTTTGTTATGTTGCTTTCATGTAAAACAAAAGTTAACACGCTCTTGCAAACCATGGGTGCTTTTTCAAGTGTTTTCAGTAATGACGAACTTGTCATACGGCTTGCGACAGCTCGATCTGCGCAGGAATTTATCGATATTATCAACAAGGAGAATGTGCCGGTCAAAGAAACTGTGGTAGCGCGCGATCTGATGCATAAAGATATTGTTACATTAGCTCCCACTGACACATTAAAGGAGATAGTCGATAGGTTCTTTTCGCATAATATCAGCGGTGCACCAGTCCTAGCAGAGGATGGGACAATGTTGGGGGTCATAACGGAAAAAGAGATATTGAGGATAGGTGTTCCCAAATACATGAACATGATGGAGAATATCGCTTTTTTAAAGGAATACGAGCCGTTTGAAGAGCTCTTTGCCAAGGAAGATGAACTGCTTGCGCGTGATATCATGTCCAAAGATTTTTTTATGGTACATGAGCAAGTAAGCGTTATACAGCTTGCATTTAATTTTGTTAACAAGAATTTACGGCGGTTGTTCGTGCTCGACGATGATAAAAAATTAAAAGGCATGATAATGCGTAAAGACCTTATTCAAAAGGTCATTAGGGTATAGGGAGGCGCACCAGTGAATCCATTCATTATAGCAGTCGGTATTTTCGTCTTAGTCTATATTTCGATCATGACCGAGCGCGTGCACAAAATGATCGCGGCCCTCTTGGGTGCAACGGTAATGATCGCTATGCGTGTATTAGATCAGCATGAAGCCTTTCAAGCAATTGATCTTAATGTGATATTTTTATTATTAGGTATGATGATCATTGTGCATATTATGGCTGAGTCCGGGGTCTTTCAGTGGCTTGCGATCAAGGTCGCTCAAGCAGCAGAGGGAAAACCGCTTAAGATCATGATCATGCTCGGGCTTTCGGCGGCTTTCATTTCGGCTTTTCTGGACAATGTGACCACGATGATATTGATGGCACCGATGATGTTCTTATTAGCGGATACATTGGATGTTGATCCGATCCCATTTTTGATCATAATGGTAATTGCTTCGAATATAGGTGGGACCGCGACTCTGATCGGTGACCCGCCAAATATTTTGATCGGTAGCGCAGCTGATCTGAGTTTTACCGATTTTATGGTAAATATGGGGCCGGTAGTATTGGTGATATTGGTATTTTATGTTTTGACCATTGCAATAATGTTCCATTCGTCATTTCATGTTTCTACAGAGGCCAGAGCGCATATCCGCGAATTAAAAGCAGATCGTGCAATAAAAGACAAAAAGTTATTAATAAAATCACTGGTTGTTCTTGGTGTGGTAATCGTTTTATTCCTTCTGCACAGTTCAGTGCATCTTGAAGTCGCGACTATAGCGTTGCTTGGCGCGTCAGTACTGATGCTGATAACCAGGAGTCATCCGGAAGAAATACTCAAACATGTAGAATGGGTTACCTTGATGTTCTTTATCGGTTTATTTATTTTGGTTGAAGGTCTCGTGAAAGTGGGTTTTGTTGAGATGTTAGCCAAAACGGTGATCAATGCTGCTCACGGTGATATGACTATATTGACAATGTCTATTCTATGGTTTTCAGCTATTGCGTCTGCGATCATTGATAATATTCCTTATACGGCAACTATGATCCCCCTTATAAAACAGGTCGGTGTTTTCATGACATCAAGTGGCGTTCAAGGAGATATGCATGTTTTATTACGCCCCCTATGGTGGTCGTTGGTCTTAGGCGCGTGTTTGGGAGGGAACGGGACATTGATCGGAGCCTCGGCCAATGTTGTTGTGGCAGGTATAGCTAAGAAGAACGGAAAGATGATCACATTCGTCGCATTCTTAAAATATGGGCTGCTCTTTATGGTCGAATCAATGATAATTTCAACGATATACGTCTATTTTGTTTATCTACGGTAAGCATTTTAGGAAGGAGGTTTGTGATGGCTATTACAGTGAAAAAAATGATCGATCTACTTAACAAAGACCTTGAATTGGAATATTCGGCGGCGATCCAGTACATCAATCATTCTGCGGTCATGAGCGGGGCGTCATATGGAGATATCATTAAGGAGCTTAAGATCCATGCAAACGAAGAGATCCAGCACGCAATGGCATTAGCGGACCAGATCGATTATCTTGGCGGGAAACCGTCGATTGATGTCGGTAAGATCTATACGGCGGACGATAATGTTGAGATGCTTGAACAGGACCTGGCTGGCGAAGAGGATGCGATCAAGCGCTATAAAATACGTGTCGAACAGGCAGAAGATATGAAGGAATATGCTCTTGCTCAGCAATTACGAACGATCCTTGCTATGGAACAAGAACATGCTATGGACATTAAGCAGGCTTTAGGCAAGTAAATAATGGATCAAAAAAAAGTATTGGCTAATATACGAAAACTTTTTGATACGCAAAAACAGGGTGTGCTCGCTACGATCGGGACACCCTATCCGTATACCTCGTTAATGACGTTTGCCGCGACACCCGATCTTAAGCAAGTTGTCTTTGCTACCTTACGAAAAACAAAAAAATATGTGAACATGAAAGCTAATGATCATGTTTCATTATTGGTCGATAGCGCACTTAATCGGGTTGAGGATGTAAAAAACGCTGTCGCGGTTACTATGCTTGGTGCGGCTACCGAAGCAGATGCCACGACACAGAAAGAATTTCGTACCATGTTGTTAAAGAAAAATCCTGAGCTTGCCGGTTTTCTTAATGAGACAGAATGTGCGGTCATGGTGCTTAGGGTCGATCTATATATATACGTAGACAGCTTTCAACATGTTATTGAAATTGCCATGTAAGAACATGGCTTAATGTAACATGGAGAATGAGGATTCGATGCTTGAATGTTTGAATGATATTCGTGTCATGCCGCTGACGAAAACGGGCCATGAAAAGGGACCGGTAGTTTATTGGATGAGCCGGGACCAGCGCGTGCGGGACAATTGGGCGCTTATATATGCACAAAAAGCTGCGTTTGAACTTAAAGCGCAGCTTTTTGTTGTCTTTACACTTAGTCCGACTTTTTTAGATGCTACCATAAGACAATATGATTTTATGCTGCGTGGCCTTATGGAAGTAGATGAGGCTTTACGCGCTAAGAACATATCATTTGTTCTTTTGGTCGGTGATCCAGTGGAAGAACTTACAGGGTTCTTTAAAAGGACGAAGCCTGGATTGCTTATTACTGATTTTGATCCTTTACGAATTAAGCGTGAATGGAAAAACCGCCTTAAACGTCAAATTCACATTCCGATATATGAGGTTGATGCACACAACATCGTTCCGTGTTGGCATGCATCGTCAAAACAAGAATTTGGGGCATATACGATCCGTCCGAAGATCAAAAGGATGCTTGCTGAATTCTTGACCGATATTCCCTCCCTTAAAACGCATCCATTTCGTACCAAAAAGATGGTCGCAAAGATCGATTGGCGAAAGATTTGTAGGGGGCTAAAAGTAAATGACGATGTACTACGTGTTTATTGGATCGAGCCGGGTAGTAAAGCCGCAAAGAGTGTTCTGGATACGTTCATTAAAGCCAAACTTGATGATTATGATGTTAAACGTAATGATCCTACGCTTGAGGGAACTTCCGATCTTTCGCCCTATTTGCATTTTGGACAGATATCCGCCCAGCGCGTTGCCTTATGCGTGCTCAAAGCTTCTGGCAAGAAAGTAAGCAAGGAAGCATTTTTAGAGGAGCTTATCGTGCGGCGTGAGCTTTCCGATAACTTTTGTTATTACAATAGTAAATATGATTCATTTGAAGGTCTGCCACACTGGGCGCAGAAGACAATAAATGATCATCGTCAGGATGTACGTGAATACACGTATTCTCTCAAAAAGCTTGAGCAGGCTGAGACACATGACCAGCTGTGGAATGCCGCGCAAAGAGAAATGGTCAATAAGGGGAAAATGCATGGCTATATGCGTATGTATTGGGGTAAAAAGGTCCTTGAATGGATGCGGTCGCCGGAAGAAGCGATCGCTACGGCGATATATCTCAACGATACATATGAACTTGACGGTCGTGATTCCAATGGCTATGTCGGGGTTCTCTGGTCACTCGGAGGACTGCATGATCGGGCATGGGGCGAAAGAAAAGTGTTTGGCAAAATACGGTATATGAGTTATAACGGTTGCAAAGCGAAATTCGATATTGAAAAATATATAAAGGCGAATTCATGATGCTGTTGCAGAAAAAGTGCAAAGGATGCAGTAACCAGAAACGATGTCAGGATGATCTTGCCTCTTGGTTCTTCTTCGTGATCGGTTTGATAGCAATCGTGGCCATACGTATTGTCGTATTCCTTGATGCGGTCGACCCGACGTGGGGTAAGATCGCGTGGTATGTCGGTGTGATCGGTTTCTTGTTTTTCTTTTTATATAAATATAGAATTTCAAAAAACAGGTCAAAAGTTATTGAGGATCATGATCTTTTGCGCAAAATGAATGATCCGCGATCGCTCACCGCAGATGATTATGATCACATGAGGATCATTTTGTGCTCGCTTACTTCGTTCAAAGATAAAGCGAATTTTGCTTTTATTTTTATAGTATCGGTGCTGTCGTTATTGTGGGCACTGTACGTTGATTTTATACGTTAGAGCTTTTGGCATCGCGGGCATAGGTGGGTACTACGTTGTGTGAGGGTGAATCGTTTGATCTTTGTACCACAGCGTTTACACGGCTTGCCCGTCCGACGATAGACCATTAATTTCTCACGATTCCTGCCGCTTTGTTTTCCCAAAGAATAAAAATTATTATCTCCATCCCCAAGCGATGTTCCGCAATTCTTGATGCCTTTTCTCAGGACAAACTTAATCGCTTTGCATAATACTGTCACCTCATCCTTTGCAAGGGCGTCACTTTGTGTTTTTGGATGAAGTTTTGCATACCAGAGCGCTTCATCAGTGTAGATATTCCCAAGTCCGGCGATGAATGTTTGATCCAGCAAGAGTGGTTTCAGGGCTCGTGTGCGGGATCTTAATAATGGGGCAAGTTTTTTCGAGGTAAATGTTACATCAAGTGGTTCACATCCGAGAGTATCAAGACGGGTAATAGACCCTTTTTCAATATAGAGACGTGCGAATTTACGCGTATCATGCAACCGGAGCTCATCGCTATTGTCTAAAGTGATGCACACATGTTCATGCTTGTCTCGTGGAGACTTTGCATTTACAACAGATATCCTGCCGGACATTCTAAGATGGATTAATACTCGGGTCGCGGTATCAAGATCGATCACGATGTACTTTCCGCGACGCCAGACTTTTGCGATCGATCGGCCAAGAAGAGTCTTATTAATACATTTTTGAGAAACATTATTTACTGATCGACGCCAGTATATACGGACCGCGGCAATACTCCGCTTACATAGATGATGGCTGTTCAAGTCATTGACAACGGTTTGGACTTCAGGTAATTCAGGCATTATTTCGTTCGATTATTAAGTCACTATACTAGGATAATTGTATTATTGATATTTGATATAATTATCATAACAGTCAACATTATAGTAGGTTAAGGTATCTATGCAAGAGGTAACAGTGATTAGATCAGAATGCTTAAAAAGTACGCAAGGCTTCATTTTTTCAATATTTACACATAATCAATGAGATAGTATAATCCTTTACTTTTAATAACGCTTTCCTATAATATTTTGTAAGTATATAGTTATCCACAAAAAGGAGTTTTATGACCAGCCTTGTTACTAAAGGTGGGGCTATCGTGTGGCTCATCCTTGCCTGCTCAATATTTGCTCTTGCAAGTTTCATCGAAAAACTCGTCGTGATCCATCGTTCCCGGATCAATACCGATAAGTTTTTAGCCGAGATAGAGATCTTGGTCAGGCAGAATAAGGTCAAGGAAGCGGAGCGTTTATGTGATCGATTCAATACACCGGTTACCAGGGTGGTGAGAGCAGGTATTGCCAATTTGAGTGCAACGCGTGAGCGTATTACCAATTGTATGGAAGAAGTCGCTCTTTTAGAATTACCGAAACTCGAGGAGCGGCTTGGTATTTTGGCAACGGTTGCCCATATAGCGCCGCTGTTAGGGCTGCTTGGCACCGTGGTTGGGATGATCCGCGCTTTTCAGGTCATTCAAACCAAAACACAGGCCATGAGTTTTGTTTCGCCGGCTGATCTGGCAGAGGGAATTTGGGTCGCGCTTATCACAACCGCCTGTGGGTTAAGTGTCGCGATCCCTACGGTAGTGGCCTATAACTATATTAGGCATTACGTGAAAGTGATCCAGCATGATATGGAGCGTGCCGCGTCACGGGTATTAGCTCTTGCGTGATGGTGATGCATTTGTTAGCATAACGTATTATAAACTCTATTAACCTGATCCTATGCGTTTTAGTTACAAATTCAGGCACGCTGATCTTCGGCTCGATATGACACCGCTCATTGACGTGGTGTTCTTGTTATTGATATTTTTTATGGTAACCTCGACTTTCGTGCACATTTCTGGTATTCGTGTACGCTTGCCGGATGCCGAAAGTGCAAAATTGATCGATAAAGAGACAGGGCTTAAGATCGATATTGATGCACGCGGTAGGTATTTTATCGATGAGAACAATACATCGTTTGAGAGGTTGGTCGAGATCTTTGTTAAACAAAAGAAAGATACTGTAATTACGATCTCAGCCGATAAACAAGTCGCTTTTGAATCAGTCATGCAGGTTTGGGATGCAGCACGCAAGAACGGATTCAAAGAGATCGTAGTATTGACCACAAAATAAGGATAAGGCAAGAGTGATGAAGGAATGATCGTCATTCTTGGAGTATCCTTCAACATGAGGAGCTACAAAGGAGTGATCGCATGATTATGGAGATCGGTATTACCGCGGGGGAGATCTGGCATTTTCTTGAAAAGCAGAAAAATGAAAGGGCCAAGCTCAAGGACCTCATCAAAGGGATCAAACGGACGGAAGAACTTACTTTAATGAGCCTTGGTTGGTTGGCGCGCGAAGGACACGTGTTCATCTCATGTGGGCCTGAAGGGTTTGAAGCTGCCTTGCTAAAACAAGAGTAAAAAAACTATTCCTAAGGATTGAGGCCTTGGACACACCGTATATCATCATCTACGTAACCTTTCCGAGTAAAAAAGAAGCAAGTGTGGTCGTCGAGCAGTTGCTCGGGCATAAATATATTGCGTGTGCGACTATTGTTGATCACGTTGAATCACATTATTGGTGGCAGGGTGCCATAGATGAATCCGACGAAGTTTTGGCGGTAATGAAAACCACTAAGAATAATTTCAAAAATGTTGAGGTTCTTGTCAAACAATCGCATCCGTACGAAGTGCCTGAAATAATAGCGGTACCGATCATTGCAGGTAGTAATGAATATCTTAAGTGGATCGAAGAGTCTGTAGTGCATTAAAGTTGGGATCATAGTATTTATCAAGTGTAACCGACAAATAGGTATAAACATTTTTAATATACAACTGAGGAGGATACCATGGCAGATGTTCATATTCCCCCGCGCGAAGGAGGAGGGCGTAAGTGGCAGCCTAATCCCCGCAGCATAATGGGCTTGATAACGACGAT
>JAFGJY010000003.1 GCA_016928875.1 Candidatus Omnitrophota bacterium | reverse complement strand
GTTTCTTGAGGCGACGTTAAAAAGTAATTATCCGGAATTATAGATAAATATTGTTTGAAATTCGTATACCGAGGGATAAAAAGCATGAATGAAAAGATGCAGGAGTGCAGGAAAGCGCTGGAAGCGTTAAAAGATAAACTCGTTGAAATACGGGGGTATCTTTGATGTCGAAGAAAAGCGAAAAGAGTTAGAATCTTTGAAGGAACAGATGAGCGTGCCGCGGTTTTGGGACAATCAGGAAACAGCTCAAAAAGTCGTTTCACGCATGAAATACATCAAGGGACTCCTTGATCCCTGGGACCGTTCGTTCACGGATTGTAATGAGTTCCTCGAACTCTCCGAGCTCATGATGTTGGATGAAGCGCAGGATGAAAAGGCAGAACATGAATTTGAATTGACTGTCCAGAATCTTAAGAAGACAGTTGATCAAATAGAATTACGCAGTTTGTTAGCAGATAGACTTGATCCGCTTAATGCTTTTGTAAGCATTAATGCCGGTGCCGGCGGTACCGAGGCATGTGACTGGTCGGAAATGTTGCTGAGAATGTACGAACGCTGGGCTGGGGCAAAAGGGTTCTCGTTTTCGATCGTTGACCTTTTATCCGGAGAAGAAGCAGGGGTCAAGAACGTAACCTTTATGGTAAAAGGTGAAATGGCCTATGGGTATCTTAAGGCTGAACGCGGGGTTCACCGGCTTGTTCGCATCTCGCCGTTTGATTCCAATAAACGCCGCCACACGTCGTTTGCGTCGGTCGATGTCATTGCGGAACTCGTTGATGATATCGAGATCGAGATCGATCCGAATGACCTCAGGATCGACACCTACCGCGCAAGCGGTGCAGGAGGACAACACGTTAACAAGACCGACAGTGCAGTGCGCATTACTCATTTACCGACCAATATCGTTGTCCAATGCCAGAATGAACGTTCCCAGCATAAAAATAAGGTGACTGCGATGAGGGTGCTTAAGGCCCGTTTGTATGAAAAAAAACGTGCCGAAAAAGATGCTGAGTTACAGAAACAATACGGCACCAAAAAAAAGATCGAATGGGGCTCGCAAATACGTTCATACGTTTTTCATCCTTATTCATTGGTTAAAGACCATCGGACGAATATCCAGACATCAAATGTCGATAAGGTCATGGATGGCGATATTGATCAATTCATCGAAAGTTATCTGAAGTCTACGGTCTCTCTCTAATAGATAACTCATCAGGCTAACATTGAGTGGATTATTTAACCTAACCCCACTGTTAACAATGAATTGCTAATATCTCAAGGTTATGTTTTTACACTGCGTTCGCGAAAGCGAACAATTTTTTTATAGACATTCATAGTTATATTAATATTATTACTATAATATGGTAAACTTGATTGAAATCATTTTAAATGGTAAGAGCCGCATGGTTCCAGAAGGCGGTTCGTTACAGACATTGATCGATTCATTAGGGTTTGAACCGACAGCATTAGTAGTCGAACTTAACGAATCGGTTGTCGATAAAGATACATTAAAGGCAGTGGAACTGCACGCCCAGGATAAAGTAGAGATCCTACAATTTGTAGGTGGGGGTTGATACCTTTTTATTGCGTAATAAAAAGCCAGAAGAATTCAAATAAAGGGAGCGTTGAATGGCTAAAAAACTGGTTATCGTCGAATCACCGGCAAAAGCCCGGACCATCAATAAGTATTTAGGCAAGGAATTTCAAGTAGAGGCATCGATGGGGCATGTGCGTGATCTGCCGTCCTCACGGTTTGGTGTTGATTTTGATAATCAATTTGAACCGACCTACGAGATCATTGCCCGCGCCAAAAAAACAGTTACGAAATTAAAAAAACTTGCGCAGGAACGGGAAAGTATTTATTTGGCGCCAGACCCTGACCGTGAAGGAGAAGCCATTAGCTGGCACCTGAAGGAGATATTCGAGCCGGAAAATAAAAAGATCTATCGAGTGACGTTCAATGAGATCACCAAGAGTGCGATCTTGGAAGCGTTTGAAAAACCGCGCGACATCAACATGAACCTTGTCGACGCTCAGCAAGCACGCAGGATCCTCGATCGGATCGTCGGGTATAAGATCAGTCCGCTTTTGTGGAAAAAGGTTGCTCAGGGCTTGAGCGCCGGCCGCGTACAGACCGTAGCATTACGGCTTATTATTGATCGTGAAAAAGAAATCAATGCATTCAAACCGACTGAGTATTGGCAGATTAAAGCACATCTTGTATCGGAGAAAAAAGAGAATGCAGGGAAAGTGCTTGTGGCGAAACTTGACAAAATAGACGGTAAAAAAGCTGAGATCAGTACTGGTGATACGGCGTCACATCTCGTGAATGATATAGAAAAACAAGCATTCACGGTTGTTGATATATCTGAAAAACAAAAAAAACGAAAACCGCAAGCACCGTTCACGACCAGCAAGCTTCAGCAAGAAGCATACACGCGCTTGAAGTTTTCTGCACAACGTACCATGCGCATCGCCCAGCATCTGTATGAAGGGATAGATATAGGAGAAGAGGGCTCAGTAGGTCTCATTACATATATGAGAACGGATTCGGTCAATGTTTCAAAAGCTGCGCAAGATGCAGTGAGGAAGTTCATCAAGGCGCAGTATGGTGATAAATTCCTGCCAAAAAAACCGAATGTTTATAAATCTAAGAAGAGCGCGCAAGAAGCGCATGAAGCAGTACGTCCTACCGATCCGGGCCGTGACCCGCAGAGCATCAAACAATATCTTAGTGATGAAGAGTATAAGTTGTACGAGCTTATTTGGCGCAAATTCATTGCTTCGCAAATGGAACCTGCTATAGACAACGTGACCTCGATCGATATCTCCGCGGGAAAACGCTATATGTTCCGCGCAGCCGGTTCACGAAACATCTTTAAAGGTTTTCTTGCGTGTTATGAAGACCCTGAAAGCACCGATAGTGATAAAGATGATGATCCGAACGATAAAAAGGAAAACCAGGATCTGCCGCACTTAGCGCTGAATGAAATAATGACGCTTGAGAAATTGCTCCATACGCAACATTTTACAAAGCCGCCTGCTCGGTTTAACGATGCATCCCTAGTCAAGACATTGGAGGAACTTGGCATTGGCCGTCCAAGCACATATGCTCCGACCATACAGACGATCATTGTGCGTAACTATGTTGAGCGGAAATCGGGCGTATTACATCCAACCGAAATGGGGACGATCGTGACTACGTTATTGGTCGAAACCTTTACCACGATCTTTGATTATAAATTCACTGCTGAAATGGAAGAAGAACTGGATAAGGTCGAAGAGGGAACGCTCGAATGGCGCAAGGTCTTGGCGGATTTTTATGCGCCGTTCGTAAAACAATTATCGGCGGCCGAATCCACAATGAAGAACGTTAAGCGCGAGGCGGTCAAAACCGAATTTAAATGTGATGTGTGCGGTAAGATCATGGTAGAGAAATGGGGGCGTTTCGGTAAATTCTTGGCATGTTCAGGATTTCCGCAATGCCGCTATACTGCCCCGATGCCGACCGGGTATCGTTGTCCGGAAGAAACGTGTGATGGGGATCTCGTTAAACGCCAGTCAAAGAACCGCCGGACATTTTACGGTTGTTCGAACTATCCCGAATGTAAATACGTTACCAATCGCTTGCCTAAGAAAAGCTCAGAGGATGATGAGGGGAATCCGGATGCAGAGTCTTAAGAGCTGATACGCGGTCCATATGGACGTTTATATCGACAGTTTTCTTAATTATTTAAAGTCGGAAAAAAACGCTTCGGAACATACGATCATAAACTATAGCGTTGATCTGAAGGAATTCGCTGCCTTTATTGCCAAACAGAACAAGCGGAACATCGCAGCCGTTGAATACATAGATATTAGGAGTTTTTTGGCAATCCTCAAGGGACGGAACGTTGCCAAAAGTACGATGGCGAGAAAATTGGCGGCATTGCGTTCTTTTTTTAAGTATTTAATACGTGAAAAAGTCTTAACTTCAAATCCGACGAGTTCCGTACCGACGCCCAAACGCAACAAGACATTGCCGAGTTTCTTAGATGTTAATGAGACTGCGCGATTACTTGAAGCTCCTGCGGGCGATAAGCAACAAGCGTGTCGCGATCGAGCCATTCTGGAATTGTTATATAGTTCGGGATTACGCGTAAGCGAATTGGTCGGTTTGAACATCAATGGCATTGACCTCTTAAGCGGGCTTGTGAGAGTGAAGGGGAAAGGCAAAAAGGAACGGATCGTCCCGATCGGCTCTCTTGCGATCAAAGCACTGGAAGCTTATTTGCATTGCCGCTTGCCGCATAAAAGCGAAAAAGAACCGCTATTCGTTAACAAACAACATAAGCGTTTGACCGATCGCAGCGTACGGCGGCTGATAGAAAAATATCGCAGGCAAACAGGTATTGCAAAGCATGTATCTCCGCATACATTGCGGCATAGTTTTGCCACACATATGTTGGATCGTGGTGCGGACCTGCGGAGTGTGCAGGAATTGTTGGGGCATGAAAGCCTTTCAACAACTCAGATCTACACGCATGTTACGACCAAGCGGCTTAAGGAAGCGTACGATAAGGGGCATCCACGGGCGTGATATGAAGTGAGTGTTTGTCAATCGGAGGATGAGACGAAAGAACATGAGAGTATTATACGATCTAACGTTCATTTGTTTTGCTTTGTTTTACTTACCGTTCTTTATGGTCCGATTAGCGCAAGCTGAATCGAAAAAGCGGTTGCTTTTCGATCGCTTGGGATGTTTACCTACCGAGCTTTTACGATCAGATGGAACTCCCCGTATTTGGTTGCATGCAGTAAGTGTGGGGGAGGTCCTTGCCATAAAAAAATTCATTGAAGAGCTTTTTGTTCGGTTTCCTTCCGCAACTATATTTCTTTCCACTGTAACGCCAACCGGCCAGGCAGTCGCCAAGAAGAGGCTTGATCCTAGAATACGGCCCTTCTATTTACCGTTCGATGTCTCGACTATCACTGAGCGCGTTATCAAAGCTATAACGCCTGACGTTATTGTCCTTGTAGAGACAGAATTGTGGCCGAACCTGATCTCATCAGCACACAGCAGGAATATCCCGACCTGTATTATCAACGGCAGGCTCTCCCCGCGTTCATTCAGACGGTATTACTATTTCCGGATATTCTTTAAGTCAATTGTTGCAAAAGTGACAAAAGTTGCGGCGCAGAACGAGCGCTACAAGATGAGGTTTACGAAGATCGGCTTTTCGCCAGAAGATGTTATTGTGACCGGTACGATGAAATATGATCTGGATGAAGAGATCATTCGTTCAGCACCTGATCGGGAATATTTCGATGAATTATGCGGATTCCCGCGTGGGTCGACGGTCATGATCGCGGCGAGTACGCATGAAGGGGAAGAACAATTGTTCCTGGACACCTTTGTCCAGTTACGTGCAGACTATCCCGCATTACGGCTTATCATCGTCCCGCGCCATATCGATCGTGCCAAAAAAATAATCGGACTAATAAGCGCAGCCGGACTGAATTGGCGATTGGCGGACCAGGCAGCGTGTGGGGAAAAGAACGAAGAGGGAGAAGCGGACGTCTTTGTTATTAACACCATCGGTCAACTGGCATCGATGTATAAGCATTGTGATATCGTATTCATGGGCGGAAGTATGATACGGCACGGCGGACAAAATCCCCTCGAGGCGGTAATGTTCAGAAAAGCGATCATTGCCGGGCCGCACATATTCAACTTTCATGATGTCTATAATGAACTCGTAAAGGCCGGCGGCGCGGTCATTATTAAACAGTCGGAGGATATGGTGGTTGTGTTACGAGATCTGTTACAGCATAGGGAAAAGTTATTTAGTATGGGCAATAAAGCTCTGGAGGTCCTTTCGTCAAAACAAGGTGCAACGAAAAGAAATTGCGACCTCGTTGCAGCGCTTTTGCATAACGAACGTTCATAGGATGGTTATATGGGATGTCGATGTGTTGAACCGATAAAAACGTTGTATCAGAAAAACATTGCTGCACGCCAAGAACGCGGCTTTTTAAGTTATGCTTTGTGGCCGACCACGGTCGTGTATGGCATAGGTTCGTTCTTACATAATTTTAAATATGAAAACATTGTTGTGCCGCAAAAGGTCGATAAGCCCGTAATAAGCGTGGGCAATATTACGGTAGGAGGAACGGGGAAAACACCGTTCATTGCATATTTAGGGCATAAACTGCGCGAATTGGGCAAGCAATGTGCGATCGTGACACGTGGATATGGTATCGATGAAGTGCGACTTTTGGATGAACATGTTCCGGATGCGTCTATTATTGTCGATAAAGACCGTTATAATGGCATACGTCAATTTTTAGCATCACGCGGTGTAGCGGATGTATTTTTAATGGATGATGGCTTTCAGCATCGCAATGTGCGCCGGGACCTGGATATCGTGCTTATTAATGGCTTAAATCCGTTCGGGAACGGATTCCTTGTCCCGGCGGGGACATTGCGTGAGCCGATCACAGCCCTTACAAGGGCGGATTTGATCGCGATTACGCATGCCGATCAGATCTCAGAACAAGAATTTATTGCGCTTGCGCAGAAGATCAGTGCTGTGGCAGTCGATACGCCGATAATCGGATGTGCTCATTCACCGCTTGCTTTGATCAATGCATCTACCCAAGAACATATTGAAGTCAATGAACTTGACAAGAAAGATGTTGTTGCGTTTTGTGGTATCGGATTCGCCGAAGGATTTAAAAAGACCCTTGAGTTGCAAGGCGCACGTGTTGTCGATTTTATGGAATTCTTGGACCATGTAGAGTATTCAGCGGAACATGTTCAAGCAGTGTCCAAAATGCAGTCGCGGTTGCCGCATGCATTGTGTGTAACGACAGAGAAAGATCTGATGCGTAACAAGGAGTTATGGCAGCACGATGATCACGTATGGGTATTACGCATCAACATGACTGTAATTAGAGGGGAAGAATATTTAAATGAAAGCATTGAGCGTCTTTTTACTTGTTAGGGGATTATCATTCGTTCTCGGTCATGTGCCGCTTAGTGTAGCGCTGGCATTCGGACGGGTAGTGGCCTTCATCTGTTGGTTCCTTCATAAGCGAAAATGGGTCGCATATGCGAATCTGCGTGCAGCGTTTCCGGGACAATATAGTGCACGTGAACTTAAGCGTATAGTTCGAATGACATATATAAATTTAGGGCAGACTTTCGTTGAGCTATTACGTTTCCCATACATCAAAAAGGAATATGTCGATAATAATTTTATTCTGCTGGAAGGCAGCAAAGAACGGGTTGAAGATGTTTTAGCACATAACAAAGGGGGCATCTTTCTTACCGCTCATCTTGATAATTGGGAGCTGGCGGGATATTATTCGGCGGCGCAGGGATATCCGCTCAAGGTATTGGTGACGCAACAAAAAATATCGAAAGCAAATGAGCTGCTCAATTCATATCGTGAATTATGCGGCAATACTGTTATCGGTAAGGGCATGCCGTTACGGGAAATGATGCAGGCATTGCAGGACAACCAACTTGTTGCGATCGTTGGCGACCAAGGCGGCGATAAGGATGACATGTATTTACGGTTCTTTGGCCGCTTGACAGCGACACCGGGGGGTGCGTTCAGGATCGCTCAAAAATACAACAGTGCGATCATTCCGTGCATGATGATCCGGGAAGCAAAAGGTTGTCATCAGGTCCATATCCTCGAGCCTTTGTATTTTCACGTTGCAGAGGAACAAGAATGTGATCTGCGGCACATAATGCAAGATTATTTCGCTTTGCTCGAAGACTACATTCGACGCAAACCGGAGCAATGGATGTGGGGGCATAAGCGATGGAAACATTGCCGGACAAAAAGGGTTGCTATCGTCGGAGACGGTAAGGCTGGGCACGTAACTCAAAGTAAAGCGGTTTTTCAGATGTTACAACAGGCGGTTGCGGAAAATATTGCCAGCGATGGGACGAAATACGAGTTTGAGCTTACGCATATTGATATTAGGTTTAAAAATTTATTTTTAAAGAAGCTATTTTCTTTGATCATGTCTTTGATTATGCCTTTTATGCGCGGACGTCTTTCTTTATTGCGTCCATTCTTTGATAACGAATCGTTCGATAAGATCTTGAATGGTTATTACGATATAACTATTTCATGCGGATCATCGGTATTGCCTATAAGCGTTCTGCTCAAACAGGAAAACGCGGGGAAAAACGTCTTGATCATGAAGCCCTCTTTCCCGTACAGTCTTATGCATCATGACCTTATCATTAAGCATGCACATGATACATTCAAAAAAGGTAGTAATATCGTTGAAACCTTGCTCGCACCGAGTCTGGTGAGCAGCGATTACCTTGCAGAACAATGCAAAGAGTTACGAACGAAGTATGCGCTTAAGAACGGTGAGCGGTTTTATTGTATTCTGATCGGCGGTGACACAAAAAATTACCGGTTTGATAATGATCACGTATGTACCATTGTGGCTGTCATTAAGGACGCTGCAGCAATGACGGGGCATAAGATCGTGATAACGAATTCGCGCCGTACGAGGGCAGATACGACCGATATGCTTAAGGATGAATTTGGAGATACAAATATTTGCCCCGTTTTTATCGATGTTAACGAAAATAATCCTGAGAATATCGTTTATGGCCTTATCGGGGTGGCAGATGTGGTTTTCGTTTCAGAAGAGAGCGTATCCATGATATCTGAAGCCGTGCAAGGCGGGAAAAAAGTTTTCTTGTTGCGATCATCTCGTGACCGTGTGGCCCTTAAACATCGGCGTTTTCATGCATTGCTTGAGAAAAGAGGCCTTATCAGAGTGTTACACAAAGATAGTACTGCGCATGACATAAATGATTACTTTAAGGCTGAAATGATCGGTGCAGATTTAAGGGAATTTCAGACAATGATACAAGACAAATTGAGAAGTTTACTGTAAAGGATAAATAATATATGAAAATATTACAAATCTTGCCTGAATTGAATTTCGGGGGCGTTGAGACAGGAACAGTTGATATATCAAAAGAGTTGTTACGGCTCGGTCATCAACCCTACGTAGTTTCTGCAGGCGGTGAAAAGGTGAAAATGCTGCATAAAATGGGCATTCCGCATTTTAAATTGCCGGTCAATAAAAAATCATTGCGGGCGCTTACTGCTGTACCCGAGATCGCGGAGATCATACGCCGTGAGAAGATCGATATTGTCCATGTCCGCAGTCGCGTGCCTGCTTTGGTAGGATACTTGGCAACACGCAAAACCGATGCTATATATATTACGTCATGTCATGGACATTATGCAGATCACTTACTTTCGCGCATAATGGGGTGGGGCAAATATGTGATCGTGGTCTCTAATTCGATCGGTCGTCGGATGCTCGATACGTTCAATGTGCCGCCGGAAAGGATCAAGTTGGTGCACCGCGGCTTGGACATAGAACGTTATACGTATAATTTAAACCGTTTTTCGGAAGAAAAATTAAAAAAGAAAGAACGTTTTGTTATCGCGAACATTGCTCGGATCACACCGCTTAAGGGGCACCGTTATTTTCTGCAAGCGATACGACGTGCTAAGATGAGCATTGCAAATATAGAGGTGTGGTTGATCGGTTCTTCGTCGAAGAAAAAACGTTACCGTGAAGAACTTGAAGTGCTTATCGAAAAGTTCGGGCTTAAGGACAGCGTCAAATTCCTTGGTTCGCGGGACGATATTCCCAAGTTGCTGCAGGAAATTGACCTGGTGGTGCTTTCCACCACGACCCCCGAAGGTTTTGGGAGGGTGTTGATCGAAGCGGGGGCATCTGGTGTCCCGGTCATTTCAACCAGGGTGGGGGGGATCCTTGATGTGATCGAACACAAAAAGGACGGTATACTTGTGCCGCCAAGCGATCCGATTGAAATGAGCAAAGCGATCGTGGATGTCCTGGAGAATTATCCTGCATATCAAGTAATGGCCGAGTCGTTTCGAAAGAAAATAGAGAGTGAATTCACATTGCAGAAAATGGCATTAGAGACAGTGAATGTGTATGAAGAAGCCTTGCAGAAAAAACGCATCCTCGTGATCAAGTTCGGCGCGCTTGGCGATCTGGTGCTTATCGTACCGAGTTTGCGAGCGATCCGTGAAAAGTATCCGCATGCACACATAAGTTTGCTTGTCGACGGTAAACTTGCACCCTTGCTTGAACAATGCCCTTATATTAACGAAGTCCTTACCTGTCGACGTGATAAAGGCAAAGGTTATTATAAACGTTTTATCAGTTTAGCAATGAAATTGCGTAGAGCCGCTTTTGATATTTCGATCGATTTCCAAAACAACAAATGGACCCATGTGCTTGCGTACCTGGCTGATATCCGAAGGCGTTTTGGATATAAAAGAGGGATGTTCGGCGAGCTTTTGACTAATGGTATCCCGCTCGGCAAAGAAAATATATTACCTGTCCAACATCAGTTACAAGTTCTTAATCTTATGGGGATCCGGAGCATAGAGGAAAGGTTGGAACTATGGTCGTCGGATGAAGACGCAGCGGGCATCGAGAGAATGTTGTCGCAGTCCTGGACGGAACCTAACCAAGCGTTGGTGGGATTTGTGCTCAATGCAAGCTTGCACTGGAGAACAAAACGCTGGCCGCTTAGTTTATTTGTTGAATTAGCCGAGAGATTGCAGAGTGAATTGAAAGTAAGGGTGGTGTTGATCGGTGATGCAAGTAACAAACGGTATGCAGAACAATTTCTATTGCAAACGGAAACTGACACGGTCGATCTGGTGGGTAAAACTTCGATCCGGGAGATGATCGCTTTGATCTCGCGACTCGATTGCTTGGTTTCGGGAGATACTGCGCCGATACACGTCGCTAGTGCGGTCAATACGAAAACGGTGGCATTGTTCGGGCCAACGGACCCGCGACGCCATGTCCCGCCGGGTGGAGAGTGTGTGGTGATCAAACGTAATTTATCGTGTATGCCATGTTATAAGAGAACATGTCGTCATATTAATTGTATGAAACAGATCACGGTAGAAGAAGTGTTTCAAGCCGTGCAACGATGTTTAGCTGCAAAAACAGTAAAAGCGTAGGGATCGTATGAAGATCTTACATCTTACTACAAACCTCAAGATCGGGGGGATCAGTACGTACCTTCTGATCTTGCTTAAAGGGCTCAAGGAGCGTGGGATTGATGTTTATTGTGCTTCTGCGGGAGGCGATTTGCAGCATGAGCTTGATGCGTTGGAAATTCAGCATATACAGGTCCCCCTCAATACGAAGAACGAATTGCACCCTAAGCTTGTAATAGCGATCTACCGATTATGTGAATTCGTTAAGGCCAATGAGGTTACCCATATTCACGCTCATACACGGGTCGCACAAGTTGTGGCGGCATGGGTGCAACGCTTTACCAACGTTATATACATTAGTACATGCCATGGATTCTTTAAAAAGAAACCACTTCGGAAATGGTTTCCGGCATGGGGTGACCGTCTCATTGCTCTTAGCGATCCGATGCGAGAGCATCTTGTGAATGATTTTAAGATCTCTAAGCAAAAGATAGTATTGATCGAGAATGGTGTCGAGACCGACATTGGCGATAAACGGCTCAATGATTACGACAAAGCTGAACTTAGAAAATACTATGGTTTGCATGATTCTAACTTCGTGATCGGTAGTGTTTCAAAATTAGAGCGGACGAAAGGGTATCAATTCTTGATCAAGGCTATGCCACGCATAATCGAAGCATATCCGAAGACAAAATGCATTTTGATAGGTGAGGG
>JAFGJY010000100.1 GCA_016928875.1 Candidatus Omnitrophota bacterium | reverse complement strand
GTCAGGTGCTCTACCAGCTGAGCTATGCGCGCAGATCTTGAAATGACGATGAAAAGTATATGTAACAAATGAAAGGAACATCAGTTATAACAAAATATATCCATGCTGTAAAGCACCTTTTTCCGTCCAAAAAAACAGCTCGGTGTTAAAAAAGTGGGCCTAAACTTTTTTCTTTTGCCTCGGCTTCACCATTGAGCCTAAAAAAATCAGATTCATCGATCCCTAAAACATCGCAGATCTTTTTACGCTGATGCGCATGCAACGCACGACGACCATTTATCCACCGAGATAAACATGATTGCGTCACGCCGATCTTTCCGGCCAACACTGACTGCTTCATGCCTTTATTGTGGAGTATCTTAAGCAGGTTCAACCCGAACACATTAGCCGATGATGTAATTTTATCATGCTTCCGCGTCATGGTCATTATCCCTTACCGCCTGCCTTCCGCACATCATTGAGCTCTTTTTCCAATTGCAATATTCTCTGCTCAAGGCGGCGAACATAATCTTGCGCGACGATATAACGCAAGACTTTATTGATATCATCTATCAACCGCGGCCCATCCAAAGGCTTTTGAATATAATCGATCGCCCGCTTGTGCCATATTCGCGTTGCAACTTCGCGATTTTCTCTCGTCACGCACAAGACGATGGTCGTATCGGGATGAAGGAACTCCATCCCTTCATGTAATTCTATCGGATTGATTTGCGGCAAACTATAATCGAGCACCGCTAGATCGATCTGGGCCTCATGCATTATTTCATAGACACGACTCGACGAATCAACAACGTAGACCACACAATAATCTTTTAATTTGAGCTTACAATAATCCGTTAACGCCGTATCATCAATGGCTAATAATACCTTGTATGGTTTTTGCATCACTTACCCTCTGCAAGATCATTTGGTGAAGACGCCTCCCTACCTAGAGGTAAGGTCTTTACATTATTCATTAGAAACATAAACCTGATCGACGAGAATACTTCCTGTCTTTGGGACGCTGTTCATATCATCAAAAACGATCACAAATTCATTCATGCTTGTAAGATCAAGGCGTGACATACCCGGTATTTTCGCGAACGGGATCGAAAACTTCTGCCACTCATCCGTGATCCCATTTAATAAATAACGTGCTACCCTATTTTGGAAATCTTTGATCTCAAGCTTTATCTTCTTGGTATAACCTTCTGCTGCATCACCTTTTACATATAGATTCAACACCGAATATTCAGAAAAGTCTTCGCCTTCGAGTTTTGTCCAAAAACCGTTATACGCAGGATTGGGCGAATCAACATCGTAGGTCAAACGCAATGAATAGCCGTTCTGATCGCCAAGCGCATCATCCCCGGCCTCGAAACGCATCTCACATGTCTGTGTCGTGTCAGCGGGATCTTTATCCCATGCGCCAAGATCACCTCCCAAAGTGTTTGGCTTTTCACCCAAGGCACAATCCAGAATAACCAAACTTTTGACTGCTATTTTGGGAACACTCGGCATAGTCTGCGCAGGTTCCATTTTTACGGTCGGCACAGTCTCAACCTGTGCAGCTTTTGATGACGGCGCAGCTGATTTTTCAACCGGAGACGTTTCGAGTTTACACGATGCTAAAATTAAACACGCACACATACAAACAACAATTGCTTTCATCGTTCTTCTCATACCCTTCCTCCCTTTGTTCTTACTATTTTATCTAACATTATGATCCGGAATGATCTCTATTACGTCACATCTTTGATCGTGGCTAGCAATTCATCCATGGTGAATGGCTTGTTCAAAAAAGCTGCAATGCCCTCGACCTCGAATAATTTCTTAAGTTTACTTTCGCCGGTTATCGCAATGATCGGCACCGTCGGGAATTTTCTCTGCATTTCTTTAAAAACGCTATACCCATCTATTTCAGGCATATTTATGTCCGTGATAATAACATCCGGAGAAAACGCTTCTATGATGAGCATACCTTCGCGCGGCCGTAGTACATATTTTACGATGCCTCCTTGCATCTCGAGAAACTGTGTAAGCATAGTTGCCAGATGTTGATCATCCTCAAAGATAAAGATCTTTTTCCCTTGCAACGCACCGTTACTCATATGTTTCACCTAACGTATCGTTTACAATCATTAATAAGGCTTTGTTGTCGCTGATGCTGGAATGCTTTCGTCCCCGTCATAGATCGAGAACATCTTATCGTCTACCGTTGCCGGCAAGAACTTCGTCGTAGTCACCAATCCATTCTCAAACTTAACACCCATCTTACCGCTTGCGCCAAGTTTCCAGAAAGAAGGCACCTCATAGATCCAAAAGTACTCGTTACCGATCATGGTTTTGTCCAACGGCTCGCCAAGCTGTTCAATCACTTGTTCCTCGGTCTTACCCTTCAATTCCGGACGACAATACACAACATTACATTTGTCATTATAGTTCCAGCTGCATCCCCCAAGCATAACAAGTATCATAATAATCACGATCGTTCTCATAGCTTGACTCCTTTATGATTTTATTAAATCACTAATGGACGAACCAAAGATAAAAGAAACCCCACCAAAAGAAGAACAACGCCAAGAACAAGGCCGCCTGCACCTTCTCCTGGCGAGCCGGCTTGATCTTAAGCCGCTGCATCAGCGAATCGCTTACAAAGAACCCGCCGGCTAAAACGACCCAAAACCCGAACATCATTACTAAGGCTTTCCACACCGCCATAGCACTATCCTTTTATACTATGGTAAAAACTCTACCTATACCACATAATTACTAGTGAACTATCAAATCTTTAAGTGCGTCGATCCAACCAAAACGATCGATATCATTATACACCACAAATGCCATAAGGCACATTAAAAGAACAAAACCAACCTGAGTGAGCCTTTCTTGCACATGAAACGAAACCGGTTTACGCCAGATCACCTCCAATAGCAGAAAGAACAAATGGCCACCATCTAATGCCGGAATAGGTAAAAGATTAAAGACCGCCAGAAATACCCCAATGTATGCCGTAAGTTGAAAAAGCGGGATCATTCCTTGCTTGGCCGTTTTAGATGCCATGTCAATAATACCGAGCGGCCCGCTCATGACCTTCAAGGACAATCTTCCTGTAATAAGCCTAAAAATAGATTTATACGTAAGGGCCGTAAGCCGCATTAATGCCTGCCACGCTTCGCCAAACGCTTGCAACGCAGGATATCTCGTGTAAAATATCTCACTCCCACTAGCAACGCCGATTTGATAAACAATATGAACATCCCCGAAAATATCTTTGGTCTCGACCTTTTTCGGCTGCAAACGTATGTTCACCTCATCCTCTGCCCGCCTGACCTTAATATCAAGAAGTTGACCGTCAGAATTCTGGATCAAATCGGTCATCTCTGTCCATTCATTGACCTCCACTCCATCAATACTCAGGATCTTGTCGTCATTCTTGAGGCCAGATTGCTCAGCCGGCGAATCTTTCAAGACATCACCGACCGTAGTCCCGATCGTCGGCGCACCAGCGATAAAAACAAAGATAAGCAATACGAAGGCTAAAACATAATTCATGAATGATCCGGCAAATAATATCCAAAAACGCTTCATCGGTTTTTGTGCCAAAAAATCGTCCGGCTTGAGCGCAACACCTTCTCGCTCGTCAAAGGTCTCACCCGCCATTTTAACGAAACCGCCCAATGGAATAAGCGAAAGTGCATACACTGTACCTGCTCGTTTTACTTTTACGATCTCCGGTCCGAACCCGATCGAAAATTTCTCCACATTGACACCGGCTGCTTTAGCGCAGATAAAGTGCCCCAACTCATGGATCGTTATTAAAATACCCAATACAAAGATCGTTGGTAAAACAGATAAGATCATATTGAACAAAATGCTCTCGCCTCCTCTCGCGCCCACGCATCCGCTGCCATTATATC
>JAFGJY010000099.1 GCA_016928875.1 Candidatus Omnitrophota bacterium | reverse complement strand
CCTCCGCCAGAGGCGGATCAGCCTTCGGCTGAGATTGCTTGTCCGCCGTAGCTTCAGCGAAGGCGGAAGCTACGGGCGCATGTTACTATCTTGGGCCACCCAGTCCCATGTCTGTCCCGCGGGACGGGCGCATGTATGAGATCGATGCAAAAAGGCGCTATTCTAACACACTTTCGACTCTATACCGCAAAATAAAATGCTTTATTAATCATATTATTATATATAATATTTCATAAATATCCGTCATTTTTTAGCATAATTACATAATTGTATAAAAGGAGTAGCAGTGACTGTATTAAAGCGTATAACTCCGTGGCAATGGGCACTCATCGTACTCCTCTTCATTCTAGCCGGTTATCTCAGGTTCGCACACCTTACAGAACAAGGGTTCCTCTATTGGGACGAAGGCATGTATATGAACGAAGCGAAGTTCTATTCGTCGCTCTGGGACCATAAAAGCTATGTGATCGATAAGTTCATGCGCGGCCTCGGGCCGGAGCACCTGATCGATACGATCGACGGCTGGCCATCCAGTGCGGTCAAACCGCTTCACGGACTGATGATCTTTTTCTTTTCGTTCGTTATCGGGCTGCACGATTACACCGGCCAGGTATTTTCGGCCGTGTGCGCGTTGGCCTGCCTGTGGCTCTTATTTGTCTTGATCGCCCGTTATTCATCGGTCCCGCATGCACTGATCACGCTCCTTATTCTCGCTGTCTCACCATATCATATCATGTTCTCGCGGGCAACGTTCCCTGAGATGGATTCCGCGCTTTTTTATTATGCGTCCCTGTTACTGTATTTTAAAACCCTGCCTGTTGAGAATGCACGTAAGCGCACACTGTTTGCCGCAGGCATGCTCTTCGGCTGCACACTCGTTACTAATTATCGGTGGTTCATTCTTATTCCGTCATTCGCTCTTTTTGACCTTATCAATACACCCGGCGTGTTTAAGACCGGCAAATTCTCCTTCGTAAAACGCATGTTCTTTCTTGGATCAGGGCTGGCATCAGTGGTCGCGGTGATCGATCTCCCCTATGTTCTTGTAAAACAAACGATGACCCTTCCTATAGAATTTAGCAGTTATCACACACAGGCCGTTTATTATGTATCCGATATTTTCATGAAGCTCCGTACACTGACCCTGCGGCCATTATATTTCAATATATTGCTTGAGAGTAACGGGTATCTTCTTATCTGTTGCCTGGGCCTCGGCACGCTTGCGTTGCTTCTTAAGAAAGACAAGACCCCCTTCGAACGTTCCATGCTCGTACTTTTTTACTATGTATTTATCGGGATATCGATCGTTGAGAAGGGTTACTTTGCGCGGAATTATTCCATTGTATATCCTGCTGCAGCGTTCATTATGGCCTACGGGGTCCGGTCCTTTATCCAGTGTTGCTTTAAACGAGCCGCAGTGAGAAATGCAGTGCTTGGTACCCTGGTGATAGCAATTCTTATCCGCGGCAGTGTTGCGGCACAGCCTTTCGTACATATCCGCTCAGGATACAGAGAGGCCCGTGATTATCTCGCATCGGTGGGAGGCAAGAACTGTCTGGCGACGACTAACTCGGTATTTGAATTCTATTTCGGCCGTAACGTAGCTGACCATTTTTACGCCCATAATGATTATTTCTTGCGCGATATGGAACGCAAACCGTTCAGCCACATCGTTGTGGATTATGTACAATTCCTTGTGCATCAAGGCGGCGTGATCGAGCTCTATGACTATCTGCGCACACATCGGAAACCGGTAAAGATCATTGCGAATCCGATGGGAGATCGCCTGCCGGTGGTCTTGGAAAGTGCGCGGCATTGTGACCATCCGGGGGACACGTATTCCCGGCTCATGAACGACCCGCACACACGCGAGATCCGCATCTATTCGACCGAAGGCCTGGTCGAAGAATTAAAAGGACATAATACTTAATTAACCCCACAGTCGTCATTGCAAGGGAAATCTTTCCTGTCGCCCCGGAAAGCCCTGCCTGTCGGTAGGCAGGGACGTGGTATTTGATTAAAAATCAAGCTGCGCTTGTCGGTGTTTTTTTTGATACATATATTTTTATTGGTCGGTAGCCGCAGGCTTTAGCCTGCGCTTGTTCATTTTCATGTATTGTTTTTCAAGGGTTTGGTACATATTTTTTTATTGGTCGGTAGCCGCAGGCTTTAGCCTGCGCTTGTTCATTTTCATGTATTGTTTTTCAAGGGTTTGATACATATTTTTTTGTTGGTCGGTAGCCGCAGGCTTTAGCCTGCGCTTGTTCATTTTCATGTATTGTTTTTCAAGGGTTTGGTACAGCGCGGGCTAAAGCCCGCGGCTACCATTCATTACCATCACACAAGACCGCGGATCCGCATCCATCCACGCCCACACGCCTGCGTGTCGATAGGCAGGGACGTGGTATTTTGTGAGAGCAATAAAAAAAGGTGCCTGACACGTGTCAGGCACCCAATTTTAAATTAACCTAATTATTCTAATTCCTAAAAAGCCCCAAAATAAATAAAATCCCAAATTACCCTTTCGATCAATGGAAATTGGGATTTTTTAGACATTAGAATAATTAGAAATTAGAAATTGCGAAGTTAAACCGTGTGTTCTTTGTATTCTTATTCTAATAATTCCCGCGGGAGTGAAATATCAGCAACGATGAGATCACCGACATACGCGCGTGCTACCTCATTGAGGAGTCCACACTTCACTGCACCCATCGTTACGGTGGTATGCGCCTTGACCGCGATCCCATGGACCTCGCCGGTATCGGCATCGATCCCTGAGGGAACATCTGCGGCAATGACCGGCACATCCCGTTCGTTGATATAGGTAATGATCCTCTCCGGTATCCCGCTCACCTTATCCTGAAGCCCGATACCGATAAGGGCATCAATGATACAATCGCACCCGGCCAATAGTGCCAGGCATTGTTCAGTGGAAATGTGGTTTACCTGGTAGGAATTGATGTTCATGGTGCTGATGATGCCCCAATTGTTAAGCGCATCACCTTTGAGCTTCGATATCTCGCCGACAAGCAGGACCTTCACGTTTAAACCACGGTTGTGCAAATGCCGCGCTGCCACGAACCCGTCGCCGCCGTTATTGCCCGTTCCGGCCACGACAAGCACCCTTTGCAAGAGCACGTCCTCACCGCGGTGCTTCTCGGCAACGATCTTTTGGACCACATCAGCGATCGCGCGTCCGGCATTTTCCATCAGGACAAGGCCGGAAATACCGTAGACGGTGATAGCCTTATTATCGAGTGACTTCATCTCAGATGACGTCACCGTTTTCTTTGGATCAATGGCCATTTACTTGTGCGCTTTCTTTATTATCGTGGTGGTCTCACATTTCTCCCTGAGGCGCTCGGCATCCGCGAGCGATCCGACTATATCGCCGTAATGGTACGGAATGATGACCGCAGCATTGATCAATTTCGCAGCGCGCACCGCATCTTCGGCATTCATCGTATAGGTACCGCCGACCGGCAGGAGCGCCACATCAGGCGCAAGCCCTTTCATTTCATCAATGCAATCCGTATCACCGGCATAATAAACAGAACCTTCTGCGGTCTCGATCATGAATCCGAGCCAACCGTTCTGTTTTTGATGGAACGCTTTGTTCGTATTGTAGGCCGGGATCGCCGTGATCGTGACCCCGTCGATAGTCTTCGTATCGCCCGGCTTCATTACGAAATGCGTGCCAACACCATCCCATACACAATCAGCGGGACCGATGATCGTAGTATCTTTTGCCGCTATTTTCTTAATATCATCGACCGAATAATGGTCATAATGCGCATGGCTTATGAGGATCATATCGGCCTTTTTGGACCTCGACTTGACCTTCCACGGATCAATATAGATCACCTTTTCGACATCGATCAGAAAACTTGCATGGCCGAGCCATGTGATCTTATCTTCGATCATGGTGGTACTCCTTGTTCAAAGGGTCAAGGGGCAAGGGTCAAGATTAAATTAACGTAACGACTTGATCAATCCGGCTAATGTTCGACCTACTTCTTTTCTAACTTCATCAATCTTTAAATACTCGGCGTCTGTAATGTAGCCAAGATCTTTTGAAAATAACAAGAAAGTCTCAACTTCTGCCAAAGACCCCTTTGCAATCATTAAAAACTGAATGTATTCTTTTCTGTGTAGACGTGTATAACCTTCTGCAATATTTCCACTTATTGACAATGCTGCTCGCCTGATCTGTGAGGTCAAACCATATTGTTCATGCTTTGGATATTGCTGTGTAACTTTATATATACTTAATGCAAAGGCATATGCTTTTTGCCATACTATTAATTTTTTAAACCCCTCACCCATCTTATTCTTTCTTCACCCTTGCCTCTTGACCCTTGACCCTTGCCCCTTGACCCTATTCTTCGCTTACCTTTACTTCCACCAGCGGCGGATAGATACTCGCCCTATCGTAGACGGGAAGATAATGCTCCAACCCGATCTCAGCATTGGAACGATGCAGGTATTCGCCGACACAAACAAGGTAGTAAATATGATCCCATTTTGTCGTAATATGAACACGCGCGTTCACGCCTTCTAAACTCAGTTGCGATACCCGTGCATTGGCTGCTTCCGGCATCTCGAACTCACCGAGCACGATGGCATAATTCTTCAGTCCAACGTCATCGGTCCGCTTGATCTTCTGAGCAAAGGTACTTAAAGGATAATTATCGATCAGGTAGTTAAAAAAGAACGCCGCGCGCTCAAAGAGCCCCTGGGCCAAAGCAAGATTACCGATCCTATAATATGCATACGGGACCATCTCGTGGTCCGGATACAATCGCACGAAATATAAATATTTATCGTATGCATCCGCGTGTTCGCCGCGAAAATCCTTAAGCTGGGCCCAACATAATTCGTACCGAGCCGGGTTATCCAAGAGTTGTTTCTTGGTCCGCACCGTATACAGATACCCCTCTGCTTCATCGAACTTGCCGAGATAGACGCACGTAAGCGCATAATAATAAAAAAGCTCTTCGGAGGTCTTTGATTTCAGATTAAAGGCCGGGATGCGGTAAAGGAACATGCGGTAGATCTGGCTATAATTCTCTTGCTGGAAAAGCGTGATCACCTTCTTAAGCGTGGACCGCTGGCCTAAGAGGAACGCGGCGTCGGCCCGCGGCTGGCACACGTTTAGGCAGAATACTGTCATACATACGACCATGATCGGTGTCAGACACCAGTGTCTGACACCGGTGTCTGACACCAGTGGTATTTCTCTGATATTCATTTTTTTGATCCTATCGCAGTTACGGTCCCCTTGAAGGTGTTGTTCGATAATTCATCAAGCGTAACGTCGATAACATTCCCTAACGCAAGGCCTTTGCCCGGAACTACCACAAGCTTATCGTTCCAGGTCACCGCAAGGAACTCATCGGCATTTTTTCTGCTTTTCTGTACGATCAATGCCTTCATCGCACGGCCAATGTAGCGGGAATTCTGGGCCGCACTTAACTCATTTTGTATCTCAAGTAAGGCTTGATTGCGGCGTTCTTTTTCGGCCTGGGGAACATTATCCGGGAGTTTATGAGCCTCAGTCCCCGCGCGCGGTGAATATTTGAATATGAATGAAGCGTCAAAGGGAACCGCCTTCATAAGTTCAATTGTATCATTGAAATCCGAATCGGTTTCCCCTGGAAACCCTACTATTATATCAGTCGTAATGCTAACATCAAGGACACTTTTTTGCAGTGTTTTCACGATCTGAAGATATGCCTCGCGGGTGTAGTTCCGCTTCATTTTGCGCAAGATAACGTTCGAACCGGATTGGACCGGTAAATGAATATGCTTTGATATTTTCGGATCTGATGCCATAGCCTCGATAAGCTCATCGGAGGCATCTTTAGGATGCGAGGTCATAAATTCAATGAGCTCGATCCCATTTATCTCTGCTGCCTTTTTAAGAAGCCCTGTAAAGGTGATCTTCGTCTTTAAACCGGCACCATATGAATTCACGTTCTGTCCGAGAAACACTATCTGCTTATATCCCTTCTCAGCCAGATAATTCAGTTCATCGAGGATTTCCTCGGTCGGCCGTGATATCTCCCTGCCTCGCACGTACGGCACGATACAATACGAACAATAATTATCACAACCATGCGTGATCGGCACAAGGGCGCATACGCCGTCTTTTCGCAGTGCCAGCTTACCTTCATGGACACCATACCCCTCTTCGGTAATCACGGCTTTCTGGATATTACGGGATGCGTCGTCAATAAGCTCGGGTAATTTATCGATGTCCTTCGCACCGCAGATAAAGTCAATGTGCGGGAACTCCCGGAACAGTTTTTCTTTGTACTCAACTGCCATGCATCCCATAACGCCAATGATGCGTTTCGGTCGTTTTTGTTTCCGCGCCTTTAATTCGCGAAGTAAACCAAACACCCGTTGTTCGGCGTGATCGCGTACGCTGCATGTATTGATCAGGATCACATCGGCTGTGTCCCTATCTTCCACGAACTCGGCATCAAGGTGCGACTCTCCAATGATCCCCATCGCGACCTCGGAATCGGCCTGGTTCATCTGGCACCCGAAGGTGCGTAAAAGCACACGTAGCTTCTTTTGCGGTTTTCCTCCGGAATCGCCTGATTTGTCGTCTGTTCGCTCGTTTTCGGCCATTTTACTCCCACTTCGTAGCAAGTCTTCCACGGCTCGTTCAAGTCAAATTTCACGATCTCCTGATTCTGGATAGTAATCGACTTGAAGACAATTATACCACTCCCCTTTAAGGGGACTTGAGTGAGCATTAAATGCCCACCGAATAGCGAATGTTCCGAGGTAGCAAACTTTTATACCAGAAACATTTGGGTTAAATCTACTTTCATTCGCTCATCTCTTCTTGGCGGCTATCACCACAAACCCGCCTGTGCCAAAGCCTTTTCGTGGTTTCTGCACTGATTTTATTTCTGCCGGATGGTTATACAGCGTCTGATAATAAGAAAACTTGAGGAAACCTGCATCTTTAAGTAAATCCGCTATTTCTCTAACGCTAAAAAAATCGGCGTGCTTGTAAAACAAGCTCTTTTTCTGCTGATAAAACTTACCGAGAAAGCTATCTTTATCCACAATCCCTATAATAATTTTGCCTTTTGTCTTTAGAACCCTGTACGCTTCTTTTAAAACCTTCTCCGGGTTCTTAGTAAAACATATAGTAATAATGACCACTGCATAGTCGAAAGTTGCATTTTTGAACGGGAGTCGCTCGCCATATCCCAGTTTTACATTGACGCCTCTTTTCCTCGCGATTTCAATCATATTTTTTGATGGGTCAATCCCGGATTTAATGCCTAAAACTTGAGCGAATCTTCCGGTGCCAACACCTATTTCGAGCCCCTTTCCCTT
>JAFGJY010000009.1 GCA_016928875.1 Candidatus Omnitrophota bacterium | reverse complement strand
ATTTGTCTCATGAAACTCTTTCTGTATCTCAAGCTTACGCGGTTTCCACAGATCATCGGAATCAAGAAAACATATCCACTCACCATGCGCTTTGGCAACGCCGTTATTACGCGCCGCACTGACGCCCCTATTCTCCTGGCTCACAAAAACAACATCAGGATAATCTGCTTGCAAGGCTAATGTCCCATCCGAGGATCCGTCATCAACAACGATGACCTCATACGGTGTAAAAGTTTGGCCACATACCGAATCGAGAGCTCTTTTAAGAAGGTCTTTGCGGTTGAAGGTAGGAATAATGACTGATATATCCATCGGGTATGCTTATTGATCAGTGCTCCCTGAGCGAATGTTCACTCTAAAGGAGCTTCTTTTTTACCGGTATTATTGAGCACAAAATCATGCCACACTCAACGAAAAGCATGGCAAAAAAAATAAAAATAAAAAGAATAGCTATAAAAAGTGAATTCATCACGAGCCAAAACCATCCACTCATATATTGTATGGTCTTGCCGAATAGGTAAGGCATTGTTAATGGTATTTCGTTGTGGTCATAATTATACGCAACTCTTCGCTTTGCTTTCGTTGCGAGGGCAAAAAGATCGACATTCAGGTATCCATACCCTTTTTTATTATTATACAAACAAATGACCGTATTAAACCGTTCACGGTTTATCATTGACCAATAGGGTATCATCGCACGAAAACGAAAACCCTTTCCTCCCGGCACACACATTACATTGTTCGTATCCTTCAAGTGCAATCTCGTCTTCATGGCCTCGGTCGGGACAATCACGGTCAATGCAACATTCTTCCGTTCAGATATGTCCGCTATGACCTTATTGGCTAACAGTGAAGAAGACGCTATTACCAGTATGCGTTCCATTATGACCCTTTTTGTACCAAATAATGAAAATGTTCAAATGACAATCGTATCCTTTTGCGCAATACCATACGTTTTTTACTCATACTTAAAAAATGCCGCATAAAAGACCACCACGCCTTAAAGACCACGAGACCTTGACCGCTGCGAGCGGTTTCTCGTATTAAACGAAACCGGGCCTGCACGATCGACCCAATATTACGAATGAACTCCTTAAAGCCATAATCCTTAATGAGGACGAAAAGGTCATTCCGGGCAAACAATGAAACATGCCAATCCGAATGAAATCCCACAGTCGCGGTTCCGTAGTGATATACTTTTGCTTTAGGAATGTATATACATTTATAGCCGTGATAGTTTGCCCTTAGATTAAAATCAACATCTTCTGAGAAGATAAAAAAATCTTCGTCAAATACTCCTATATCGCGAAACATCTTTTTACGATAGACGCCCGCACCGGCACATGCTCCGAAGACAAATTGTTCATTTTCATACTGTCCGACATCCTTCTCTCCCAACCCACGCCCCCCCCCCTTACACTCTATCGAGAACACATCTCCTGCGTTATAGATAAGATCCCTCTGACCATGGAACAACATCTTTGAAGTTCCCATCCCGCAATCAGGGTGACGGTCCATTCCTGCTTTAAGTTCTGAGATCCAGCGCACGTCCACTTCAACATCATTATTAAGCAAGCACACAAGGTCCGCCTGCGAGACTTTAATGCCTTCATTACACGCACGCGCAAAGCCGTAATTGTGATCAAGTTCTATGACCTTGATCTGCGGATAGTGGTCTTTGAGGAATTGCTGCGACCCGTCGGCTGACCCATTATCAACGACGATCACTTCAAAATGGGGAAAATCAGATCTAAGAAGGGAATCAAGACACGGCCCAAGGAGATGTTTGCCGTTCCAATTCGGAATGATAACTGAAAAAACGCTCATTGGATTGCTTTCATGAAAAAAGGGCCAAGGCCTGCACACGGCAATGTCTCCTTGACCCTATTTCTGTTATTTATCCCGGCTATACGCTTAACCGCACTCGGAATATCCGCAGGCTTTACATACTGCGCAACCGCCTTCATGCTCTACAACGCCGCCACAATCCGGGCATGCACCGACAATTAATTCATCCATTGATGAAATGTCGAATTTCTTATCCGCATTTTTATCTTCTAAATAAATATTGATCGCTTTGCCGATCGCATCTGCACATGAGGATATCTTGCTTTTGCCCAACCCTTTATGCTTATGGCAACTGATGCCTGCCAGTTGTTTGATCACTGCTTCCGGCGAAATACCGCTGCGCCACGCCAGTGATACTAGACGGCCGATCGCCTCAGATTGCGATGATGCACATCCGCCGGCCTTTCCCATCGTATTGAACAACTCAAAAATGCCGTCTTTATCCTCATTAATGGTTACATACAAAGGACCGCACCCAGTTTCCATCTGGATGCTTTTACCGGTCAACATTCTCGGACGTTTGCGCTTAGGATATACCGGTGCAGCAGTGCCTGGAACCACAGCCGCTGGTATTGGTGCTGTAACACTTTGAGGCGGTATCGACCCTGCTTCTTTTTTATCGCCGCTACTCGTTCCAACGCTCAGCACTTGTTCGTCGCGCGATCCGTCCCGATAAATAGTAACGCCTTTACAGCCAGTCTTATATGCTAACATATAAACCTTGCTGACGTCTTCGACTGTCGCTTCTTTAGAAAAATTGACCGTCTTTGAAACCGCATTATCAGTATACTTCTGGAACGCTGCCTGCATTTTAATGTGGTATTCCGGTGTAATGTCATGCGCAGTCACAAATACATCTTTTACTTCTTGCGGTATTTCATCAAACTTATGCAACGATCCGACCATAGCGATCTTATCCATTAATTCTTTTGAATAAAAACCGCCGTCTTTGGCAACCTGCTCAAAAAGCGGATTGATCTCGACCAGCTTATGGCCATCCATGACATTTTTTACGTAACACACCGCAAAAAGCGGTTCAACACCGGAGGAACATCCGGCGATCATACTGATAGTCCCGGTCGGCGCGATCGTAGTCGTACATGCATTGCGGATACGATACCCTTCGCGTGTATCATACACACTCCCTGAAAAATTAGGGAAGGTCCCGCGTTCTTTGGCCAGCTCGACCGATGCTTCCTTCGACTTTTCATTAATAAAGCTCATGATCTGTCCGGCGATCTCAATGCCTTCTTCTGAATTATACGGAACACCGAGCTGTAATAGCATATCGGAAAATCCCATCACGCCGAGGCCGATCTTTCTGTTCGCCTTGGTCATCTCTTCGATCTTTTTCAGTGGAAATCTGTTCACCTCGACCACATTGTCAAGAAAGCGGACCGAGGTCTTGACCACATCTTCCAATCCTTGATAATCGACCGCTCCGTCCTGAACGAACTTGGCAAGATTGATCGAACCCAAATTGCACGATTCGTACGGTAAGAGCGGCTGCTCTCCGCAGGGATTCGTGCTTTCGATCTCACCGACCTTCGGTGTCGGATTGTCGCGGTTGATCTGATCGAGAAAAACGATCCCAGGCTCGCCGTTCTTCCAGGAATTCTGTATGACCTTATCAAAAACATCCTTGGCACGCAGTTTCCCGGCCGCTTTACGCGAACGCGGATTGATGAGATCGTAATCACCATCGACCTCCAACGCTTGCATGAACCTATCGGTGATACCGACCGAAATATTGAAATTATTTATTTTGGCATTGTCTTCTTTGCATGAAATAAAATCAAGGATATCGGGATGATCGCAACGCAATATCCCCATGTTCGCTCCGCGGCGTGTACCTCCCTGCTTCACCGCTTCGGTCGCCGAATCAAAAACGGTCATAAATGATACCGGCCCTGATGAAACACCTTTGGTTGATTTTACAATATCATTTTGCGGACGTAAGCGTGAGAAGGAAAATCCTGTACCGCCACCCGATTTATGAATGATCGCTGTATTCTTTAATGTATCGAAGATCGACTCCATCGAATCTTCGACCGGTAGCACGAAACACGCCGAAAGTTGTCCGAGCTCTTTCCCGGCATTCATGAGCGTGGGAGAATTAGGAAGGAATTTTAGTGACGCCATGACAGAGTAAAAATCTTTGGTCACTTTTTCTTCGTCAGCATCTTTTACGAAAAGTTTTTCGGCTGAAGCAATGTGTCGCGCCACACGAATGAACATCTCTTGCGGCGTTTCGATCACATTTCCATTTTCATCCTTGAGCAAGTATCGTTTCTTGAGAACCGTGAGCGCATTTTCCGATAATTGCGGTTCAAAATATGCAGCGTCCCGTTCCCCTTGATTAACGATCTTATCCAACACATGGTCGATACTTGATACATTGTCCTTCATTGCTGCACCTTCCTTTTAGCTTTTATGGTCAATTTCCTATTGTATGCACCCCAAGAAACCCCTACAAGTAAAATCGGCATATGTAGTGAAAAACTTTAAAAAAACACTATATATTGTGGAGAAAGAGAATAAAGGTCTCATGATTGATACTACATTTTGTGGTTATTACTGATTGATAGTGAAGATTATCGTAGGAGGCAAGCTATATCAGATATGTGCTATCTGTATAATTTTATTATCAGTGCGTATTTGAGAAATGAATACTTCCTACAATAATTTTTTCTGATCGCGCTTTCAATGAATGTTGCGTAATTGATTATGATTATAATTATGCACTATCTGTAGTCAAGAATTAAAACACGAAATATTCAAAAAAATCCTATGCTCTTCGATTTTTTCGGTGGTGGAAAATTTACAGGCTGGCAAATTTATAACAAACATCGCCGTGATGTCTAAAATCTGGGACGAAAATATCCCCTCTGTTTATGCAGCTATTTCCTTGGTAGGATCGATATATTTCATATGAAAGAGAAGTTCGCTTATAATCTCACGGAAGACGGGCGCGGCTACGGTACCGCCATAATAAGCCGGATGCGGATCGTCGATCATTACATTTACTACAAAAAACGGGTCATCAACCGGTGCAAACCCTACAAATGAGCCGATAAAATTCGAATGTGAGTATCCCCCGGTCGGCAGTATCTTCTGCGCTGTTCCTGTCTTACCGCCAACACGTACATTTTTGATCTGGGCACTTTTACCTGTTCCATCGGTAATCACACGCTCAAGGATATGTCGCATTTTCTCCGCGGTCTCTGTACTAAGAACCTGACGCATGACCATAGGCTTGAATTTTTTAATTGTAACCCCTTTTTTATCAGTTATTTGTGATACTATATAGGGACGCATGAGATACCCGCCATTGGCAATAACCGACATTGCCTGTGCCATCTGAAGGGCCGTCACCGTAACTTCTTGGCCCATAGGTATGGAGGTGATCGAATATCCGCTCCATTGCGCTACCGGACGGACGGTCCCTTCGACCTCTCCGGGAAAATCGATGCCGGATATATCCCCGAAACCAAATTTCTTAATATAATAATACAATAAATCGACCCCTAATTTCTGGCCGATCTTACATAAGCCAATATTACTTGATTTTTCGACCGCTTCAGAAAAGGTAAGCCAGCCATATCCATGCACATCGTGCAAAACCCGGCTTCTGGTAAAATTATATTCTCCGTTCTCGCAAAATATCTTATCTTCTTCGTTAAAGAGCCCTTCGTTAAGCGCAGCGGCTGCGGTCACGATCTTGAAAATAGACCCCGGTTCATAATAATCAGTGATCGCCCGGTTCCGGCGTGCTTCGACCGGCGATTCCTTCATAGTATTCGGATCGAAATTCGGTAAAGATACCATCGCCAGAACCTCGCCCGTATGTGGGTTCATCACAACGCACGAAGCCCCCTTGGCATGCCATTTATCAAGAGCCTTGCGCAGTTCACGTTCAGCGGTATATTGAATGAATTCATCGATATTGAGCACAAGGTTATACCCATCTACAGCCTGGATCAATTTTTCTTCAAGGGCAACGATCTCGCGCCCCATCGCATCACGTTTGGTCAACTTATACCCCTGCTTGCCTGATAGATATTTGTTCATATGCAATTCAAGCCCGTCAATGCCCTGTTCATCCACATCACAAAACCCGATTATGTTGGACATGCTTGTACCGGTCGGATAAAACCGTTTGTTCTCGAAAAGGACACTGACATGAGGATTGTTAAGGGCCTTGATCTTATCGGCCACTGCATTTGAAACGCGCCGTTTTAACCAAATAAACGCTTTATCACGGTCCAAGCGTTCAAAAATATCACGGGAGTCAAGCTCAAGTATCTCAGCGAGTTCCCGTGCCACCTCACGTTTGTTCTCGATCATGCGCGGGACCGCATACACGGATGGGACTTTGAGCGAGGTGGCCAATATCGTTTGATTACGATCGTAGATATGCCCGCGTTCAGGCGGAATGTCGATCAGAAGATTATGTTGCTTTTCTGCAAGGTCTTTGAGCTCGTTTGCGCGTTTTATTTGTAGATTATATAAACGAAGGAAGATCGGAATGAAAAGGATAGAGATAAATATAATGACAATGTAGTAACGCAGGAATCGTCTGTCGCTATTCAGATGAATTGGCATGAGCTTCCGGCAGGAATTCTAACCCCCCAAGGATACCAAAACGATCTTTGGCATTTATGTTCTTAGCCAACAATGTGGCATCAAGAGGGACCATGTTCTTTATTATTTTAATATCGGTAGGATGTATCAGTTTGATCCCGGACTGCAGGATCTTGTTCTCAAGCATGCCCGGAGAATGTAATGCATTGAGTTCAAAAACGAGTTGTTTGTACTGGTCCGAGATAACGGCAAGTTCTCTTTCTTTATCACGGATGACATACGAACGTTTTATGAGCGCAACGTTCTGATTGATATGAACTATCATCAGCACGGCTGCCAAGCTGATCGTTAGTATGAATAATACAATGTTCTTCACTATTAAATCCTTTTTTCTATAACGCGCATCTTTGCGCTTCGGGCGCGAGGGTTCGTGATCCGTTCTTCTTGAGAGACGGTCAACGGTTTTTTGGTGACCAGTCGCACCGTATTATGGTTCGCTTCCTTGCGGAATAGTAGTTTTGCTATCCGATCTTCCAAAGAATGGAACGCAATTACGACGCATCGCCCCCCAGGTTTAAGTACTGCGATCGCCTTCGTAAGCCCCTCCTCGAGAGCGGCAAGTTCATCATTAACATAGATCCGCAAAGCTTGAAAGGTCCGCGTCGCCGGGTGAAGCTTGGCGCTGCGTTCGCGTCCAGAAGAAATCTTCATAATAAGTTCAGATAAAACACCGCTCGTTTTTATACGCTGCGACCGGCGTTCATTCACTATTGCCCGAGCGATACGGCGTGAGCGCCGTTCTTCCCCGAACTGATAAATGATATCCGCGATCTCATGCTCGGGATATGTATTTACAATATCATATGCCCGGATTGCCGTTGTCGGGTCCATCCGCATATCAAGCGGTTCATCCTTACGAAAGCTAAATCCTCGCTCACTTTCTTCAAGAAGATTTTGAGACAGTCCGACATCAAATAAGACAGCATCAACGCACTCGATCCCGCCTTCGGCAAGGATCGTATCGAGCGCCCTAAAATTTCCGTGGATCGGACGTATATTAAAGAACGTTTTTTGCAATTCGCGCATGCGTTCTACGGCATGCGGATCTTGATCTATCGCCACAACTACACCGCTCGGTCCCACACGTTCGAGGATCTCGCGCGTGTGCCCTCCATTACCAAAGGTAGCATCAACAACGGTATCGCCAACTTTTAAGGAAAGATGATCGACGGCTTCCTTAAGAAAAACCGTTTTATGCAAGTTGAAAACTCCTGACAGCTGCATTTTGTGTTGAAAACGTATCGATCAATTTGGAAACACCCACCATCTTGAAAGTACGGCGCACATTGGGTTTCATCTTGCAAAGCTTGATGTCTCCTTTCGAGCCGCGTACTTCTTTGATACGCTCAACCAGAATGCCTAACGCAGCCAGATCAACGTGATTGGTACGACCAAGGTCCAACACAACTTTGTTACGATTCTTCTCCATAAGCCCCCTTAACTTGTTTTTTAGTGCGACCATTGACGGGGCGTTCAGATCCCCTATGCATTCTATGATATCGATGTCCTTAACGGAACTTCTTTGCGCTATCATTATTCACCTCCTTCCGAGCGTCTTATTTACTGGTCCGATTTTTTCGGGTTAATGATCAATTTTTCTGCAAGCTCTTCAAATGTTGCCAGCTTTTCGGAAAAATATGTCGTCCACTTCTCCTTGGCCCAGATCTCAATGCGATCGAACACGCCGACCATCACGACCGTGTTCAAGATATCAGCGTACTCCTTGAGATAGTTCGGAATAAGAATGCGGCCTTGCTTGTCGCATTGTACGCGCACAGCCCCGGAAAAATAGAGGCGGTTGAATTGCCGCGCTTCTGCGCTCGTGAACGGCATATCTTTGAATTGCTTATTCTGTATTTTCCATTCTTCCTCGGTAAAAACGAACAAGCAACGATCAAGCCCGCGTGTGATGAAGAAATTATCGATGTACCGTTCTTTGAAAATTTCTCTGAATTTGGCGGGAATGATGATGCGGCCTTTTTTATCGAGAGTATGTTCGTATTCGCCGAAGAACATTCGTCCTCCACATTTAACCACATTAAACCACTATGTGACACATTGTGGGCTATTATAGCAATTCACCCCACCAAGTCAAGAATATTTTTATGAAAGAGCAAATATTTTTTTTAAATACTACATATTGTGAATTATCTGTGAATCTTCCCAATATATAGTGTTTTCCCTGATAAAAAAATACAACACGTTTTTTAATTCTTATTAATATTTTCGACATATACATAAAAACTCTTAACTTATTATATAGGTAAAAGTAAGGATGAAAAATGGGATGAAGGCACAAAAAAACACGTGGGGGCACACATTTTTTTGCGTATCCGCACGTGTTGTAGAACAAAAAAGAGCGCGCATTTTTCTGCGTGCTCTTAAAGATCATCATCACTGCGGCATAAAAAATATGCCACGCAGTGATATATCGCTACTCTACATAGAGTATCCGTGAGCAATTATCGCATATGACAACCTGATCGCACATGCGAACTTCATTGATCGTCTGTGGCCGAATGCGCATGCCACATCCCGAACATTGTTCGCCTTCGATCTTGGCCAATGCATTACCTTGCCGTTTTGCTACGATCTTTTCGTACAATGTTCTTAGCTGTTTATCAAGTGGCGCAAGGAATGCATCGCGTTCTTTTTTCATCGTATTGATCTTCGCACGATTATCTTTGTCGATCACTTCGAATGATCGTTTTTCACTCTCAAGTTCGGTCCGTTTAGCATCAAGACGCTTTTTTTCTTCCACGATCTGCTGCTCGATCTCAGCGATCTCATCCAAACTTATGATAATCTCCTCTTCGATTCCGGAACATCCTTTTTTAAGCAGCGCGATCTCACCCTGCAATGATGCGTATTCTTTGTTCGTCTTGATTTGCATCAGTTGCCCTTCCAATTTCTTGATCTGTTCTTCTTTTGATTTAAGATCACCCTCTTTTTCCTTCAGCTTCACCTTGGTAGTCTTAAGATGTTCCTCAAGTCGTGCAAGCTCGGTTTTCTCACCCTCGAATTGTTCTTCGAGCGCTTTTATCTTAATCGGGATCTCACGCAATTGCTCTTCAAGTGCATAGATCTCGACATCCCGTTCCTGACATTGCCTGAAAAGATCGATCGTTTCTTTCATGTAAACCTTTCTTGTTACAAGTCACAGGCTGCAAGTAGCAAGCTACACGTTATAAACTTTTTAACATACAACTTGTAACATGTAACCTGTGGCATGAAACCTGATATATTAGAACAAACTATTGCTCACAACGAATGACGCACAAACGATGCTGACCATGTTCATAAGCTTGATCAAAATATTGAGCGCAGGACCGGAGGTATCCTTGAACGGATCACCGACCGTATCGCCTACTACTCCGGCTTTATGAGCAGGAGAACCCTTGCCGCCTAAGGCACCTTTTTCGATGTATTTTTTTGCATTGTCCCACGCGCCACCGGCATTCGCCATAAAAAGTGCCATCACAAATCCGGTCGCCAATGTACCGGCAAGCAATGCCAACACACCTTCTACCCCCAATAAAAGTCCCATTATAACAGGCGAACAAATGGCAAGCAATGACGGAAAGATCATTTCTTTTTGCGCTTCCTTAGTGCACAGATTGACACACCGTGCATAATCAGGTTTACCTGTCCCTTCAAGCAATCCGGGTATTTCCTGGAATTGCCGACGCACTTCGACAACGATCATGCCACCCGCACGACCGACGGCCATCATGGTCAGAGCGCAAAATACCAAGGTAAGCATACCGCCAATAAGCAAGCCAACGATCACCTGTGGGTTGAGGAGCGTCAAATTAAGAGAGCTGACCGACTCCGCGCCAAGGAAACGAAATGCTTCTTCTCTATAGGCCGCCAACAGCGCAAGCGCTGTCAACGCTGCAGACCCGATCGCAAAACCTTTCCCTGTCGCCGCCGTCGTATTCCCAAGAGAATCCAACGCATCGGTCCTCTCACGCACTTTCGGATCAAGTTTGCTCATCTCCGCTATGCCACCGGCATTGTCCGCTACCGGTCCATACGCATCGGTAGCGAGCGTAATACCCAACGTCGATAACATACCGACCGCAGAAATCCCAACACCATACAATCCCATATTGAAATCAGCGCCGCCGCCTGCAAGATAATATGCCAATAATATAGCTATACTGATAATTATCACCGGCATACCGGTCGAAAGCATCCCAAGCGCGATACCCGCGATAACGAACGTCGCCGGACCTGTTTTGGCTTGGTCCGCAAGTTTTTTGGTCGGCGAATAATCATCTGAAGTGTAATATTCGGTAAAAAAACCGATCGCTACACCTGCGAGCAATCCGACGATAATCGCCCAGAAAACACCAATGTATTCCATACCGAACGTAAATTTCACGATAAAGAACGATGCGAGCACAATAAGTGCCGCACTTGTATAAATACCTTTTCGAAGCGCCTTAAGCAATACCGCCTGCGTCGCATCTTCTCCGCACTTTACCAATAACGTTCCGATGATCGACGCTACCACACCGCACGCCGCGATCGTCAGCGGGATCGTGATCGCTTCAAGCGCAAGCCCGCGTGCGGCAAATGCCGCAACACCGAGCGCCATAGTCGCTATAATTGATCCAACATATGATTCGTACAGATCAGCGCCCATGCCGGCCACATCACCGACATTATCACCGACGTTATCGGCGATCGTTGCAGGATTGCGCGGGTCATCTTCAGGAATGCCCGCTTCGACTTTCCCGACAAGGTCTGCACCGACATCGGCTGCTTTTGTAAAAATACCGCCGCCGAGACGCGCGAAAAGCGCTTGTGACGAAGCGCCCATACCGAACGTCAACATGATCTGCGTGATCTTGGTCATCTTCTGAGACAGATCAGCGATCACTTCTACGTTCGAATAGAACCAGTTAAGGAAAAAGAACCCGATGCTGATCTCGAGGAGTCCAAGCCCGACCACCGTAAGCCCCATCACCGCGCCGCTCTTGAATGACACATTAAGGCCGCTATTAAGACTATCCATACACGCCCGTGCCGTACGCGAATTGGCCTGTGTCGCGATCTTCATGCCGAGAAAACCGCAAATGCCTGACATCGTACCGCCGAGCAAAAATGCGAACGGCGTGAAGATCGGCAAATAATTCATAAAATACAACACAAATAACAATACAAAGACGACCGCGAAATAGATCGCGACCACCACATATTGTTGTTTCAAATACGCGCCGGCGCCTTCGCGTACCGCCTGCGCGATCTCTTTCATCTTCTCCGTCCCTTCATCCTTTTTCATGATGAAGATCCATAAATACACGACATACGCTATCGCGATGAGTGAACCGATCGGTGCTAATGCTACTAGTCCCATTGTCTCTTACCCTCCATAGTTATTATTTGTTTGTTCGTTTTGATCTTTTAATGTTGTACCGTTTCTGAAAGCTGTTGATTGAGCAAAAAGAATTCCCGTTCTTCTTCAGCATTAAGTTGTGCCCGTTCAAAAAAATCACTGATGATCTCCTTGCGCGCTCCGCTTGACTGCAAGGCCACAACTTCTTCAGGCGTCACAGTAATAGTGTTTTCATCAACCGCAGGTTCGCGCGTCGGTTCTTCAACGCTACCTTTGTCCGTCCCGCTTGCCTGCGACGCAACGTCTTCCGCAATGTCCTGTTGTTTACTCGGGACCGGTGCAGCTTCTGAGGACAGTGGCACATCGCTTTTTTTGGCAATGTCGCCCCGTTCTACAACCGCATGCGAATAAACGTTCATCAGTGAGTATGCGATCTCACCTGCGGAACTTTTCAGCGCTCGCACCTCAAGTAAGGTTACGGGCATAGTCGATATGAACTGCACTCGTCTGACGAATGCGGTATCAAACCTCTCTGCTATGACAATGAGCGCGATTGTCTCATCGGCCCTTGAGGCATACGGCGCATTGTTCTTACAAAAACGCGCCCAGCGTTCTTTGACGCGCATGTAATCGTCGATCACATAATCAAGCGACCCGTCCCGGTCAGAGCGAATGAACTTCACATAGGTCAATGTCCCGGCCCCTGTAAAAAAGAGTATCTCCTCTTTTTCATCATTATAGATCGAAACATTCTCTACTAAAGAACGGAACATGGGAAAAACATCCTGCACGTGCGTGAGAATATCGTCCCTCAGTGTCGAAAGAGGTGTTCGATCAGTTGTTTGGTAGACACGGACCTCTGCCATAATACGCACCTCCTGTTTTATATGATGATCGCATTTCCGTTGATATATTCATGTATCTTATCGAAAAAATACATCGTGGCCTCACTCCCGCCGAGAACCTCAGCACGTAACGTCAGATGCCGCAAACACACGCTTACGGTAACATCATTGATATCATAGCCCGCAAAAAAATCTCCCGGGAAAAGCGATGTCACGCGGATCCGTTTATTGAGGAACCGCTCGCTCATCGCGCATATCTTATCGCGAATAATCGGCCCGGCCGTGTCTTGCGCATCGGCCACAAAGAAATAATCGCAGAAAAGATCAGGTTTGACCTGTGTATAGGCCTTGATGACCTGATAGCTTTCAATGACCTCACCGAGCGCCTTACCCGATATGACAAAAAGGCTCTGAAGATGTGCACACAATGTATCGAGAAACGATATGCCGAACCCACTTGCATCAACGATAATAAGCCGCGATAAATTGCTATCGTGCCGGCCCTGCGCGTCACTGCCGCCTGCCGAACCGATCTCCGTCAATGTCTCAAGTAAATAATTTTCCTGGATCACGGAGACATTCGCCGTACGCTGCAGATTCCAGAACGAACATGCTTTGCTGTGCGGATCCTGTTCAAATCCTAATGACGGCAAAACCGAATGAGCGTGTGATTCATTGAAAGTTGAAGTAATAATATAGATCTGATCGAACTCTTGAGCATAAAAAGGCGTCAACAACACCAACGCCCGCAACGGATCGATCCCTTGTATCGTGCAATGGCCTAAACTCACCATTGTTTTTGATGGTGTGATCGCTGCCGCATCGTGCACAGCGTCCTTATTGTGGGATATATTAGGTATGCTGTCGGATTCCCCGGACAGATAATAATGGGCGTGATCGGCCAGGGTCCGTTTTTTGCTATCGTTTGAGTCCATAAGTCATCTGAAAGGTTAAGACAAACACATTTTTAAATGAAGGCCAAAGTGTGCATTGTATTTAAAATGTGTTCGTATGCAACTATAAAATATCTAATAATGGATCAAGACACACTAAACCTGCGTTTTTGTGATGATCCACGAAAAACTTGGTTCGTGTCAGGCGACAGCACACGGCATGAAAGATACCAACGAATTGAGGCCGCCGAACGTATCATCAACCGTATCATTGTTCTGCGGATCAGCTATCCATGCGCTATCGACTATAAATTTATATTCATACACACCCGGTTTTAACGAAACATCCAATGTCCACATCCCCTCTACATTCTTATCCTTACGTAAAGGGATCGGCGTCCAGCCGGTGAAATCGCCGGCCAATTCGACCACTGTGGCATGCGGGGCATTGATTGAAAATACCAAACGCTCATAAATGCTTGTCGCATCGGTCAGACAATCTTCGCGCTCAATCGCCGCTGTCTCTGCCGAAACAACCTCAGGCACTTCATCCTGTGGTGCGGGCGCCGCTGCGGCCGGGACTTCTTCAGTGCTCATCGTATATGACTTAACTTCTGCCTGTTCAGGCTCTTGTTTCTCCTGCTTGATCTCAAGGATCTCCATCGTAACACCGATATAATCCTCAAATCCGTGTGAATCGCGGTTGAAACGCACGATGCTCGTGCCGTGCTCGGCAGCTTCCTGCAATTTCACGTTCTTGCGGATCGGGGTCATAAATACTTTGCACGCGAACATTTCACGGATCTGCTCTGACATCTTCTTGGCATAACTGGTCCTTTTATCGAACAAGGTAATGAGCGCTTTAACTTTAAGCGGCTCAGGACGTTCGGTAACTTCATTAACGAGATCAATCGTCTCCATTAATTTTTTGAGCCCATGAACAGAAAGATATGACGGCTCGACCGGCACCAATACATCATCGGCCGCGCATAATGCATTAAAGGTAAGGATACTGATACTCGGCGGACAATCGATAAGGATAAAATCGTAATTTTCTTTAAGCGGGGCAAGCGCCAATTGCAGCTGCCGCTCGCGACCCTTTAAACCTGCAAGTTTCTGTTCTATAACGCTTAGGATAGTCTGCGAAGGCGCTAGATCGAGATTTTCCTCGATAGGTACGATCACATCACGCATGAGCGTCGTTTCATTTTCAGGATCAAGAACGTCAAACATACTTATCTTAAGTTCATCGGGATCCACGCCAAGGCTCAATGTACTATGCGCTTGCGAATCCATGTCGACGACTAAAACCTTCTTGCCTAAAAACGCCAAACACGCAGCCACATTCACACTCGTCGTTGTTTTTCCACAGCCTCCCTTTTGGTTAACCACAGAAATCGCTCTCACGTTCCTTCTCCTTTCGTTAATAAAGTATAAAGTGATAAATACGATTGATTTACTATAGTTAAGATCATCCTGATCTTACGTGCAGCTATAATTTTATGAGTGAACACATGTGGTAGCCGCAGGCTTTAGCCTGCGCTTTTCATTACACATGGTAGGCACTATTGGGTATGATGCGTGATGTGTTAATAATATATAAATATAGTATTTAAGTCAACGGGGATGAGATCGGGTGATGTTTTGGTGACAAAAAAGGAATTTTTTTCCTAGTGAATTAAAGGGACACGATACTTAATTATTTAACACCCCACCGACGCGATGTGAGAAGAGCTCTTTTTCACAACGCATCGGTTATAATCTGTCAGTAATTAAGTATCGTGTCCCTTTAATTCAGTTTATATTAATAGCAGATCTTCAAATATGGCGCGAATGACGACTCGCGGAATCCACCACGGTGTTTAAGGGTTGCGTAAAACGCATCATGTCCTTCACGGATGCGCTCATCCTCATTTACGATAATATCCTGTAATGCCGGCATTCCTTCGTTCTCAAAACATATTTCTACCTGCATCTTGCCATCAAAGGTTATATCTGTGAGATCGATCTCTACTTCTTGGAATTCTAACACCATTTGCGGATTCTCTGAGTTTAACAAGAAAGCAGTATCGTTGCCAAAAGAATACGTCGCAATTACTTTTGAACCGCTGCCCCATGCATGAGTACCGATAGAAGCACCGAATGAAGCACGTTTTATAAGGACTCTTTCGGATCGTTGCCTGAAAAGTGAATTATACAAACATCCGTGATATCCTAAAATAACCTTCACTGTATCACTGTGTTCCTGAATAAGGTTTTTCGTATCGTCGGGAATAAGATCCGTATCAAATGAAATATACCCACGCAAAAGTGCACCGCGTAGATGGCCGCCGGTGTCTTCGCGGTATGAACTATAAAAGTGTTTTAAGACCATGGGATCCATGGACGGATAATTACCAGACCGTGAAAAAGTAATGGGGCCCCACACATTATCATCATCGCGCATATATTCCGGCAATCCGGCGGTGACCGGTGAAGATAAAATACTGCTCCAAAAAGTATTCTCGACATCATCATTTACACTATCACCCGGTTCACGTAATATTAATCTTCCACGGCTGAGAATGCCTCTGTTGATGCCCTCAACGATGACTGTCCGTATTTCAGCGCTTTCGTTCACAATATTCTTCAATGCGTGCTTGACCTCCGTAACACTGTTGTCTGCCGCATGCGTCTCGATCTCTTCAAGCACACTCGCAACAACCGGCCGATCAAGCTCATTATCCCAAAGGTCATCCGGCACAATACGTTCTTTTACATCAAGATCATCCAGAACAGTGAGATAGCCTCCAAATTCATCTTTGGTGCTCGTCGTCAGGACACACTGATACGGGAAATATTCACCTTTTATCGTCGTGTAGAGCGGTATCCACTCTTGATCATAATTGACATCATAATAGGGCAAAACCTCTAATTCAGGTCTGCCGCAGATCATTTTCAGAAGCGGCGCAGGTTCGCCATTTTCAAGCGGCATACTCGCAACATGACGCGACTCACCATGCAACGCGTAAATGACCTTTTCATCAGCACCGATAAGTAAACATTGACTTACATCACGCGGATCACGTGCGAGCTGGCTGCGCAAACTTACAACCCCATCCCCACCAAGCATTTCGTTGTCTCCACCAACCAATAGCTGCGCATGAGCGCCGTCCGAAAAATCTAATCTACCGACATAACTTGCAATAAGCGAATAATCGATCTCACCGATCCGTTGATCACGGTCATAATTGAGCGTCTCGAGGAATTCACTACCAACGTTCATATCACGTATCGCATCGCCTTTAATATCTATATATTGTTTATTTCCCGCAAAATCGGCTATGGAACCATTGATAGGTGCAAAAATACCGGCCATCCCGCATGCGAACATACTGATCGCCCGCGTACTATGAATGGCTTTTGCCGCGTTCGTTATAAAACATCCCGTGTGTGGCGCCCCTATCGTAACAATTTCTTTTATCTTTGCGTTTTCGTCGCTATATTTTGAGTTCGTGACAAATTCACGCGCGACAAGGCCGCCCATGCTATGCCCGACAAGTATCCCTTTACCTGCCGCATACCGGTCAATATCTGTTAACGAAGGAACGATCTCACCATTATATTCACCTTGTATAAAATCATGCAGTCGGTCTGCCCATCCATCATCACCCGGCTCAAGCGTAACTCGCGTATCTGCCGGATCAAGTTTGAGACCGTCTTCAACATAGGTATCCCCCGCTTGAAATGTATCAACGGAACTATTGCGTTCGATCATGTTACGCGTCTCTTCTACGCTCGGATGAAACTTTATGGTGTGGACGTAGGTAAGTGGTTCCTTATTAGTATCAAACTTTTTATATTTTTCAAACAATCCCCGAAAAGCGACTTCATCGTCTATTTTAAACATATCGGCTCTTGTGGCATCCCAATCAGAAACGTCGCCTTTACCAAACCCATGTAATAAGTAAATTGGCGCAGGCTTATAAGACAATGGGTTCTGCCAAGGCTCTTCATAAGTTGCTGATGACTTAATAATGTTGGCATCAATGAATGGTGATTTACAAATCCAAGAAATAAACAAACATACCCCTAAAATACTTCGATATCTTTTTTTCATGGTAATACCTTTCCAAAAATCGATTCTCTTGAATACCCTCTATCCTCAAACAAATATTTTTCTTGCGCGTGATCATAAAGACTTAATCCGGATAACAATATTTTTTTATCCGGTGATAACACACCTGTCTTCGAACTGATTCGCACCATTGGCTCATATTCATTGTCCTCGCTCACATACACTAATCTATTCCCAAAATAGCTTTTTCTGTCTTTTTTAAAATTAAAGATAGTATAAGAATTAAGGTCCAACGGAATTGTTTTTCTAGTGTAAGGATTATATCTAAACCTGTGCTTTTCTTTATCACCTTTGCAAATTAGCTCATTCGTATCACGGTCCCATTGATCGAACGACACGAATCCCTGCTCATAAATCTTCTCGATCTCTCCTGTATCCATCCAATACAAAACAGGTTTTCCCTGTATCTCACAATAAACTATTTCACCGTTAGGAGAGATGAGCGGGCGCTCAGCCCCTTCGACGATCATGCGCAACTCACGCGTTGCCATATCGAACAAATACACCGATCGCGGCCCGCGGTCATCTCCCGGAGAACGTTCTTCATACACAACGATCGCACACACATTACGTACTGGTGAAAATGAAAGCGCTCCCATATGCGGCCCTTCGAGCAATATTTCCTCTTCACCCGTATAAATATGCCGTTTAATAAGATAATTTTCTGTCTTATAGATAGTCTCAAATCCCTTCGAGACATTCGCGAGCCAGCTGTAATCGAATTTTATATATCGAATATGCCGTGCATAAATGATCTCTTCATTATTTATCCAATCAGAGTCGGTCACTATCGAAACCTTCTCGCCGATCGGACGCTCAGGCCGCGCCGCAAACGAATCCCCAATCGTTCCGGTAAAAAAAATCAGCGTTAACATACTACTTATTATTTTGAAATGCTGCCTCATATCTCCTCCCTGTTTATTATCATTCGCACAAACGCGGGCTAAAGCCCGCAGCTACCATTCTCGTCCGTACTAACGCAATATTATTCGCCTTATTCCAAATGTGTTCGCGTCGGTAGGCGCAGGCTTTAGCCTGCGTCCGTTCCGTCTCGTAATCCTTCACAATATGCCGTACAACACATCTTCAAGAGTACAATCAATAGCACCGCTGTACGGATATTCCCGCCACGTCTCGACCAATCGCTTTCTAACAGGATTATCTAATATATAACGCACTTGCGTCCCTAGGTCCTCTTCAGGCCGTATAACGTGATCAAAGAAATCTTTTTGCCATGAAATATCCGGCCTATTTTTGCTCATCCAATACCCGGTCTTCTGCTTGAATTCTACAAGTGCCTGCCAAACGCACGCCTTTTCATTTATTCCCATAATTATAACGTGCAAATGGTCAGGCATAAAACAATAACACGGAACTATACAATGGTTTTTAGTTACGGCATGCGTTAAAATATCGATTGCCATACGTACGATCTTATCATCGACTACAGGATAACGGTTGTGATCGAGACATGCAGTAAACGCTACGGTCGTCTGCCCCATGTAATATTCTGTCTGTAATCTGTGTTTTTTCTCGATTATTTTCATTTTTGATTCCTCCTCCTACCAACGCAGGCTAAAGCCTGCGGCTACCATACGTAATTCTTCTCAACCAACGCAGGCTAAAGCCTGCGGCTACCATACGTAATTCT
>JAFGJY010000098.1 GCA_016928875.1 Candidatus Omnitrophota bacterium | reverse complement strand
TCTGTTCGCCATCATGGTCGGGTTTGCGGTGGAGAATATTGACGCTTCGATTAGCACGATCGAAGATGTGGAAAAAAATATCGGCCTTCCGGTGTTTGGCACGGTGCCTTATATTCAGGGCAAGAAAGCCTATGGTTTCCTGGGCCTCAGGAGATCGAAAGAACGTGAACAACGTTCGCGGCTTATATCGATCTATGATCCGAAAGCGTGCGAGCTTGAGAGCATTAAGACCTTGCGAACGCACATCGTTCAAGTGATGCGGAAAGAGAACAAAAAAGTCATGCTCTTTTCCAGTGCTCTGCAGCAGGAAGGCAAGAGCTCAATAGCGGCTAACATGGCAGTATTGTTGGCGAATTTGGGCATGAAAACATTATTGCTTGACGCTAATATGCGGCGGCCTACGGTGTACAAGTTCTATGGGGTGAGCCGTGAACCGGGATTAAGCGATATTCTGGTAGGCAAGATACCGTGGCAGGAAGCAGTGCGCAATGCGGCCGACCTTATTACCGGTGAACTGGATGTGGATAAGCTGTTACATCTGCAGGGACTTGATAACCTCAGGATCATTACCTGCGGCACCAGGACGCCTAATCCGGCGGAATTATTGCACCATTATGGCATGGATCGTTTGCTGGCTGATCTCAGAGTTGCGTATGATGCGGTGATCATTGATTGTCCGCCTGTGTTGCCGGTTACCGATACGCTTGCACTCGCGAATAAAGTTGATGGCGTTGTTGTTATTTACCGGGTGGGCAAAACAAAGCGAGACATGTTGCGGCGCACTAAGGTGCAGCTTCAGAGCGTAGGCGCCGAGATTTGCGGCGTTATTCTTAATGATATCAAGAAAGAAGAACAGCTTGGCGCAGCAGCATATCAGTACAAGTATCACTATGATGAAATGCCGGCAGAGAAGTCCGGCATAATCAATCAGAGTTTGAGTAAATTGTCGAGTATATTTATATAATTCGGCAGAGGATATCAAGATTAATGTCATCCCGGAAAGCCGACCTGTTCGCCTTGTCTTGTGGCGGGAGGCTTATCCGGGATCTAGGCATCAAGATACTCTGATCCCCGCTTGCGCGGGGATGACATGGAAACCACCTACGTGGTGGGGCGGCCAGCCCCACCTCGTAGGTGAAAAAACATCATTGCTCTTACGGATCGAGAGCGAACATACGTTAAAGTTTCCTTGTTGGGGATAAAGATCCCCCGCAGCTCGCCGCGAAAAGGAATTCAAAGCTTGCCTTGGGCTTCGTCCCATTAATTTCTTAATTCATACAAACATCTGTAGGTTTTCCATGAAAAATGAGTATTCGATTATATTATTAATTGCATTAGTTATTATTACCTGCATTCTCGTGGGGAGCGGTGTTGCTACATTTCCGAACTCGCCAATATTGCTTCCAATCGTTTTCTTGTTTATTTGTTTGCTGGCATTTACTCATGTAGACATTATTTTAGGTTGTCTTATTTTGTCAATGTTATTATCGCCGGAGCTTGTTGTTGGACAAGTGCCAGGCAGAGATATTGTAGTTCGTCTGGAAGACTTTATTATTATCTTGCTCATGGTCGCGTGGTTTGCGACTAAAGCATTAAGAAAAGATGAATCGTTCGTGGTAAAAACTCCGCTTAATTTTAATATTTTGCTTTACGCGTTAGTATTCGTACTTTTAACAGGACGTGGAATGATAGCTGCCGGCGTTGATCCGTTAAAAGGATTTTTTTATGTTTTGAAATATCTTGAATATTTCATGATATATTTTCTGACAGCAACCTTTATAAGACGCAAGAGCCAAGTCAAATTGCACGTCATTTTGTTATTGGCGACTTTTGCGATAGTGAATATTTACGCTATTTCGAGGATTGGCCATGACGCGCGGTTGTCGGCCCCATTTGAAGGCAATGCGCAACCGAACACGCTTGGGGGATATCAAGTTTTACTAATGGCGCTTGCATTGGGGCTTTTTCTGCATATTAGGTCGGGACTCGCAAGGATCATATTGGCAGGATTGGTATTATTGACCATTCCGCCTTTTTTATTCACGCTTTCACGTTCGGGATATTCGGCGGTTTTTCCGATGTATTTGACCTTTTTCATTTTTGTCCCTTCGAAAAGGGTTTTATTGCTCATAGTTGGAATAATAACGCTCATAGCGGGTTTGCTTTTTATGCCTGAAGAGGTTGGTTCACGTTTAAAATATACTTTTGAGACTACTCAAACCCAGGAAGTTAAACCTGTAAAAGTGGGAGATATTCGACTTGACTCTTCCGCGTCGGCACGTATTCGAAGCTGGCAGGAAGTGCTGAAAGCGTGGAGAATGCAGCCATTTTTTGGATATGGTGTTACAGGTAAAGGTTTTCTTGATGGACAATATATGACAACGTTAGTGGATCTTGGGGCGATAGGTTTTTTAGCCTTCATTTTCTTATTGGGGTCGATATCTCGTCAAACGATTAATGTTTATCGTGCGGTAAAAGAACCATTATTAAAAGGGATTACCATTGGTTTTTTTGCCGGGCATGTGGGAATAATGGCGCACGCGATTACGGCCAACACCTTTATTATAATTCGCATTATGGAACCCTATTGGTTTCTTGCTGCTCTTGTAATGGTCCTACCTCAAATAGAAGTACGTGATCAGAAGAAAGAACCCGCGCTTGAGAGACCGGCCGGACATAAAGCAGAATCGTTGCCTGAACTGGTGAGCCTAGGTGAAAGAATGTGATCAAATGGATGAAATAAATCACAAGACCACGATCTATGAGCCAAATAAGTACTTAAAGCGTGGCATCAAGATATGGAAAGATATGTTTCTCGAGCTTATGGAAAGCCGTGAACTCGTCTGGCGTTTGTTCGTACGGAACCTTTCTGCTAAGTATAGACAATCGATTTTGGGCTATGTGTGGTTTTTACTCATGCCGTTCATTGCTATCGGTACGTTTATGTATTTAAACCGAGTAGGTATCGTTAATATAGATACGGTCGATATACCGTATCCGTTATTCGCATTGATAGGACTTACTATCTGGCAGCTTTTTTCGACGGGTATAGTTTCCGGAACTAATAGTATTGTTTCAGCCGGCAGTATGGTGGTCAAGATCAATTTCCCGCGAGAATCGCTTGTGTTTTCATCTATGGCTCAGGGGCTCTTTGAGTTTATGGTAAAGTCTGTGCTGATCGTTATTTTCTTTTTTATATTTAAAGTCGTGCCGTCTCCGTGGGGATTGTTATTCCCTGTAGCGGTGTTGCCGATCATAATCCTGACGGTCGGGCTATCGTTGATCCTTTCTCTTGTTAATGGGGTATTGCGCGATACGGCAAATGCAGTTTCATTGCTTACAACGTTTCTGATGTTCCTTACTCCTGTGCTGTATCCTATATCTGCAACTAAGTCGATTTACTTAAAGCTTAATCCACTGATCCCACTTGTAAATACTCCTCGTGATCTTCTTGTATATGGTTCTATCAAAGAACCGGTAGAATTTTGTGTTGCCACTATTATTTCTGTTGTTGTTTTATTATGTGCGTGGAGAATATTTCATCTCGTAGAAACAAAGATCCCTGAAAGACTGTAATATGAACGATATATTGATTTCAGCCAAAAATGTAGGGAAAAAATTCTCAAAAAGCCTGAAGCGGTCAATGTTCTATGGCGTTACTGATGTGATGATGAACGCAGTGGGCATTGAGTGTAAGTCGGAAAATCTTCGCGCAGGAGAGTTTTGGGCAGTGGATGATGTGTCCTTTGAGCTCAAAAAAGGCGAGACATTAGGAATTATCGGCCCGAATGGATCAGGCAAGAGCACGTTTTTAAAAATGCTAAATGGTATTTATATGCCTGATAAAGGACGCATTGAAATGCAAGGAAGAGTAGGCGCTCTCATAGAAGTGGGAGCAGGGTTCCATCCGATGCTTTCCGGTCGAGAGAACATCTACATCAATGGCACTATTCTTGGTATGACCAAAAGAGAGATCGATGAGAAATTCGATGAAATAGTCGAGTTTGCAGATATAGGTGATTTTATCGATTCGCCGGTCAAATATTATTCTTCAGGGATGTATGTGCGGCTTGGTTTATCGATCGCTATCAACATTAATCCTGAAATATTACTAATAGATGAGGTTCTTTCAGTAGGGGACCTATCGTTCCAGAATAAAAGTCTGCGCAAATTAGCGGCGTTACGTGATAATGCACATGCAGTTGTGTTTGTGAGCCATAATTTAAGGCACGTAAGTGATCTGTGTGATAGAGTAATAATATTGAATGCCGGAAGGCAAGAGTTCACAGGGGATCCCAAGACAGCTATTATAAAGTATGAAAAGCTTTCACGTAAGATCTCTCTTCATGCAGCACACAAAAATAATTCAGATGGCATTGATCTCAGGATTTCATCTGGTGAGGAAATCGAGTATGTGGATTGCGGTCTTCTTGACGTCTCAGGGCGAAAGACATCTAGGGTATCCATTGATGAGCCTCTGATACAATTTTGTGATTTCATTTTAAATAATGATGTTGCCGGCCTCTATTTTTCTATATCAATTTATGATCAGCATAAAAGGCCGTGCCTTTGGTCCGTCAGTAGTGATATGGAAGATTGTAAATTCGACGATTTTAAAAAGGGTAAGTATCGGATCATTGTTAGATATGAATCACACTGTTTGATGCCAGGCATTTACCTCCCGAGCATAGCCATCAGAAACAATAGCACGGGAGAAACATATGAGAGGATATTATTGAAAGATAGTATTGAAATAGTGGGGGAGATGCCCTCTCGTGGCATCGTGAACACCGAAAAGGAATGGAGCCTTATCGAATTATGAAAAGTCGCAACGAAGCCGATGCTTTTGATTATGGATTCTATTCAGATTGCTTAAGCGAATGTGTTAATTCGTTTGGAGCCCTTCCTGATCTGCCAATTATCAAAAGTCATTTTGATAAAATCAGTAAATATTATTCGGGAGGTAATGTGCTGGATCTAGGATGCGGCAAAGCACGAGTGGCTCAGGCGCGCTTACGATTATCTGACGAGGTATATCATTCTTTAGATACGGATCCATGCGGAACGTTTACCTATCGATCTGTTGAGGAGATACCTGAAAATAAAACATTTGCGTTAGTTATAGCGAATCAAGTGTTAGAGCACCTTACCTTAGCAGAAAGCATAAAGATGGTGCGAGTTCTTCAAAGGCACATTAAAAAGGGCGGATATTTCATTGCTACAGTACCTAATATCGCACATCCTGTGCGTCAGCATACCAATATTACACATGTCACATGTTGGGAATATAAGGCATTATATGCACTCTTTAAGTTATGTCGTTTTAATGTTCAAGAGATTGCGCGGTATAGTAAACGGCATCCAAAAGGTGTTATTGAGAAGATAGTAGCGTATTATGTGAATCGGATTTATAGGATCGATTGGTGCGACAGTATTCTTATAGTCGGGCAAAAGAGTGAGGCTTCATGACGATCCAAAAAACGGAAAAACGTGTTTTTACTATTGATGATCGCGCATACAACGTAGAGATCAGAAGGAACACTGTTTGTTCGTCACATGCAGTAAAAATTATTATCCCCGCATATATGCCTAATAGAACTGCAGCTGAGATAACGAGGGTATGTTGTGAGAGCATATCACGCTTCACGAAAGAAGAATTTGAATTATGGCTCGTTGATAATAGATCTCCAGCGAGATACATTAAATGGCTCGATAAGTATCCGTTCATAAATGTGGTTTTGAATAGGACAGAGCCCATAAATCGATTTGCGGAAATAAACAGGTCAACATTTCTTCCGTTTAGCAATAAGATCCGTCAAATGCATGATGGGTCATACGCAAATGCTATTGGCTTAGAGATTGGTATACGCTTGATTGCGCAGGACACAAAATATGTTTTTGTTATGCACAGTGATACGGTGGTAATAAAGACAGGGTGGTTGGGGTTTCTGAAGTCTAAGCTTAACGATCACGTTAAATTGGCGGCCTTTAGGAAAGATCCCGCACGTGTGCATGCATTACATGTCGGAGGTATGCTTATAGATTATAAAGCCTACCAAGAATGTGGTATGAGTTTTATGCCGAATATGCGGCAAGAGCGCTATCCGAACATTCCGGAATATGATGTCGGTGATCAGTTGACGATAAAAGCGGAACAAGCGGGATATGGGACTTTTGTAAGTAAGAATACATTCAATAACCCTGAATTGGAAACTACCATTAACGAATCTGATCCATTGAGAGCTGTGAAGGCAGATAAATGTTTTGATGATAGTGGTGATGTGTTCCTTATGCACTTGGGCAGGGGGGTCCCGCGATCATTAGGTGATTACACAAAGCAGGGCAAGATGCCGGCGGAGCATTGGATCCCTTACATCAAGCGGCATGTATTGAATGATCATGATTGTAAGATGCGTAAGGAAGATCGCGATGATCTCAATTATTCTTTGCGGCGGTATTTTGTTGATTCGTTCTATAAAAATATCGTTCCGAGCTTAAAGCCCAAAAGTGCTATTCTTGACCTCGGCGGAAAAAAGATGAGCAAACGGGGGAGGTTTAACATGGAAAATTATCAGCAATGTGTTGAGTATGTGAATCTTGATAAGCAAACGGATCCTGATTATTGCACAGATGTAACATCCGTACCTCTCGAGTCAGATGTATACGATGCGGTCATTTGCGCTGAGACACTTGAACATGTTTATGACGCCAATAAAGTGATAAGAGAGGCCTTTAGGCTTTTAAAAAAAGGAGGTCTTTTTTTGGCCACGGTGCCTTTTAATGTGCCGCTCCATCCTGACCCGAAGGACTATGCCAGGTATACCGATAGTTTTTTGCTTGAAACCCTACAAAATTCAGGATTTTCAAACATAAAAATCGAAAAACAGGGATATTTATTAAGTGTCATATCGGATATGGTTACCGGTTATGTGAAGAATTATAAAATAAACGGCTTGGGAGGTCGGCTTATTAGGAAAACATTGGTCATAAGCGCGCTTGGCTTACGGCAGGCAGCTTTGTCATTAGAGCCGAGTCCGCGGCTAAAATACAATCCATTTTTAACACGTTACACAACGGGATATGGGATCATTGCACAAAAACCTATGTGAACAAAATTGCCCCGTAAAGGAAGACAAGACGCATACCATGAATAAGTATGACGATGTTATATTGAATGTTGCAGAATTACTTGAAAGGCAAGATCAGCAAGTATCACGTTTTGAGCCAGCCGCCAGAAGCGGCGACGCTTTGGGAGCATGGGGTACCTTTACAATAAGAACATATGTTTTCTTCATTCGCATGTTTTGCAGGTTAGGGATATATCGAAGATTGCTATATGCAAACATGATAGTGTCGTGGTTCGATGAATTCCGGCACTATTGGGTCAATGAACTGAACAATAGGCCGATCCAGTTGCATGATTTTTATTATCTTTTCGGGATTTATCGCAGTAAATTTCAAGATGTTTGTGTGCCTGATACTGCTACTAATGAACAGCATTTAATAGCATGGCAAGATCCGCGAAATATCTATTTGCTTTTTTCGCAACAATATAAATTAGCCCTTGATCCAATGGGTGTGCGACGTTTTATTAAGTATATTCCTCAAGGTGGAAAAGTATGTGAATTCGGCAGTGGATTTGCCCCTATCGCTAGCGGGTTGTCTAAGTTTTATCGACATTTTAATGTGCAAATCACATGCGTTGACATTCCGACCATTCTTTTACATTTTATACGCTGGAAGTTCAAGGAGAAGAGATTTGTCCGTGTCGTAAAGGTCGAGCCAAACAACGATGCGCCGCTTGATGAACAGTACGATACCTTATTTTGCACGACGGTATTTGAACATTTACCGCGGCCATTGAATGCCGTAAAACATTTACATGCGCATATAAAAACAGGCGGATATTTCATTTTTGATTACATTAAGTCCGAAGGTGAGGGTTTGGATACGGATGGAGGTCTTCGCGATCGCATTCAGGTCTTACGGTTCATAAAGGATAATTTTAAAATAGTCGAAGGCGAGATCTTTTTGGATGGTAAGGATGTAAAAACGGTGGTGTGCAGAAAAACATGATGAAAGTTTATGTTGACGGTGCGGATAATATCGGCTGGCATGTTGACGTTGAGCGTCAGCATTTGCAAGATACGTTAAGAAGGATCGGCATACGAGAAGTGCCTGACCCGTTAAAGGCTGATATTGTCCATAATGTGTGGTGGGATTCTTTCATTCTTAACCGGACACGTCTTGAGCGTGTATTGTTGCGGTTTAAGCGGAATACCATAGTGACTGCGTCGAACTTCGTGAATATTGACGATCCGAAATATGATCGACGTTCATTATTCAATGTGATAAAAAAATACGCACGTGCATGGGTTGCGCCAAGCTTAAAGCAAAAACGGCTGTTTGATAAACAGGGAATTGCTTGTTTTTATCAACCTTTCTTCCTTGACCTGAGATTGTTTTACCCCTTGAGAGATGAGATAAGCAAAGATGATCTTGCGCATGAATTTGGCATTCCTAAAGAAATATATAAGAATAGAGTGATGATCGGCTCTTATCAGCGTGATAGCGAAGGAAAAGACCTTAAGAGACCAAAATGGCAGAAGGACCCGGATCTTTTGATAGATATCTTAAGAGACCTTCCTAAACATGCCTTCGTTCTTTTACTTGCCGGTCCGCGGCGCCATTACGTGATAAGTAAATGCAAAGAGCACAGCATACCATATTGGTATGTCGGGACAGAAACCACTGACGACGATTTGCGGCATAACGCCGTAGATGTTCTATTAATGCCGAAGCTCTATGCGTTGCTTGATCTGTATCTTGTGACATCTCGTTCGGAGGGTGGGCCTAAAGCGGTGATGGAGGCAACCGCAACACGTACGCCGATCATGAGCACGAATGTAGGCATTGCGGAGGATTTTTTGGATCGTCATAATGTTTTTGACGATACTGATGACTACAAAAAAGCAGTGCATGATTTTGTTTTACACAATAAAGCTGATATTCATACGGCGAGGGTCGAGGAACAATACAAAATATGCAAGAATATTTTGGGTCAGGACGCAATGGACAGGCGCCTCAAGGATATTTATGCTAACGTACGCAAAATAAAAGCGGTATTTACATGAAGATACACGTCTTGTATAAATTTATAGATGGTCCGTGGGGTGGCGCTAATCAGTTCTTAAAAGAACTTAAGAGGTATTTCGTTGAAAAAAAACTTTACACCGATGACCCCCGGGATGCAGATATCATATTATTTAACAGCGATCAAAGGAGCGTCAGGGCAGGTCTTCGAGAGTTGTATATGCTTACATCTACGACTAACGCCGTTATGGTGAATAGAGTCGATGGCCCCATTGCATTGAGGAATATCGGATTCGAACGATTCGATACTGTGATCGCGGACCTGAATAATGTGCTGTTTGACGGTTGTGTATTTCAGTCAGAATGGTCGTTTCTGAGAATGCATGAGTGTGCAGAGGCACTGAAGCCCCCACACGTGGTAATTCATAATGGTGCCAGCCGAAACCTGTTTTATCCAAGACGAAATGGGACGGCCGGCAATAATGAAAGAATAAAGATAATCGCGACAAGTTGGTCAAAGAACTATCGCGCTAAGGGATTTGATATCTATGAATATCTTGATAATAATCTCGATCTTACGCGATATGCAATGACCTTTGTTGGGCATAGTCCGATAGAATTCAAAAATATTCGTAAGCAGGAACCGGTCGATTCGGAAACATTAGGCACTATTTTACGTGAACACGATATTTATATTACAGCAAGCATCAATGATCCATGTTCAAACGCATTGATAGAGGGTCTTGTGTGCGGATTACCCGCTGTTGTGCGGAATAGCGGGGGGCATCCGGAATTGATTGGTAAGGGAGGAGTTGTTTTTAATGATACCGCCGATATCATAAAAGCGATCGATACAGTTGCGGCCGATATCGCTGGTTATAAGGAACATCTGCCTGTTTTTGATTTTTGTAAAGTTGCTAATGAATATCTCGAATTTTTTGATATGCTTTTATCGCAACGGCAGAAGTGTAAAAGCTGTTTTAAGCAGATCAATATTGGCCGGATATGTCTTCTGTCGTCTGCGCGTTTGCGATTATTTGATCTGGGACATAGCATGAACAATAAGTTCAAGGGCATAAAACAAAAGATGCGTTTAGGAAATAGATCATGTTGCCAAACTTCTTAATAATCGGAGCACCGCGTTCAGGGACTGACTTTTTGTCCAACGTATTATCTGCACATCCTGACGTGTGTATGGCACGTACACGCGAGGTACATTTTTTTGATTATAATTATGAAAAAGGAAGCGCGTGGTATGAAGATTTCTTCAGCGCGTGTGATGAGCGATGCATGATCGGTGAGAAGACGGCTAATTATTTAGTTAAGCCCGAGTGCGCGCAAAGGATCAAAGAGACATTGAACGATCCTAAACTTATCGTTATTCTACGCGATCCGGTCGACCGGGCATATTCTCATTACAGAAATCATATAGGCTGGGGAGTGATCGCGCCAGAAGTGACGTTTCGAATGTATCTTGAAAGCTTTCCGGAAGTAATGATCATGGGGAACTATTATGAGCATCTTCGGCGTTATTTTACGATATTTGGGGCTGATGCGGTCCATATCATCTCTTTTAACGAGATGCTCGCACATACTGCAGACAGTTATAAGCAGGTGCTAAGTTTTTTGGGTCTTAGACAAATTCTAATTCAGAATACAGGGCCTAAGAATGAGGCCAAAAAGATATACAGATTAGGAAAGGTAAGGATCCCGCTGAGAATTATCAACCGGCTGAGGAAATATACGCCGCGTTTTCTTTCCGTTCCGCTGCTTCGGTCATTGGAGTATAAATATCAGAAGATGAGTCAGGACGATAGGGCATTTCTCGCAGACTATTATGCAAAGAGCAACGCAGGATTGCAGGATTTGCTGAGCACACACAAAGGGAAAGTTTATTCTTATGAATAGAACACAATTCATATTTACGGTAGATGTAGAATGGGACAGAAAAGCTAAGGGTTCTTCAGTGAGTGTTGACAATCTTTCCTGTTGGCAAGGATTACACGATGTTTGTTTGCGGTATGCGATAAAACCGACGTACTTATGCTCATATGAGGTTTTATCATCACCGGCTTTTAATGATTTCATCAGGAATAATGATGCGCAACATTATGAGATAGGCGCTCATTTACATCCTTGGACAACGCCGCCATTTATCGACCAAGATGATCGTGTTTTTCAGTCATTCCCGTCTGAACTGCAAGAACATATTTTTAGAGAAAAGATGACAGTATTAACGAACGCTTTTCTCGACTGTGGCATAAAGCCCTTTTCGTATAGGGCAGGGCGTTTTGGATTCGATAAGGAAATACAGACCAATGTGTTACTTGACCTTGGGTTTAAAGTAGATTGTTCTGTAACTCCGGGGGTTGATTGGTCTCAAGTAAAAGGGCGTTCAGTAGGGGGGCCGGATTTTCGAGGGTTTTCCAGAAAACCGTTTTACATTGACCGCAAAGGGAACATGCATGATACATACTTTGATGATGCCTTGCTCGAAGTGCCATTGACCATATTTGATAAACGACAAACACTGTTATGGCTCCGCCCAATGCCGCAATATAAGAGATATGGGCTGCTGAAGTATATGACCCTGAATTTGAGTGAACTCACACGCCTTTGTGCAAAGAATCTTGCGGGAGAGGACGGGGTCGTTCTACAGATGTTTATGCATTTAAATGAACTAGATGCAAAAGCGAATCCATATTTTACCTCGAAATATAAAGTTCAAAAACTCATAAAGTTTTTAAAGACATTTTTTGCATTTCTAAATTCGCAAAGAATAGATCCCGTGACGTTAAAGGAACTTTACGCAACGCTTAGATCAAAGGAGCCTGTTTGTGCCTAGTTTGATGCTGGATTATTTGGCCATGCAAGAGGAAATAGGGCAGTGGTTGGAGTCAATGAGTAAAGGGCTTGAACCTGGACGGTTTAGATTCTGCAAAGAGAGTTCTTATGTGCCAGTGAAAGGCCATTACGGCATGGTTTCGACAGTCTTTGCTATGAAGATCGCATGGCAGACGGGGATTTGGGAACGTTGGCCTGATGACACGAAACGTGCGTGTATAGATTTTATCCGGTCATTTCAAGAGAGGGATGGTAGATTTGTCGATCCGTGGCTTTCCGCAGAAGTGAAAATGGGCCTGAAAGACTATGGCCGGCTCATTTTGGGAAAATATGATCGACGATTCTTGCAAGAGAGAAAAGAGAGAAATATCCTCGCCGAAACGCGTCAAGGGGCCGCAAGCTTAATAATGGTAGGACTAAAGCCGGATTATCCGCTGCCAGTATATGTGAGGCAAACGGGAGAAGTGGCACGATATTTTGATTCGTTTGATTGGTCAAAGCCGTGGAACACAGCTAGTCAAATTTCTAAACAACTAATGTTTCTTTCTGTGAATAAAAAGTATTTTGCAGATGAACCTATGTGCGACCTTTTGATCGATGAGATATTAAAGTGCCTGGCGAACATCAGAGATGATGCGACGGGCACCTGGTTCACAGGGGCTCCATCATCCGCTGATAAGATTAATGGTGCCATGAAAATTTTCACAGGGTTGCAGTGGGTCGATAGGCCGTTCCCTGATTGCACAAGGTTACTTGATTTTGCGTTAAGACAGCCGTTCGGGACTGATGGTTGCGGTTTTTTAAATCGGCTATTTGTTGTGTATCAATGTCGTAAGGTGACACCAAAGGAATTCAGGCAAAACGAAATATCTTTATTGGCGACCAATGCATTGGATCGTCTACAGGCATTTAAAAAGGGTGATGGCGGATTCTCGTTTTATCAAGATAAAGCGCAATCCTGCTTTTTAGGAGCGCCTACTTCTAGAGGGGATGCGATCAGTGATATGCATGGGACGGTGATGATATCGTGGGCGTTAGCTATCATTGCCGAGCTGCTCGGTGATTCAGCTCCTCCGGGATCACAAGAATGGCGTGTTCATAAATCTTAATAGTGAAATTGATATATAGATAGCTATAAGGAGTTCGGTTGTGCATCCTTTACTTTATATTCCATTTCAAAGAAGAGAAGGGAACAGCGGGCCATCGCGTTTTCGACAAAATTTAAAAAGACATTTGGCACTTCAGAAGATCCCTTATTTAAAAAAGCCTGACAAGGCAAAGATCCTTTTTTTTCCAACATCGTGTCCAATAGAAATGATCGAAAAGGTTAAAGCTAATGGGGGCCGTGTTATTCAGAGGCTGGATGGTGTGTATTATCCCTCAAAGCATGGAGAAGGATTCGAAGTGTTTAATGCTGTTGCTCGTAAGATTTATTGTAACTATGCTGACTTTGTAGTATTCCAAAGTAACTATAGCAAGGAACAGTGTTTCTCCATGTTTGGAGATAAGCCCGATTCCAAATATAGGATCATTTGCAACGGTGCGGACACAAAATATTTTTATCCTGCATTAAAGATGAATACGATTCAATCAAATAAAAGAGTGCGATTGATCACGACAGGTTATTTTCGGAATCTCGATATGCTTGAGCCAGTCATTAAAGCGTGTGACGTGCTTAAAGATACCTTTAATTTAGAGCTCGTAGTATTAGGTCCTATTAATAATGAAGGGTTAATAGCTTATTCACAGAGAAACTATATTACCCATAAAAAGACAACCAAACTCCATGTCCTGGCTAATGAATTAAGGAAAAGCCACATTTTTATTTATTCACACTTGAATCCACCATGCCCAAATTCTGTTGTCGAAGCCATATCATGCGGATTGCCTGTGGTTGGATTTGATTCGGGAGCAATGCGGGAATTGTTGCCATTTGGTATTGATCTGCTTGCGTGGGTATCGAACGATCTATTTCAAAAATACGAAGATTTTAAGTTTGAGAAGCTTGCTGAAAAAATCTCCTTTGCGATCGAAAAATATGCGATTGTAAAAGAACGAGCTATGGCACATAGCCATTTATATCCATTTGATGAATGTGGGGAGAAGTACATATCGTTATTTTCACGGATGCACCAAGAACTTAATAAGGGTAATGTCGACGAGAACCGCATATATGCGGAACATGTTACAGGGATGAGCAGGAGGTGAGAATATGAAAGAATTAAAGTCTATGTTGAAAGGTATGGGATTACTTGTGGGCATTGTTATCGCGCTGGAGATCGTCTTGAGATGTTTCTATTTTCAGACAGTAGGGACTAAACCTACGGCGATAGGATTATATTATGACAAAGTCAGCCACACCGTTGATGTAAAAGATACTATGAGACGATTGCTTACGTTCCAGCCTCTTGATCCGGATCACTACAAGAAGTTCTATAATGATCAAGAATACGCTACAGAACGCGATCAGATCTTTACGAAATATGAAAAAATATTCATTGCCTTTAAACAACTGGCAAATGATGCAGGCACGTCATTGCTGATGTTGTATATCCCTAAACAGACGGAGGGGAATCCATATGTGAAAGAATACTATGAGAACCTTGCTTCTCATGAGAACGTACCCTATCTAAATGCAAGTCTTGCGTTTTCCCGGGCCGATACAACGAACATATATGAAGAAAATGGGCTGAATATATTATCTGCATACGGTCATCAGGTATTGGCGAAATATCTCTACGAAAAGATAGCGCGTTACCTGAATTTCAAAAATAAGATCTCATTTACAACTCGGCCTAACCTTTTAGGCGATCTTAATCCTGCAACAGATTCATTGTGGGGTGAGAGGCCGGAAGATAGATATCGTGTCATCACAAATTCTCAAGGACTGCGGCGGGCGCGGGACGTGACATTCCCACGGCCTGCTCAACAGAAAAGAATTGTATGTATTGGCGGCACCATGACCTTTGGGCCATTTGTGGATAATGGGAAGACTTATACCGATCTGTTAGAAAATTCATTGGATAACGTGGCAGTCATAAATGCGGGGGTAATGAATTATACGATATGCGATGAGTATTCATATTTTAAGGTTAAAGGGCAATACTTAGAACCCGATATTGTCGTGCTGCAAGTAACAGATGATGATCTTTATGCGCTTTATCCGCATGAGCAAAAGAAACATTGTCGCGGCGGCTCGTACTGCATAAGGTAATAAAAAGATGAAAGTAACAGTTTTGATGTCCGTATATAATGGCGAGCTTTATGTTAAAGATGCTATCGAAAGCATCCTTACGCAGACCTATAGAGATTTTGAGTTTTTGATCATTGATGACGGCTCGACTGATGCAACAGCCACCATAATACAAAGTTACGATGACCAGCGTGTGCGTTTTATCAAGCATCAGCAAAATCATGGATTAAGCAGCTCGCTTAAAGAGGGAGTTGAAGAGGCTAGTGGTGAATATATCGCGCGGATTGATGCAGATGATATAGCGTTGCCCGATAGAATAGCAGAACAAGTTGAAGCCTTCGAGCATGATAAGAAGCTCGGCCTCTTAGGCGCCTGGTATGATCTTAATGATTCACGCAAAAGAAGCCTGATAGAGTATCATCGTGATAACGATCCAATTATGCTACGATGGGCCCTGCTTTTCGGCAACGTATTTGGGCATTCGACGATAATGATGCGCAAGGAGGCATGTCTACAGGCGGGAAATTATGATAAGAGCTTGGATACGGCGCAAGATTACGACTTGTGGTTCAGAATTGCACGGCATTGGAATATTGGATTGATCCCTCGGGTACTTGTGCGAGCTAATCTTTCAAAAAGTTCTATTTCTGTGAGGAAAGATCGTAGTCAAAGAGATTCGGTCAGGATGATAAGTTTGAGAAACATGAAAGAATGTGCTTCCGGGCATCTTGACGAATTGGAATGCAATGCTGTTTTAGCGTATATGACAGACGGGGAATTATCGAGTGATATAAAAGAAGATCGTGTAATAATTCAGTACATAATAACGCTTATCGATATATTTGTTTCTAGGATGAACGAGACAATAAGCCGAGATAAGATCAAATACGATTGTATAAAAAGAATGTTGAATAGTATTTCGCCAGAGGCGATCATCTGGAGAAAAATAAGAACATGTCTCATTGCTGCGAGATTATCAATGTGGGGAACGGTGCGTGAAATAACGTCAAAAGTAAACAGAAGGCTCGGTGCTAATGAAAGTTTTACATACATCTTTTCAAAGTCCTGATTTTATAACTCCCTTTAGGGCTTTGCCCAATAACATCAACGATGCGATAGAAACGCTTGGCCATGAACTTAGCACGTATGATGATCGAAAATATCTTGTCCCCGGCCGATTACGACAAGCGGTGTCGTTTTTTGAACACATTGATCTTAAGAGGATCAATCACGGATTATGTGTGAAAGTGAAGAGGGAACGGCCTGATGTTTGTTTGATTTCAAACGGTATTAGAATATTTCCGTCAACAGCAAAATTTATTCGTTCCTTAGGTGTAAAAACAGCATTATGGACAACTGATCCTCCAGCGAAATTCGATGGGATCATTGAATTGGCGAAAGACTGTGACGTTGTTATGTGTGCCGGAAGTGAAGCAATCGAAATATTGCATAAAAAGGGAGTTACTCATGCTGCTTTATTGCCATTTGCCTGTGATCCTATATTTCATAAAAAGGTGGATATGTCGGATGAAGAACGGGCACACTATGCGCATGATGTTGTATTTGTCGGCTCGCAGTACCCGAATCGTGAAAAAGTGCTTGAGCTTTTGGCGAATTGCGGTTTAGCAATATGGGGCCCTGGATGGGAGCGTCTATCAAATGATTTGCCTCTCAAGAATTGTATTCAAGGGGGTGCATTGCAAACCGAGGAATGGACACGTTTATTTAGCGCTTCTAAGATCGTTTTAGAAGTGATTTACCAAGATGCTGTTGTTCCGTGCCATCAGACTAGTATGAGAATATTTGAAGCGCTTGCCTGTGAGAGTTTCGTAATGACCGATAATTTAGCTGATGCTCCGGGGATATTTACGGACAAAGAACATTTAGTCTTTTTTAGTGGCGCAGATGACCTTTGCAAGAAAGTCAAGTATTATTTGGAGCATGAAGATGAACGCAGGGCAATTGCACGCAAAGGACATGAACTCGTTGTGACACAACATACCTATATTCACCGTATGCAAACGTTATTAAAATATTGTAATGGAGAAAGCCGTGAATAAAGGCAAAAAGAGGATTTTATTTATTTCCTCATTCGGGGACTTCAGGGGAGGTGGACAACGTAGTTTGCATTTATTGCTGAAAGGTATTGAGCGGACTCGTTATATCCCATTGGTGGTGTGTCCGGAGGAAGGTGACTTTGTTAATGAATTACGAACAATTGGTATTATGACCTTTGTTTTGAAATTTCCTTCATTGCGCAACTTCAATCTACAAAAGAGCATCTGTGCGGTCAAGAAACTTAAAAACTTAGTATGCATGGCCAATCCGGATATCGTACACACAGAGTCATCACGCAGCATCATTTATTTAAAACTGGTTCTCTGGAAGAGAAAGATACCTATCGTGTGGCATGTTCGTGTGAGCAATTCAGAGCCTTCTTTATATGAGCTACTACTGTATTACTGTTCTGCTCGGATTATTGCGATATCTCATGCCGTAAAAAAACGGTTTATTCGCTTTCCTGGAGCAGCAAAAAAGATCGAGGTGATCTACAATGCGGTTGAAGGTACTTATGCGAATTCAGGGGAGCTGATAGTGGGGCACATGGATTACCATGAGGGACTTGATACGATAGTTATTGGTATCGTCGGCAGGATAACGCCGCTCAAGGGACATACGACGTTCGTTCGCGCTGCAGCCCAAGTGATCGAGCAAGGATATAAGGCGCGCTTTTTGATCGTTGGCAAGGGGGATCAGGAGTACGAAGAAGAATTGCGTGCATTGATCGAACAGCTTGGCATACAGGGAAGCGTGATCTTTACAGGATACCAAGAAGATGTCACGAAGATCATGCGCACATTGGACATACTTGTGTGTGCGAGTTTAGAGGAGGCGTTTTCACGGGTGATCATCGAAGCTATGGCACACGCTAAACCCGTTATCGCAACGCAAGTGGGTGGCATACCGGAAGTAGTGGCGGACGGCGAGACGGGGATATTGGTCCCGCCCGAAGACGCGGATGAGCTTACGCAGGCGATCATCAAACTTTCGGCGGATAAGGAATTGCGTTTTAATATGGGATCATGCGGGGAACAGAGGGTAAAGGACATGTTCCTTGTTGAGAATAATGTTGCCAAGGTTCAAGCTGTCTATGCGGCATTGGCATAGTGTTGTAAGAAAGGGAAGAGGGTCATGAAACTCGGTATCGACGCACGTGAGATCGAAAATGGGGTATGTACCGGCATCGGTGTCATGCTTACGAATTTCTTAACATACTTTTCGCGTAATGATAACGTCGATACATGCGTATTGTTCTCTCGTGAGCCGCTTTCACTTGATCTCGGTCATCGCGTTAAAAATATAGTGTGCAAAAAAATGCCTACCATGATTTGGGACCAGGTCGTGCTGCCGTGGGCGGCAGCGAAAGCAAAGGTAGACGTTTTTTTATCACCGTATTACAAAATACCGCTGTTTTTACGGTGTGCTCGGGTTAGCATGATCCATGATCTGATGTTCTTGGCCTACAAGGGCTATCGAGACGAGCTAGGGTGGTTGCGTAAACTATATTACTATACGGTCGGGACACTATATGCGCGAGCATCTGATAGTATAGTGACCGTGAGCAACTATTCGAAGCAGGATATTATCACTCATTACGGGATAGCTGAGAAGAAGATCGCAGTTGTTCCGAATAGCATAAGCGATGAATATTTTCAGCATAGGGGAGCTAATGTTTCCGAAACGTTGTTTAAGAACTGGGGAATTACCACGTCGTATATATTGTATGTTGGCAATTTCAAGCCGCATAAAAATATTAAATGTCTTATCGAGGCGTTTGCTATTGTGGCACAGCAAATCCAGGATGTGCAACTCGTATTGGCAGGAGATATGGCAACCGGTGCGGACCGTCTAATGCCTTTGATCGATACACTGTTTTTAAAAGAAAGAGTTCGATTTACCGGAACCGTTAAGAACGAAGATCAGCTGAAGATGCTTTATGCGGGCACGCGTGCGTTCGTGTTCCCGTCTCTATACGAAGGGTTCGGTATCCCGCCTGTTGAAGCTATGGCATGCGGAGCGCCGGTCGTCTCATCGAGATCGACCGCGCTTGAAGAGGTGTTAGGCGATGCTGCGTTATCGATCGATCCATTGTTGGCTTCGCAGATGGCACGTGCGATCAAAAGCGTGCTTACCGATGATGAACTATGCCGTACATTGATCGAAAAGGGAAAGGCCTGCGCGGAGCGCTATCGTTTGTCTATTGCCGGAGAACGCTTCTATGGCGTGTTAAAACAGGCATCTCGATCGCGAAAAATGGGATCGGTATCTGCAGCAATAATGCCGCGTGATCAAGCCAGGCTTTTAGTTGTTATGTTAGGGGGGATCGGGAATGTGGTCATGCTCGTGCCTATGTTGCGTACATTACGCGAGGCATATAAGAAGGCATCGATCACGCTCATGATCGGCGAGCCCGGTGCGGCGGATATTTTAAAAGGAGAGGGCCTTGTTGATGAGACCGTATTGTTCGACCAAAACGTCAGGAGGTCTTTCATTCAGTCCGTCCGTCTGATCGCTGCTATAAGGCGGCAACGGTTTGATTGCATTATCATGGCAAGTAATACGCATGCATTAAAGGGAAGCATTCTTTCAATGATGCTGGGAGGCCGTTATCGTATCGGAGAGGACATTGCCCACCAAGGATGGTTTTATACGCATAAAATACCGTTTCGGTATCCAACTCATGAGATAGACGGCGCTGCCGCGATCGTAAAAGCACTCGGTCTTAACGCTGTTCTCAAATATCCCGAACTTAACATCTCTTGTAATGAAAAAGAGGCGATCTTAATTTATTTGCGACACCATGGCATACAAGACGATGCATTTTTGATCGGGGTCCACGCCGGATCCGGTGAGGTGCAGAAAAAAATCAGACGATGGCCGAAAGAACGTTTTGCGCGGCTGGCAGATGAGATCCGTGATCGTTACAATGCAACAATAGTTTTGACAGGAGGTGCTCGTGAACAAGGCTTGGTGGACGAGATAGCCGCTATGATGGAAGTGACGCCGCTAAAGACGGCCGGTCAGTTATCGATCCGGCTAACAGCCGCGCTTATCGAACGGTGCGCTCTTTTTATCGGTAATGATAGCGGGCTAATGCACATAGCAGCTGCGGTGGGAACGCCGTCGGTTGTCATTTGGGGGCCGACCAACCAGGCGATAACCGCTCCTCATGGCGAAGCTGTTACCATCGTACGCAAAGACCTCGCATGTAGTCCATGTTACAAGAACGGTAAAGTCGCGTGTTCTGAACTGCATTGTTTTACTTCGATAAGTGTAAATATGGTGCTTGATGCAGTATCACGGAGGTTGAAACAAGAAACTATCGCGGGAGCGTTATGAGTAAAGATATAATAATAGATATTGAAGATCGTAATCCGGCCGGCCGGATATTAGAGAGTTGCGTAGCATGTGACGCGCGCGATGCTTTTACGTATTTAAACAAAGATACATTGCTGCTCAAGTGTAGGAAATGCGGTCTTGTTTTTCGTTTGCCTGTACCGCGTGATGCATACGAACATAGGGTGATCCGACATTATACTGAGGTTGATCCGGCATTACGGGTAGCCGAAAGCCGGCAAGGTTTATATAAGCGATTCCTTGATAAGATCGAACACAAAAAAGGCATGGGGGAGAGACTGCTTGATATCGGATGCGGCAAAGGCTATTTTCTCGCTCGTGCCAAAGAATACGGTTGGCAGGTGGAAGGTGTCGATATCGCGCCGGCACTCATTGACGAAGGCCGTGCATTGTTCGGATTAGAGTTGCAGTGCGGCAATATTAGAGAGATGGATCTTGCGGGTAAACGATTTGATGTGATAACGATCTGGAATGTGCTTGAAGAGACCGATGATCCGGCTGGTGTCGTGCAAAAATGTAAAACTGTGTTACGGCCGGGCGGGTTGTTGTTCATTCGAACGCCCAATTCGTGGTTCCATCAAGCAGCCATGGCATTTGTCGCTGTTGTGGATCGGTTCGGTGTTAAGAGGTGGCGGGCGCATCAAACTTTTATTTTTCATCGATATTCTTTTTCTGCGTCTGTGATCAAACGGTTATTACACAAAGCAGGGTATCGACATGTTACAGTGTGTAATTCTTGTCCGACAGCAGGGGATCCGTACGCGGTTGGTGCGGGAGTCGGGGGCATAAAGAGATTCCTCTATGGGGTAGCGCAGTTTGCGTATTGGCTTACCGGACGTCAGGTTTGTTTGTCATCATCGATCGAGGTGTATGCGGAGCTATGAACAGTAAAAAGATCCTACATATAATTACCCGTCTTGATAAAGGCGGATCTTCTGAGAATACGCTGCGGACCGTTGTGCATTTGGGACGTGAGCGCACGACATTGATAGCGGGCAGAACGCAGGATAGTGACGGTAATGTCAAGGCGTTTATCGAAGAGCATAATATCGATTGTGTTTTTATCTCTGAGCTTGTGCGCGAGATCGATCCGGCTAATGATATACGAGCGTTTTGGAAATTGTTCAGGTTCATGCGTGAACATAAGTTTGATATTGTGCATACTCATTCATCGAAAGCCGGAATACTCGGACGGTGGGCGGCATGGTGTGCCGGGGTAAAGACGATCATTCACACACCGCACGGCCATGTGTTTTATGGGTATTTCGGCCCGGTTAAAACAAAATTCTTTATCATTCTTGAAAAAATAACAGCGCTTATAACGAATAAGATCATCACCTTGACTGAAAGAGGGAGGCAGGACCATATCGATCTGAAGATCGCGCCAGCACAGAAATTTATTGCGATCCCAAGTGGTATTTGTATAGAAGAGTATGCCATCGTACAGACGACAATGAACATACGACAAGAACTTGGGATCCCAAACGATGCGACTGTAGTCGGGACCGTAAGTAGATTGGACCCAATAAAGGGTAACCGCTATTTTATAGAAGCGATACATTGGCTTTCTCTATTTGAACAAAGTGCTCTCGATAATGTGCACTTTGTGCTTGTCGGTGACGGCACTGAAGGTGATGTATTGCGTACGCTTGTAAAAAAATATGGCCTTGACCAGAAAATAACGTTTACAGGCATGCGTGTTAATGCGAAAGACATATATCCGTTTATTGATATTTTTGTTCTTGCTTCGCTCATGGAAGGAATGGGACGCGTGATCATTGAAGCTATGGTGCAAAGCAAGCCGGTGATCGCAACTAAGGTCGGAGGGATCCCAGAGATTGTTACGGATGGTGTGACCGGGATCTTGGTAGCACCTAAGGATCCGATAGCGATGGGAAAGGCGATCCTAAGCCTTATTAGGGATCCTGAACGTGCGCGTACTATGGGACTAGCGGGTAAAGCATTTGTGTGTGGGGCTGATAGTGCAACATCGCGTTTCAGCATACATTCGATGCTGCACAGTATTGATAACGTGTACAAAGAATATTTGGAGGTAAGATCGTGATCTGTGCTATCCATCAACCGCAATACATGCCGTGGCTCGGGTATTTTGACAAGATCGATAAAGCGGATGTTTTTATTCTGCTCGATGATGTCCAATTCAAAAAAAACGAGTGGCAAAACCGTAATAAGATCCGTACGGCCCAGGGTTGGCAGTGGATCACCGTACCGGTCTTGCATGATTTCGGTCAAAAGATCAACACCGTTCATATTGACAATAACAAAAAATGGCGCCACGATCATTTGCGTGCAATAGAACTAAGCTATGGTAAAGCGCCATACTACGGCCGCTATAAGGATTTCATTGATGAATTATATAAGACAGAGTGGTTCTCGCTTGCGAAACTCAACACATTTATCATTGATAAGATCGTTGGTTTTTTAGGTATCGGAACGAAACTTGTTCTGGCATCGGACTTCAATATTCAGGCAGAAAGTACGCAGCGTTTGATCGATCTCTGCCGTGCCGTCGGTGCTGATACGTATTTAGCCGGTGCGGATGGGCATAAATATATGGACGTGGAACTTTTTAGATCAAGTGGCATCGTCATGCAGACCCAACAGTATGAACACCCTGTATATCCGCAACTATGGTGCAAAAAGGACGGGAGTGGGTTCGTCTCACACATGGCGATCATCGATGTGCTCTTTAATCATGGCGATAAGAGTTTAGAAATAATACAGGCATAGAAGGCATCGGGGACACACACGTGTGTGTCCCCAGGATGAAAAAGGAGGTTCTATGAAGATATTGGCGATCGGCGCGCATCCGGATGATATTGAATATGGGTGCGGAGGAGCATTGCTGAAATACGCAAAGAAAGGGCATGAGATCTATTTGATGGTGCTTACCGATGGCCGGATGAGCGGAGACCCCGCAGTGCGCAAAAAAGAACAGGATGCTGCCGGTAAGCAGCTAAATGTCAAAGAGATCATTTATGGTAATTATGAGGATACACGTTTGCCGATCGATCGCGAGATCATTGCCTTTATTGAAAATGCGGTAAAAAGGATAAAGCCTGACGAGGTGTATGTAAATTATTATGAAGATACGCATCAAGATCACAAGACCGTCGCGCAATGTGTGATCTCAGCGACACGATATGTCAAAAAAGTACTCTTTTATGAAGATTACACATCGGTAGGTTTCGAGCCAGACATGTTTATCGATATAAAGGATGTGTTGGACGAGAAGATCATGCTGCTCAATCAACATCATTCGCAGATCGATCGAGATTATCCAACAGAACTGGATATGCTCGAGAGTGTCAAAGCGATCGCCAATTTCCGCGGATTCCAGGGGAAGATCAAGTATGCCGAAGGGTTCAAGTCGTTGAGGTATCTTAAGGATATTAATGGATTATGATCTTGTGAGTGACTTATTGGCAAGCCATTAAATTATTAGTCGTCCCGGCCGAAGCGAAGCGTAGAGCCGGGATCTAGGTCCCCGCTTTCGCGGGGATGACATAAGGGAATATAGAGGTCAAATGAAACACAACATCATCCCACATTCAAAGCCTACGATAAGTAAAAAAGAATGCATAGTGGCTGCAAAAGTGATAGCGTCAGGCATGCTTGCACAGGGAAAATATGTTAAGTCATTCGAGAGTGCAGTTGCGAATTACATTGGAGTTAAAGATGGTGTTGCGACAAGTTCTGGTACCGCGGCATTGCATTTAGCGCTTCTAGCGTTAGGTGTAGGAAGAGGAGATGAAGTCCTTATCCCAACGTATGTGTGCACGGCATTACTGAATGCGATTAAATACGTAGATGCAACACTAAAACTTGTTGATGTTAACTGGTGCGATGGCAACATCAATGCACGAGAGGCAAAAAAGAGAGTAACGAAGAAGACAAAAGCCATCATAGTACCGCATATGTTCGGTATGCCGGCCAATATCACAGAGCTAAAGAAGTTGGGTGTGCCGATCATAGAAGATCTCGCGCAATCGATCGGTGCGACGTTTAATGGCAAGAAGGTGGGGACATTTGGGGATATAGCTATTTGTTCGTTTTATGCGACCAAGATGATGACGACCGGTGAAGGAGGGATGGTGCTTTCAAATAGTCGTGCTATGCTCAATAAGATACGAGATTTGCGGGACTACGACAATAAAATATCGTATGCATTACGGTTTAATTATAAGATGACGGATATTCAGGCTGTTTTAGGTATTGAACAATTAAAACAGCTGAACAATTTTATCAAACGTCGCAGAATGATCGCGCGGATGTATGATCAGCAACTGGGGACAGACACCGGTATCTGTCCCCAGTGTGAATTGCCGCGCAGGCGAAAAGGGCGGGGGAATGTTTATTTTAGGTATGTGATCAAAGTTTCGGGAAGTGCGGTCTCTATTATAAAGAAACTACGGGCACAGGGCATATATGCCGCATCGCCGATCTTTAAGCCATTGCATAGTTATCTGCAGCAAAAAGGATTTCCTATCGCTGATAAGCTTATGCAACATGCGATCTCTTTGCCGATTTATCCGAGTTTGACCGACAAAGGATCAAAAAGAATTATTTCGGCGGTAAAAGAATAACGGGATTAAATCACGAATTAATCCGAGTTGCTAACATTTACTTTAAGAAGAGACCGTTCGATTAACAAGTTGCCTATGGCCATCGCAAACTTCGCAGAAAAATCAGAAGAATAGTGCGCTATGTCGACATACAAAGGTTTATTCTCATCCTTTTGAATATCAGCGCACCATAGAAAGTTGTCACCGAGTGGATTTCCCTCGATGAGTTTATGCATGTGTTCGTAACCGTATTGAGAATAGCTGTGTTTCCCGAATCCTTTTTTTGAGAAGGGATGATACTGGAGATCATAATGATAGGTTGGAATTGGCTGCCAAACGAATATGGGTTTTACACCGAAAGGCTTTGAAACAGCTTCTATGATCTTTTTGTTCATTAGGTATGTTTGTATCACCGATGTGAATATTTGGGGGTCGCTGAAATCGTGCTTGTAGGTGTCAAGCTCGGTTTTTTCTTTCCAAAGCCTATTTTGCACACCTTTCACGGCTCGGCCAATAGATGTGGCCGCAATAAAACCTTTATTATTTGTTTTGTTGTTGGTTATTCCCTTATCCATAAAGTCACGAAAGCGTGAAGTAAACCCAGGTTCATTGGAGTTGAAATAAAAGTCGTTGAGACCATCAATGAAAATAGCCATGTCCGGGACAGATCCAGAGGTAAGAAGTTGTTCATACAGAATGCGTTCTTGGGTTGAATAATAGTGCCCTCGAGCAAAATTGTAAACTCGTACATCTCGCTTCAGCCTGGCTGCCAGATATTCTTGTAAATGCGAGGCAATCGTTTGGTCGTCCTGGACACCGTATCCGAACGTTGTTGATCCTCCAAACAAAAAGATATTAAAGCTATTTGGTTGAGGCGGCCACGGACCTTGGTTCTTTGTGAGACGGAACCCGTTAATGTCTACGTTCACGTAAACTCCCTGATGCGGACTTTCTTTGAACTGGGTAAATGGCTCGTAGATATAACGACGTCGTGACCACGTTTCTTTGAGGAGCTCCTGTATTTCGCTATCGCTCAATCCTGGATATACGGCATTAATGATCGAATCGCCATACTTTGTAGAGACAGGATCCGGAGAGAAGTGATCCTTTATTTGAAACATTACAGAGAGGATTACATTGAGGAGTATCAGAGCAACCACGGTATTTAGCAGGGCTACAGCGATAAAATGGTAGCTGTGCCACAGTACCCTGATGAGTGAATTTATTTTGCTCATAATTTTTAACCTATTAAAACCGAAAGATAACCATTACAATCATAATATTGTATCACAGCATGGTTACTACGCAAAGAAACTAAGTGTCCGATTTTTGCGACTGGGAAAAGTTTGAATTTATTATAATACAATGCTATCACGTGGCTTTATTCAAACCTTGATCAACCATTAATTCGAGTATGGCAAAAAAGTGAAAAAGGCGATTCTCTCCATGCTAAGACGACTCAAACGATATGTTCTATCAGGATGGAAACGATTCACGCGAAATTACACCTACGCGTTTCATTCTTTTCGCTGTGATACAAGGATGATCCGGTTTGGTAAATTCCCATCATCTTCAGCGCCGGAGCTCACACGTACGCAAAGGATGTTTATTGAATGGAATGCTGAGCGTCTACAGATCTCGTATGCCGATTCCCTTGAACGATATCTTGCATCGTGGCGATTGTTGCCGCAAGGTCATCGAGGAATGGATTACAGAGAATTTTGTGTTCTCTCCCAAGCAATATTCAATGTTTTTTGCAATGACAATCCTTCAGAAATATATGATGCATATAAATTGCATGCTCAATTACATATGTTGCGTTTTCTAAGTTACAACAAACAAAACCGTCTTGAGAATGCTGTTCTGGAAGGACTTCTTAAAAGAGATTTTATAAGCATCTTGGACTACGGTTGTGGTCTGGCGCACGAATCATTTTCTCTTGCTGAGAGTTTAAAGGAAATGGGCGCCAGAGTAATGCTCGTGCTTGTTGACATTCCGACTTTGCGGAAAGATTTCCTCATATGGATGAGCAAAAAACTTCCTTTGCCCATGGAGTTCATTGATTGTGATAGAAACACGCCTTATCCAACTCTTCCCAGCTGTGACGTATGCATAGCTACTGAGGTATTTGAACACACACATGATCCTGTGAGAGTCTTTCGGAATATTAACGAAGCATTGGCCATAGGCGGATATCTCATTGCGAACATCGGGGACCACGTTGAAGAATATTTTCATGTTACTCCGGATCTGGCGTGCCTTAGAGCTCAGGTTGAATCATGTGGATACACAAGGGTTGCACCCTCAGTATTTAGAAAACAGGAGAGACATGCAATTCATTAAAGATCTAATGAGGAGCACATTTCCCAAAACATACTTTCGATCAAAGAAATGGTATTATTTCTTTTTTAGCAAAGATGGTCTGTTAAATAAATTTGTATATGGTTTAACTAAAAAGCTTTATTTTCATCTGAAGCAAACAAATATTGAGGTCGTAGGAGGATGCCAGCTAAAATGTGTGGGGTGCCCGCATTCGTCATCGTCGAGAAAAATAACGTTTATGTCAGTGAACGATTTTAATGAATGCATGAAAAATATTGATGTTTCGCATATTGATCTGTTGCGATTGTTTAATTTTGGTGAATCCCTGCTGCACCCAGATCTAGAAACTATCCTTATGCAAATACCCAAACAATCCTTTACCGTAGGCGCGGTGGGCATTCATACGAATGGTCAGTATTTTAACGAAGAACAACTTACGGCGATCTTTAAAACAGGGGTGTTAAATGTTCTGACTGTCAGTTGTGATGGGAACGGGACTCCGGAAGAATATGAAAGATTGCGGCCGCCTGCTAAATGGGATGTGTTATTGCATTTTCTCGTCAAGGCCAAAGAGCTTAGAGATAAATATGCCCCAAGCATAACCTTGAGGACTGAAACTATCTGTGGTAAGGTTGGAGAACAAGAGAGATGGAAGAAGATAGTGCGACCGCTCGGTTGGGAGCCACAGTTTAGAAGTTATAAAATATTATCAGGAGCAGTTCGAAATAAGGACCATGAGAATCCTAGTATTCCAGAAGGGATATGTGCCTGGGTACATCCTCAGAGATTGTTTGTCGATTGTGAATGCAATGTTATTCCGTGCTGCGCCCATCCGCAGGCTTTTATATTTGGAAATTTAAAAAAACAAAAATATGGTGAGATCCTTTTTGGGCGAAAGAGAAGGTTATTCGTAAAAAAAGCCGAGAAAAGGAGAGAGATGCCTATATGTAAAGAATGTGGAGAGCCCTAAATCACAAAACTCGACAGATAGAGTTGCTTCGGTATAGAAGAACACTTGCCCGGGAAAGAGGACATTCCTTTAACTCACCTTGCTATGCCCGAAATCACGATAAAGCGTTGAGCCACCCCACCACGCAATAATTACCCAGCAAAAAATATCAAATACCACGCTTCTTAAGCTTATCATGCTAACACATTGTTACGCGCTATCTTTGTAAACAAATTCAAGAATCACATTACCTGTTTATTTTCAATAAGTTACGATCGATAACCAATCGTGCTTAGGTCCAGCCTTATATTTTCCTGAAACCTACCCAAAATGTGCATGCTATTTGCAAACAACTCTTGCAAGGTTGCTATCACGTGACCCTCCGATATGTGCATTATTCAGTAATGCCCCGGTTATGCGCCCAGTTAATATAAGGGAGAACTACATGGTGTACAGGCGAACTTTTTTATTTATATCTTTCATACTAATTAGTATTCTTTTTGCGACTAGTCAAGCAGATGCAGCCTACAAGATCCAACAAGGTCGCGTTCAAGTTACCTCAAACCAACAGGATATACCGATCACAGCCGTAAGCTCAATGAGCAAAGCGTTTGTCATTATTGACCGCGGTACCGGATGGCGGGATGGCAACTGCGATGCTGACGATACATGTGTCCGCGGAATGTTACAAGCAGTCGATAATATCAGGGTATACCGTACCTCTTCATCAAACTCATCATGGATCAGTTATCAGGTGATCGAATGTACGAAGGATGAATTTACCGTCTATCGTAATAGCGGAAGTTTTGCGGCTGGTTCAGGTGATACTAGTGCCAGTATCGGTGCCACGGTAACGCCGTCCAACTGTTTTGCGTGGGTCACCGCCGATAACAATCAAGGCAACCAAACTCATTTCGCAGGTTCAGAACTGACTGCATATGTCGATTCATCCACCACGGTCAGGATCCAGCGTGCGTACACCACGACCGCGGCGGTCAATTACAACTGGGTGGTCGTAGAGTTCGATCCCGATCGGATCGCGAGCATCCAGACCGGCGAGTCGCTTGTAACGACCCACAACGAATCAAGTCGTTATAATCAAAGTATCTCTGAAGTCGATCTTGATACTTCGATGCTTTTCTTACAACACCGGACCGATGCTAATGGGATCACGCACGCAGCCATAGCAGGGACGTTTAATAGTGCTACACAGATCAGTTTTTATAAATATACCACTTACTCATCTAATAGTAGCGTACGTTGGTATGTGATCGATTTTGGTGGCGATGCCGATGCGCAGCGTAACCAGATCGATAATAGTTCCGATTCAGGCTGGTATACCGAAGATGTGACATTAAGCCCGACCGTTGTGCTTGCCAATACGATTGTGTTCCATTCGATGGGGTGTAATGGGACTGCGACCGGTACTGCGTATCCGCGGCCGTACGCGACAAATTTATTGACATCGACCTCAAATTTACGTATCGAACGTATTCGTCAAGGTCAGCAAACCTACAATGAATGGCAGGTACTGCAAATGCCGACATGTTCTTATATTGACATCGACGGAACGGTGTATACCAACGAAGCCAAGTCGGCGAACGTCGGTGCGAACAAGACGATCGCGCTTTCGGTCAATGGCGATGCGGTACAGACCGCTGAGACCGACTCGAACGGCTCTTTTAGTTTTACCGATGTGCAAGTCTATCCTGATGATGTCCTTCTGCTGTACATTGATGATGAGACAGAGAACGGATCATTTGTGACCATCACTGACAGTTTAACTGATTTTACCGGTGCGAGCGAGATCGATATGTATACGGATAAGGTCGTGTTGCATCATCAGACAGGCACAGAGATCACGAATACCGAGCTCGATGTGATCGATGGCGTTGATGCCGGGGATGAAGACGGCATAACGATCACCGGCAGCGATGTAGAATTTGCGAGTGGCTTCGAGGTATGGGTCGAGAGCGGTGCGACCTATACACCGGGCGGGGATGTTGAGGCAGATAGTTTTGAAGTTGCAGGGACTGGCACGTTCGCCCCCGGAGCTAACTTTATCACGATTCATGGGAATTGGACCGTTTCAGCAACAGGTGTATTCACCATAAGCGGCGGCGCGACATTCGACGGCTCAGGAACTCAAGTTATCACGACCGGTGGCACTGATGCGTCACATGATTTCGAAGACCTGACCCATTCAGGCAGCGGGACCTTCCAGCTTGCGGCATCGAGCGACCTTGATGTCAATGAGTCCCTTACCAAATCGGGTTCGGGTGATATTGACACCCAGGGAAGAGCGGTCACGGCAAAATGGCTTTTTATGGAGGCCGGGACATTTAATACAAGCGGCGATGCAGGTTCATGGAACATCAACGGAGATGTTGAGCTCAATGGCGGCACCTTGACCGCGACATCCGGTAATTTCAATATCCAAGGCGATTTTTTAAATTCAGCGGCTTTTGTGCACAATTCCGGCACGCTTATTTTTGATGCCACCAGCGGTTCTGTG
>JAFGJY010000097.1 GCA_016928875.1 Candidatus Omnitrophota bacterium | reverse complement strand
TAAATAATCGTTAAAATTATCGACCACACATTTTATAGCTGTCATATATCGATCGATCTTATCCTTATTGCCGCGAATACTCACCATACCTGCAGATCCTCCCTCTTTGGTCGGTACCGTAAAATTGCCGAACGCGATAAAACCATCCGTGTGTATCTCACTATGCGGTGTTATGAAGAGATCGGCCCCTTTGACCATAGTAACACCGATCGTCCCGATGAATTCCGTAAGCGCCCGCGGCATCAAGCGGCGGGTAAGATCATAGATGATCGGCGATGTAAGCGCATAAAGTTCCAATAACTCATAACTCTCGCTTTTGCCTGCACGGGTAGCATGTAAAAGCCGGTTGAATTCGCGCTGATATTTCAGGAACCCCGCAAAGCGGTCCTTTTTGTCAAAAAACATCCCTGGTCGTATAAAGACAACTCCAGGCCTGCGTTCTCCGTTCAGGTCCGTAAGATCGACCGTGAAGAGGAACTTGCGATCAACGAACACTTGATGATGCGCCATACCCCATAAGAGCATACTGACTATTGTTACCCCTTCTAAAAGCTGCGGTGCGAATTTCTCGTTGATCTCTTTACGTAAATCCAAGAACTGCCTAAAATCTATAAAATCGCTCATATGATAGATCGCTTGAGCATCGGTCCGCGTCGAACATAAATGTGGCTGAAGAACGCGATCCTTTTGTATGGCAGGAAATACAACTTCTCCTTTCAGTCCCCACGACTCCTTTAATTCTTGCAGCACCTCCTGCATCGGAGCCCCATCAACAGGAATGTGGTGGAATTGGAACCATAGATCGGCCTCGTCGTAATTCTTATTGATACGGCACAGTATATTCAGCAGTCCATAGCCGGGATGCTTCCGTTTGATGAACTCAGGATCTGCGAACCGGCCGCCGGGAGCATCCGAACATTCATCACCCATTTCTTCAAAGGAAATGAATGTTCCGCTCAATATCCGTTCAAAATATTGTTGGGCCTCGATCATGGCACGGATCAGGAATTTATTATCCTTGATGATCCATAGCATCAATTGCTTTCTCAGCAACCAGGGCCGTCGCTTGTCAGGCACATCTTTGGTATCATTGTAAATCTTTATAAACGCCGCATTCAGGCGGTGTCGCAATTCCGGCGTAAGATGCAATAATTTCTTGGAATGAACATCAAAATACGGTTCGATCTTAAGCAAGCTGCCATCTTGATCGAACACTGTATGAACAATATCAACAAACCCCTGTCGTACGCGACGGGCTGAAAAACGTGACCAGACTATGCACCAATGGCTGGAAGGTACCTTTTTTAAGAATTCCGCCAAACGCTCGATAACATGCCGTTTTGTTTCATCATAGCGCATACGCGCTTTGAGGACCAGGTCTGACCATACATCGAGGCGAAAAACCGCCAAGGTAAATTTCGAGTCTTCTGTACGCAAATACGCACGCGTCGCCGCTCGCCACCCGTTCTCTTCTGCTACTGCACCCAGGCGTTTGGTAATCTGGAGGACCTTCACGAATATGAACAAAATGATCACGGGCAAAGACCACTTGTCGATCAACCTGCGCATCCGCAATTTACGGAAACGCGACATGAGCGCCAATTGATTGGCTTTGGCGACGTCTTTCCACGCCTTGATATCAATGCTCTTGAATATATGCGTATTATTCTTACGCCAACCGGCGCACGGAAAGAACCAACGGCATTGCACATTTGCTTTCTTTAAAAACTGCTGAATATCGGCAGCCGTTTCTTCGGGACATTCTTCCTGAGGGAAATGGCCGCATTCAGGGATCAATACAAGATCCGCATTTGGTATATCCTCATAGAACCTGTGCGCATCATACACGCTCATGATCTGATCGTTCTCTCCCCAAATGATCAAGGTCGGCACGCGCAGCTGATTGAAGCGATAATGCATATAATCAACATCATTGTCCGTAATATAACGCGCGCTTTTGATAAGGCTTAACTTCGCACCCGGCATCGCAAGAATACTCGCATATTCAGCAAGAGATGCCCTGGTGATCTTCGCCTTATCGAAATACCCCGTGTGGATCAAGTCATGCACGAGCGTATCATTGGTCACGGTCACCAAAGTTTCTGACGTGATCACGGGGACTCGCAATTTTTCAATGAACTCGGGAATATTTTTAAAATACCCCATACTATTAATGAGCACGAGGCCTGCAACGCGGGGCTTGATCTCTTGCAGCATGAGTGCAAATAAACACACGGCACCACCGAAAGAATGTCCGACGAGAACAACATTCCTCAGTTTCAATGCATTTATAAAGCCGCTTAATAACCGGGACTGATGGAAAGTGCTGTATTGAATGTCATCACTTTTTTCGGAGTGGCCGAACCCTTTGAGGTCCAGAGTAATATAGCGGCGCTTCAGGGTAAGATGGCCTAAGAGGCGATTCCACGTATATGAAAATGTCCCGAAGTCATGCACCATCAAAACAGGTTGACCTCTGCCCTGATCGGTATATGCGAGTTTCACATTATCTATGATTATATATTTTCGCTTCTCCATACGATATATAATACCGTTCGATCATAAATGACGCGCGATCCACGCGATCGTATCTTCGAAAACGAGCTCACGGCCAAGATCATAAGCGATCGCATGCACATGTTCGGGGTACTCTATGAGCGTTTTATCCTCGATCGTTAACTGTTGGAACATTGTCCTCGCTGCATGCGGATCGACCATCACATCATTCCCCGCCACCTGCATCAATAAAGGCACGCTCACTTTGTCAACGACGGAACGGGCAAGACGCTGTTGGATCAGGATATTAACTAATACCTGTGCACTTGCTTTGCGCGGCGCGATCGGATCATTGTCAAGCACTGG
>JAFGJY010000096.1 GCA_016928875.1 Candidatus Omnitrophota bacterium | reverse complement strand
TTTCCATGGTCTACGTGACCAATTGTCCCTATGTTAACGTGCGGTTTTGTACGTTCAAATTTTTCCTTAGCCATCTCTTACCCCCTTCGGTTTAAGTGCTTAGTGATCGCAAGCTGCTGACGGGGATTGAACCCGTGAACCTCGTCCTTACCAAGGACGCGCTCTACCATCTGAGCTACAGCAGCATCTTTTGCATCCATTCATCGTCATGACCGATATTGGCATGGTCATGAACGATCCCGCAAAGATGATGCATTACAAAAAAAGAACTTTAGTTAGTAGGAAAATATTTCGAAATACTAACTAATAGTAGACTAAAATATATTTCATCAAAAAAAGATAAAAAAACCCTCTCACTACCTTGGACAGACAAAGCAATCCCTGTAGCTTTAGGTAACTTGTTGAATGTACAACAGATGTAATTGTAAGTAAGTTGGACAGAATACTACTGTCTCAGAAAAGGTAGGATTTTATCAAGAAAAGGGAAGTTGTCAAGCACTATTTAAAAAAATGAAAAAAGCTATTTTTTAATGAAAATAATTCCGAAAGGATCAGCAAAACACCCGCCCTTGTGCATCAATTGCGACAATTACCGGAAAATTCTCGACCTCCAACCTATATATGGCTTCAGGGCCAAGATCAGGATATGCAACAAGATGATTAGCTTTAACTTTTAAATTAAGGTAAGCTCCACAACCACCGTAAGTTACAAAATATACCGCTTTCTGCCGCCGGATAGAACGAATCACTGCTTCAGACCTGAATCCCTTTCCTATCATTACCCTAAGACCTTTATTCAACAACGCTGGTGTGAACTCGTCCATACGACTGGCAGTTGTAGGACCGCACGACCCGATTACGCTATCTCCCATCGCCGGAGTGGGGCCACAATAGTAAATGACTGAATTTGAAAGAGTTAGAGGCAATGAACCCTTTTTCTTTATTGTCTCGACCATGCGTTTATGTGCTACATCACGCGCAGTATACATTACGCCGTTGAGCAGAACCTCATCTCCAGCTTTAAGGCTCTTGATGTGTTCTATTTGATCTGGAATCAAAAAAGACTGTATTTCTTTCATATCTATCCGTTTCAAATCTATTCAATTTAATGAATTAATATAGTTATAGTAGCGTTACACCATTACTCTCGCTATGGCTGTCCTTAATGAGTGACAATTAATATTAACCGCAACAGGTAATCCGGCAATATGTGTCGGAAATTGAGCTATCAGTACCTTTAACGCCGTCGTCTTCCCACCAAAACCCAATGGGCCAACACCGCTCGCATTCACGCGCTTCTCAATTGCACGTTCCATTGCTGCTAAGTAAACGACCTTGTTCTTTGTCGTGATCTTCCTAAACAAGACTTCTTTTGAAAGTTCACATGCTTTATCAAGGGTTCCGCCTATTCCAACCCCTACCACGAACGGCGGACATGCATTGGCACCGGCATCAACAATACTTTTGACGATGAAATCGACAACCTCCTCACGCGATGCGGTTGGATTGAACAACCGAACAGCTCCTTTATTTTCGCACCCGAATCCCTTAAGGAGTACTTTCAAAACGATCGATCTGCCCGGTACACTTTTGAAATGTACGATCCCGGGTGTATTTGTCCTGGTATTTACCCGTTGCAAAGGGCTGCGAACAATCGAATGCCTCAACCCAGCACTGCGCGTTGCTTTTTTGATGCCGTTCTGGATCGCTCGCTCAAGTGCCAATCCACGAAGGTCAATCCCCGCACCTACCTCACAGTATACGACTGTCATCCCTGTATCCTGACATAAGGGCACGCGCCGTCTCTTTGCCACGCGCGCATTTTCAGTAATGACATCAAGCGTCTTTACGGCACGCCGGTTCTTTTCCCGTTTTTTCGCATCCTGCAACGCGTGTAATACATCGATACGCAGATCGAACGCAGCCTTAGCAACAAGCCCCGCAACCATATCGGTAATTACTTTATCGGTGATCTTCCGCATGTTCAATCCTTAGATCAGTGTACGTACTTTGTCTATATTCTCTTTAACACTTTCTGCCGACAGCTGCAATGCCTTCTTCTCCTCCGAAGTGAGGTCTACCACTACAATCTTCTCAATCCCGTTTTTGCCTAATATGACAGGAACACCGAAATAAATGTCGCGTAATCCATACTCACCGCTGAGCAGTGCTGCGCATGGATACATCTTTTTCTCGTTCGATAAAATACTTTTAACCATTGCAACTGCCGATGACGCCGGCGCATAATACGCAGAGCCGGTCTTAAGCAACGCAACGATCTCAGCGCCCCCTTTACGAGTTCGATCAAGAAGCCTATCCAATACATCGCTCGAGAGTTTATTGCTAACCGGCTTGCCCTGAAACGTTATATGTTCCGCAAGGGGTACCATAGTATCCCCATGTCCACCCAAGACCAAGGCCTCAACTTCAGAAGCCTTACACTTAAGTGCATCAGAAAGGAAATAACGAAAACGTGCAGAATCAAGTACCCCAGCCATGCCAATCACGCGGCGCGCATCGAACCCGCTTTTTTTATACGCAACGTAACACATAATATCGAGAGGATTCGTTACGACAATGAGGATACTTTTGGGTGAATAGCGTGCTATTTTCTCTGCGATCTCACTTACGATTGCCGTGTTCTTTGCCAAAAGATCATCACGGCTCATGCCCGGCTTTCGCGCAAGGCCAGCTGTTATAACAACAACATCGCTGTCCTTCGTGTCTGCATAATCGTTTGTCCCGATGATCTTCGCCGAAAATCCTTCGACCGGTGCCGATTCCATGATATCCAAGGCCTTGCCTTGCGGCATCCCCTCTAAAACATCAAGCAAAACGACGTCCGCCAGGTCCTTCTCAACGATCCGCTGTGCACATGTGGCACCAACATTCCCTGCACCGACTACCGTGACCTTTACCATTCACACACCTTTCTATATTACCGCTCGTCCCTTATGTACATCAGACTTGCTCTTTTAAATAATTCAATAATCCGCCCGCTTTTAACAATGCTATTTCGCGATCGGAAAGATCAAACTCTACCTCAAAGCTACCTTCACCATTCACTTCAACGCTCGCATGCCCTGCGCTGATACATGTTTTAACCGCGTTCAGCTTGATAATATCCCCTTCCTCTAGCTGTCCATAGTCACGCACCATTTTGAATGTTGCAGGTACGATACCGAAGTTTATCAGATTAGCACGATGTATCCGCTCAAACGATTTCGCGATCACCATACTAACACCAAGATACCGTGGGCAAAGAGCCGCATGCTCACGTGAAGAGCCTTGCCCATAGCTTAGTCCGGCAACGATGATACCGCCTTTTTCTTTCTTTGCCTTTTCATGGAATTTTGGATCGATCGGTTCAAACACAAATTCAGAATATTTTGCTATATTCGAACGATATTTAAGCCGTTTCCCCGCCGGCATGATGTGATCGGTCGTGATCTTGTCACCGACTTTAAGCAGTACTTTGCCAGTGATTGCATTTTTCATCGGCTGCAGATGTGGCGGATTCCCGATATTCGGTCCTCTGAAAATAGTTGCTTCGTTATCGCTCTCAGTCGGTATGTCGATCATACTATCGTCGATGGTGAACGTTTGCGGTAATGTGATCTTGGGGCTCGTCTTTCCAAGTTTGCGCGGATCCTTAAGCTCGCCGTATAATGCACATGCCGCTGCGGTCTCTGGGCTAGACAAATATACTTTTGCTGATTTTGTCCCGGATCGATTTAAAAAATTACGGTTCCCCGTCCTTACACTGACAGCATTTGTACCTGGCGATTGTCCTACGCCAATACAAAATCCGCACATTGATTCAGCAATACGTGCTCCACTCGCCACCAAGTCAGCGATCGCACCTGCTCGCATCGCCATTTCTAATACCTGCCGTGAACCAGCCGCAACGATCAAGCTTACATGGGATGGGACCTTCTTGCCTTTGAGTATCTTAGCAACAGTCAAAATATCTTTAAGAGATCCGTTCGTGCATGAACCAATACACACTTGGTCAACCTTGATACCCTCAAGGTCCTTGACATGGCTTACATTATCAGGACTATGCGGCAATGCTACTGACGGTACGATCTTCGAAAGATCGATCGTTATCTCTTCATAATATTCGGCGTCTTCATCCGCCTCGAGCACAGACCATACCTTTTCTCGTTTTTGCGCCTTTAAAAACGTTTTCGTAACACTGTCGCTCGGAAAAACACTGGTCGTTACTCCAAGTTCTGCTCCCATATTTGTGATCGTCGCCCGTTCGGGAACACTTAAGCTTTCCAACCCTGTGCCGCAATATTCAAAGATTTTGCCGACATTACCCTTAGTTGTCTTGAGCCTGAGCAGCTCAAGAATAACATCCTTGGCCGAAACATACGGTTTCAACGCCCCGGTCAGTTCAACCTTCACAACCTTGGGCATCGTACAATAGAACGGATACCCTGCCATAGCCGCGGCAACATCGATCCCGCCGGCCCCGATCGCCAACATCCCCAGACCACCGCCCGTTGGTGTGTGGCTATCCGATCCAAGCAATGTCTTGCCCGGAACACCAAAACGCTCAAGATGCACCTGATGACAAATACCGTTGCCCGGCCGTGAAAAAACGATACCGAACTTTTTGGCCACGGTTTGCAAATAATGATGGTCATCCGCATTTTCATAACCATCCTGAAGCATATTATGGTCAACATAGCTCACTGATAGTTCCGTGGCCACGCGTTCTTTTTGCATCGCTTCGAACTGCAAATAAGCCATCGTACCGGTCGCATCTTGGGTCAGTGTTTGATCGATCTGCAAACCAATCGTTGTCCCCGGTTTCATTGTGCCTTCAACAATATGCGCTTCGATTATTTTTTGTACAATATTTTTACTCATCAACCCTCCCTTAATAAAAGAAGGATAAAAGTGGAGGAATAATCACGGTTATACAAGGCAACACCGCTTCCCCCCTCGCTTTTATCCTGTACAATTATTGGATTATTGTGTGCTTTTTAAAGACTCGAGGAACGCGATCTTCTTTAGTTCCCGATCCGCCAGATCATCGAGTCCGGTGTCGGCATATTCCTGATAACGCCTGAAGTGTTCTAATATGAGATCCTCCATCAACAGATCGTTATGGAGAATGCGCGGATCCAGCGAACGTTTAAAAAGGGCAAGATCGACCTGGTCGCTTATTTCACGGGCACGCGGATTATCCGGTGCAACATTGCGCATCAGTTCAGCCAATCGTTTTGCCTCATCATAATCACCATACGTAAGGCTTTGATCGATCTTGATAATATATTCTTCGACAAGCCGTGCCTTTTTCATATCTTCCTGTTTCTTGATCTCAGCCTGTTCCTGTTCAAGTTTTTCCGCTTCGGCCGCTTGTTTGCGCTCAAGCTCTTGTTCATACCGTGCACGCTCCTCAGCACGAATGATCTTTGCATGCATAGCCCTTGCCATTTCACTGGCAGGATCGAGATCAAGCGCCTGATTAACTTTCGCTAAAGCATTCAAGAAATCTTTCTCATTCACGTATTCCTCTGCCGCCATAATAAGTTTATTAACTTCATCAAGCTGCTGCTTGTAGAGGATCGCTTCTTTGGTCAAGTCAACATCTTCGCCCTCAACAAGATAGGGTGAACGCAAGGCTTTCGGATAAGCCATTTCACTTGATTCAAAAGGCTCCATAAGGTCCTTGCCCATCTGACCTAAAACATCTCGATTATAATCATCATAAAAATATGGTTTCGGCCGCTCATACGGATTAGCATCGCTCTTGCCCTGAAAGCCGTCGACAAACGACTCGATTGCTACCTTAGGCTTTTGTGCCATTTGCCCGACAACATTGCTGCCCTGCTTAACGGTCTCATTGGTGCGTTGAACAGCGACTGCCGCATCATGCTCTAGGTAGGGAAAACGTGGATCGATGATCTGGGGCCTTTGCTCCGTATCAGGCATAAAGGCAGTACAACCCGACAATGTTAAAACGAAGCATAATGAAAGAATTATCTTTTTTTTAGGAAATTTTATACACATTTGCGGTCAATATTTGTTACAATCAAGACGATGTTTAATTTAGATTACGTTAGTTTATGTGTATATGTATGTCTTTGTGAGGCTTTAGATAACGTTTGTATTGCCTTAATGATAACAAAGAACATACTAATTTTCAATCATAATTAATGCTAATTTGAAATATTTATATGGCTTTTAGTAAACTGAGAGAAAACCTTACACGTTATGCGGTACATACCCCTTGAAAAGCTGCCTTACGAATTGCTGAGAATACGTGTCCCGGTCACCCCTGCGGTAGACATCGGCAGGACCAATGTCTATTCCTCTAATTACCAAACCATCCTATCAAGCCGAGCCGTCATCAGAAAATCACATATTGACAAGCTGCGCACTATGGGCGTAAACCAAGTCTGTGTTAATGACCCGCTTACGGATGATATAAAGGTCCACAACCCAGTCGATGATAACATGGCCGATCAATTCGGATATTTTATTGATAGTATCCGTAAAAAGCTGTTCCCGATCTATTATGAATTACATGAAAAGCGTTATACGCGGGCAACTTTTAACTTACGGTACCGCACCCATGCCCACTCATTCGTATGTTCGGACTCCCGCATCCCCAGGCTCAACCAACTTTTAAACGATATGTTCGAAACATTCCAGTTCGATTTTCGTAAAGAAAAAATCTCTCATTTTACGAACATTATCGTAGGAAACGATTATGTTCGATTTCATGGACTTTTTTGTGGGTTTCTCGCGGCAAAATTGATGGTTGAAAGCGGGGCAACACAAGATCAAATAAGGAACGTCTTTGTCGGAACGCTACTGCAGGATATTGGCATCGACCCTGAGTATTACACGTTAAAGAAACCAACTCACGAAGAAGAGCGTATTTTCAAAGAACACCCCCGGTTAGCGTGCATGATCATCAACGAAACACCGCTCTTTAACCCACTCATGGGCATTACGGCCCTTAACCATCATCGTTATATAAACCGTAGCGGTTTTCCACGTTCTATGCATATTAAGAAGATATATAATTATGAAAAAGGCATGCATGATCACGGCAAGATAGCATCGATTGTTAACACATATGCAGCATTAAGCATTTTCTACCCGCCACATAAAGTCCTCGAATGCATAAGTTACATTTTTTCGAATTTTCTATTTGCGCAACCGTATGCATTGTTATTACCAAGCGTGCTCAATCCGTATCCGGTGGGATATGCTTTAGAACTTACCTCTGGAGAAAAGGTCATCGTAAAAGAAAATGAACACTTCGACAAATTGGTAGTACGCATCATCTACGATGCGGCAGGCAAACGGCCTAAAGACAAAAAAGACCTGACTGTTTATTTTCATCAAAATACGGTCAAGGGGCCTTGGTATCTCGACGAGAAACTACAAAAGATCGTAACTTCACATTATCCGCTAATCATTCTTTCGTATTTGAACCACAACATGTGATCACGCCCATAAAAAGAAACTGAAGCTCACTAGAGAAACGATCGCAAGCAACGCTAAGGCTTGAAAACCCGTCTTCCTATCAGCAATGATGAGCGTATAAACCCCTTTGGCAATGTTATTACTCGCACTTGCGATAATAATCGCTGCCGAAGCGATCTTGGCTGTTGTTAATGCCCCGCCAGTTTGTGCCAGTCCTAAAATAAAAGGGTCGACATCGATCGTGCCTGCTAACGCTGCCAACGAAAAGACCCCCGATTTCCCGAAATATTTTATGGCAATGTTCGTCAGGATCAATACCAAGATGAACAATGAAGCAAAAACGAATGCTGTTTTAAGCTCAAGTGGATTGCGTACGCCAAGCGCTATCTCAGGTCGAACACTCTCACTTTTCCGTGTGCCGAATTTCGACCACACCGCACCCAGGAGCGCGGAAACTGCCGCAAGCTGGATAAAGAAATCGCCGAGAACAAAAAATATCTCCCGGTTAAAGAAAAAGATCAAGACCGCCATCCGCAGATACATCATGGATGAAGCCAGCATTATTGCCCCTGAATATAAATAAGACTGTTTACTGTCCTTCGCTTGCTTGGCCAATACCACCGTAGTAGCGGTGCTTGAGTACAATCCACCGAAGATCGCTGAAAGAAACGTACTTTGTTTGACCTTAAGCAATTTCTCCATCAAGTAGCTACCGTACGAGATTGAACTTACAGCCACAATTATGAGCCACGTCTTGTAAGGATTCACATTGAATACAGTGAAGGTTTGATTAGGAATGACCGGCAAGATCACGGCTGAAAGCAATAAGAACTTCACTAGGGTCGTGATCTCATGCGCCGCGATACGTTTTGCCATGCCTTCAAGGTAGGTTTTCATTTGCAAGAGCAACACATTAATAATACCCACGGTCACCGCGATCCAATAAAGGTCCTTTGCGATGGCACCGCCAATAAGATACGTTATCAATCCCGCCATCTCTGAGGTAATACCGTGCTCCTCCTGGCTGATCTTTGTCCAATAGGACACAACAAGAAAAAGACCGATCACAAAAAAACCGACTGCAAAAAGCATCATATTCTCCGGAGAAAGCAAAACCAGCAAGAACCCGATAAACGCTACGAGCGGATAGGTCCGTACTCCGCCAAAGAAATACCCTTTAGCCCGAGTGTGTTTTTCTTCCTCACGCTCAAGCCCGATCAAGAATGACAGTCCGAGCAACAGTACGATCTTTATTACATCATCTGAGATGACCTCAAACATTTCCTTCATTGTTTGATGCTCCTTTCTTATGTATTTAACTGCAATACGTCATTCTTTATAATGAAGCCGTGACGAGTTCCTTCGCTTTCGCAAGCTGCTGCTCATGATCCGCCACTTCAATATCCGGCGCTATGCCGACCTGATCGAAGGTTGTACCATCCGGTAAATATGTGCGTGATGTTATAATATACAACGCTGAACCATCTGAAAGAGGAATCGTGTTCTTTAAGGCCCCCATCCCCTTTGTCCGCGTACCGATCAAAATAACATCATTGTAATACTTGAGCGTCCCGGCTATGATCTCAGCCGAACTTCCCGTTTTATTATTTACCAGTACGACAATATTCTTAATCCTTTTCAGGTCGGCCATCTCGCTTCGTGTTTTCTGGTCTTGCCGTCCAGCATCACGTTTAAGAAAATAACATACAAGCGTATCGGCCGGCAAGAATATATCGCATAAAGCGACCGCCTGATCCATATCCCCGCCGTCATTTTCACGGACATCTATGATAAGCCCGCGTGTATCCTTCTTCAGTCGTTCGGTCAAATGCTGCTTGAACTCAGATGCGGTCTCTTTCCGAAATTCAGCAATTTTAATATATGCCGCTTTTTCCTTTTTAAAATAATCGGACGATACGCTCGGAATAATGATAAGCCGGCATGTTAACGTCACCTCGATTACCGTTGTCGCGCCCTCATGAACGATCGATAGAACGACCTTCTCTCCCGATGGGACCGCAAGCAACCTTTCAATCTCTTTCAAACTCAAACCATTTACATCCTGCCCATCAATCATTAAAACATGATCGTTAAAACGCACTCCCTGTTCTTCGGCCGAACTTTTTTCATAGACCTTGCTCACAAAAAAACCCTCTGCCCGCTGTTCGACCTCAATACCGATACCTTCGAACTTCGAACTCAAGTTCTCCCGAACAACACGTTTTAAATATTTTTTGTGGATAAATTTAGACAACGTATCGGTTGGATCACGCAACTCGAGCACCATCCACTCCAACGTCGCATAAATAAATGTGTCTAATTTCTTCGCGAAGTCATCGCCGTTATTTTTGATGAGCGTTGTCGCGATAACAGCATTGCGATAAAAGAATTGTTCAAAACGCTCAAGCGGAATCGGCTTATAATAGTGAGCCTGCATTTTGAGATATGCTTCAGAAATAAGCCGCATATGCTGGATCTCATCTTGGGTAAGCTGTGCGGTAGGCTGCACCTCCTGCGCAAAGGTATATAATGAAAAAAATACCCCCATCAACACGATAGCGATGATTTTCTTTGGGTTGGACATACACAATCCTTTGAAGAATATTTAATGTATGCTATTATACAGATAAATTTAGCAACTCATTATATTATTTTCAATAAAATATTCATCTCATCTTTATTGGTCATAAACGATCAGGAGGTCATTATGAAACCTAATCAAAGAAAACGTTTTTTCATTAACAAACCGTTGCAAGGGCATTACGCATTATACATCGTGATCGTACTTTTTATTGTCTCGTTCGTCTCGGGCTTATCGGTCTACATGAGTATATGGAACTCGGTCTTACGTGACTTTAGCAACCAAAGTATTAAAAGCAGGCTTGAGCTCTCAACGCGCCTTCGCGAATATGCGGATGCACGTGAACAGACATCGCAGGAGGAAATGACGCTCGCGATGATCAAAGAATTCAGTTTATTTGCCGCGCGTGAACGCGAGATCTTGAATACGATCCTGCGTGACGCATACAAGGACTTATTCCCACTGATCGCGCTGCTCTTTTTCGTGATCGGATGGGGAAGCATTTTTGTGACCCACAAGATCGCCGGGCCGATCTTCCGCATGCAAGATTCTTTTATGAAAGTCGCCTCCGGCAAGCTTAACTTCCGTATTCAACTCAGAAAATATGATGAAGCCCGCGAACTCGCCCCGCTTTTTAATACCGTTATCAGCCGGCTTGATCGCACGATGGCACTTATAAAATCAACCGGACACGACCTCTCGTCCGCATTCGCGCAACACTCATGCCCGCAAGAGTGTGCTGAACTTTTACAAAAGATCACGACCGAAGTGGAAGGGTATGAAACAAGTAAAGAATAGATCAACATTTATAAAAACCATCGTATGTTTTTTGTTGTTGATCGCCGGAATGATCCCCATACGGTCGGTTGCTGCGCAAGAGACAACGGAAGATCTGCTGAGCAAGGTCCAAAGGGATTCTATCAATTATTTCCTTAAGTATTCCCATCCTAAGACAGGCCTTATCCCTGACTCTAATATGCCCCACGCACCTGCCTCGATCGCTGCTACGGGTTTTTCGCTTATAGCATTAGTTGTGGCAGCTGAAAACCAGTGGCTCACCTATGATGAAGCATATGACAAGGTCAAAAGAACTCTTTTTACACTTCAGAACAAGGTTCAACACGAACGCGGTTTTTTTTATCATTTTATAAGCACCAATTCCGGTAAACGCATCTGGGAATCCGAGGCCTCTTCTATCGATACTGCCCTTTGTGTAGCGAGCGCGCTCATTGCCGGACAATATTTCAAAGACACGATCGTTGAAAAACTTGCTCGTAGTATTTATGAACGTGTCGAGTGGGATTGGATGCTTAATAATACACATCTTTTCTGCCACGGATACAAGCCAGAGTCCGGTTTCCTGCCCTATTATTGGGACACCTATAGTGAACATCTTATCTTGCACGTACTCAGTATCGGTGCATTACGTCATACTGTACCATCTCAATGCTGGAGTGAATGGACCCGCTTGGAAGAAACATACAATGGTCTGCCGGTGATATTCGCTCATTCTGGTTCACTCTTTACGTATCAATTCTCACACATGTTCGTCGACTTTCGTGAGCTGAGTGATAATGGTATAGATTACTTCACAAATTCGAAGAACGCGACGTTGGCAAATCGCGCTTTCTGCATAAATAGCCGCGATATGCACCCAACATATGGAGAAAATATCTGGGGCCTCTCCGCATCACTGGGTCCGCGTGGATATAAAGCTTATGGTGCTCGGCCGGGCCGCGCTTTCCATGACGGAACTATCGCACCATATGCTATTCTCTCCGCGCTTCCCTTTTGCGAAGAAGAAGCCCTGCGATCCATAACGTATATTTATGAAAATTATAAGGACAACGTATATAGCCAATGCGGCTTTCGCGATGCATTCAATCTCGAAGAAAATTGGGTGGCTGATCATTATATCGGGATCGATCAAGGCATCACGGTCGGCATGATCGAAAATTATCGCTCGGAACTTATTTGGAGACTCTTTATGGAACTGCCTTCAACCACACGCTGGATCGAACGCTGCAACTTAATTCCTGACCATCAGATCAACCCGCACACAATTATGCCTCGCGAACAAGAGCCTGTATAAAACACTTCTACCTTTAATTTCGTTAACTCTTTTATTTTAATGTGGTTACGCTATCCCATAAAGCTGCTTTACGCCATTCTCTTGACTGTAAATCCTCTCCGTGTTAGCCTTTAATCGTGTAACGGATTATGTTAAGGACAGATAAACGTTAAAGGATTAATATGTTTGGAGATTTCTTCGTACCAAGTCATCTCAAGCTCGAGCAGCTGAATTTCAGGCAGCTGACCGACCTCATTATCGAAACCCGTAAAAATCGTTTTGCACAACGATATAGTTCTGCCAAAAGCGCACGCGCACGCATTAATGAAGAAGCGGAAGCTGCGCGCATTCGCCACGAGCAAAAAAAACTCGACAGTATAAAAGAACACAAAGAGCGTATCGCTTTATCAAATAGACTTGCCGAATCGGTCAAGCAAGGTAATGAATTTCATGAAGAAACACTTGAACGTATCCAAAAGAATCTCGAACAATATTACGCCCAGCGAAAATTCAAGCGTAATGACCAAAAACGCGAGTTCAAAGAAAATGATGACGTACGTCGTGAACACCAGAAAAAAAGCGAAGTCTATACAGATGATAAGCGTGCCGGCAAACAACAATTGGTCGAAGATAACAAAGCCCGTCGTATCGAACGTAATGCGTTAGAAAAGGAATATATCGATACCACCGAGTCCCAACGCACCGAACATCGCACAAATACAAAAGGACGCAAAGATAAGCTTAAAGCGGCGGAAGAATACCGCAAGGCGGAAAATAAGAAGACCTTTGAAAACATCGATCAAACCCCGGTTGAGCCGGGCGTTAACAAAAGCAAAGCCTTTGAAGATAAAGCGGCATGTGTCGAACGCGCACGTGAACGTACTGCTGCTAATGCTGAAAGCGTTGGTGATCCATACGAAAAGAACGAAGAAGTAATGGCCCGCAAAGAAAAGGTTTTAAACGATTCACGCGAACGAAAAGCACCAAAGGACGCTTTGTTCGCCGAAAACCGTAAAAAGATCTTCGAACGGCTCAAACAGCGGATCGATAATGCATATGAGAAAGGCGATATTCGCCGGGAAGAGCGTGCTGCGCTTGTTAAAAAGGCCCAAGAACATACTGCGCAGTTGCGAGAATCAGGGATCACCCAACGCTGGCGCCGATATGCGATCGACACGAAATGGAACGCGATCTCGCCGTCCGATACAATATCACTTAAGCTTTTTCATTTTCTTAATGAATTATGGCTTGAAGATCAAAGCCCGAACCGTTCAGAAGGAACCGAGCGCGGCCGTTCACGCGCGAATGCCTTAGAAGAATTATACAGAATGTATACACCGCTCATCGACAAAGAGCGCGAGGTGGTCGACCCTAGTGTACGCGATCTGCTCGAAGTTGCGCCACCAGTACCGCATGCACCGAACGATGAAAAAAGCATATTGCAAGAACCGTCTGAAAGTACCTTACTTTTTGAGAAACATATCGAAGATTGCATCAGGAAAAACATCGCCTATCGTGATAGTTTGCAAAAAGAAGACCTTATCGTCTATCTCGATGATATGGAAACGCGGCATCCCGAACAAGAAGCAAAAGAAGCAACTGATCGCAGTGCTCCATCATCACCATTCCGCAATCCGAATTGGGTCTTCAAAGATGTTCTGACCTATATCGACGATACGGAAAAGGTCGAAGCAGAAAAAGCTCGCGATCTGGAGGAACAGCTTAATCGCAAGATCGAGTATAATGACGAAGCTAAAAAAGACCTTCTAAAACGACTTAATGAGGATAAACAAAAACGGGACGACCTTATGGCAGAACAGCGCCGGGCGGCACTGAGGCAATATTACGCGGAACTTATCGAAGACCAGAACAAATCAGCACACGAAAAAGCGGTCGAACTTGGACAATTCATTAATCTTTTCTTCTAAAACATTTTTACGCCGCGATGAGGTGCAGTATCTCCTCAGAGCTTTCTTCACGCTGCTCCACAATAGGAAAATAATCCTTTAAATAATTACTGACCGTATTATTATCATTTCGCAACGCTGACATTACCTCAACGACCTTAGCATTATTCCCTTGCTGCTGCAATCCTTTCAAAATCTTGTGAAACACTGTTCTGAACCGACCTGTTTCAATACGCGATTTAGGATCGTTCTTTTCCTTAAAGTTCCGTAACGTTTCAACACTAATCACATCTTCATATTGAGCAATGACTTGATACGCCAGCATGATGAACTCCAATCCGCCAACATAATTTTGTTTATCGTTGCATCGTAAAGCCACGCGAATCGCCACTTTCATAAAATTAAATAACTCTGCATCTAGTTGAGGCCTATTAAAGCGTATTTCTCCCTGCTCGATCCGCGTGTAAGAATTCTTTAAAATGCTCCATTCCAAACTGAGCCATTCCATCACCATTTTAAGTTCTTCCTCGTCTTGAAATGAAAGGATATCTATCTTCTGGGGATCCATAATATATGAATAAAAGAAATAATTATAGTTTCTCAAGATCCAAGGCAATTGCCCGCATGCATGACTTTGCTCTTTATAAAGCACGTATTTTATTATATTCCATTTGAGCAAACCTAATGCGCGGTCATAATAATATTTTTTTTCACTTACCTGTGAAGATGTACGAGCATATTCCATGTATTCGACTATGCAAAAATTAAATAATATTGTTACATAACTCCACACATCCCTCTCCTGCATTGGCTGCAATTTCTCTACGAAATCAGTTAGATCTTCAACAAGTTTATTAACATCGGTTTCTTTTACTCTTTTCGTATCTTTCTTTTTTTGTATTAATTCAAAACCTTTTTTTATTACGGGGGTTTCTCCAATGATATAATCAATATCCTTAAAGATCTGCTTCCCGTATACAGGCAAGAAATACACACTGTAGCGCTCTTGTATGGCTCTTGATTCCTGAAAATACTTATGTTTTTCCAAAATAGCCATCCACCTCGATAATATTTTCATAAGATTCTCTTGTCGCGCAATAAATTGATAATCCTCGATTACCCCAAATGTTGTATGAAAAACGAACATATAATCCATGAGAGATGTATATGCGTCAGAATTAGACTTAATTTTCCCCGGCTCTTTTTCAAGGATATCAAGCATTATCTCCATGATTCGTTGCATTCGGTTGAATACCGACAACCTTTTATTTCTCTTTATATAACACAAATTGACAGAACGACTGCTAAGCAAATAATACATTTGCTTTATATAGAAAGCTTTCTGGGGATCAAAAGCATATTTTTCATATATCGCGAGCCAGCGCTCTTTATGTTTGTCCCACTTTTTCACACGCCCCTTCTGTTCGCGCAGGATCAATAAAATATCCTCAAGAATGGTTAACTGTGTATTCAAGATATAGAAAGCATGCAAATAGCTATCATACGGATCCGTCGTCAATTCTCTGTAGCTTTTGTAGGCTCGCATAGCCTTATGAAGCAAATCTTGTGCATCGGAAAACGCTTTGTTCATTTTTAGAGAACTTATATAACGCCCTTGCTTACTGAGAAGCGTATCCAATTTGCTCGAAGCATTAAAATTCGCGTCTTTTATTTGAGCACGCAGATCATCGATATTCAATTCCTGGGGATTAAGATATACATTAAGAGTGCTTGACTGGGAAGCAGAAAATGCTTGCGGCATATTCGACCATAATAAGAAAAATGCTAGAAAATATACCACTGCTGAACGCAAAAAAAACATACGTTATCTCGTATCCTTTTTGTTTTTAATATGTTATGCGAAAATGAGGTTTGGATTAATCGGTTGTATTAATAAATAACATATACTAGGCAAGAATGCAAGTATGAGGACGGTAGACACAAAAAAGGCCTTGGGGGTGTCCAAGGCCTTTTTTGCGTCAGATCTTTTTAGGTTTTATGCACGGACATTTAATGTTTCTAGTAAACTATTCCCACTTTTTTGAGACATGGCCACTTTTTGCTGCATGGTCGGGGTGACCCTGCGAATGATATTAACGTCATTTGTTCCCATGCGCTCTTCATAACGCTTGACCTCTTTACCCAGGCCCTGGCGTTCTGCTTGTTTCCAGGCGTTATTGAGCGTCGTCATTTGATTGATGACATAGTCGATCGGCGCATCAGTGCGGGACCGATTTGCTTCGATCAATTGCTTAAGAAAATACGTATAAAGACGATACAGATTGCCGCCCATAGCCGGATCAAGGTCCAGGTTCAAGGCATTGCGCAGCTCACGAATAATGTTCTTCGCCCGAATGATCCTTTCATTGAAGATAACTCTGTCTTTTTTCTTTAGTGCGTCTTTCGCCTCGCTTAAAAAACGATTACACGCATCGATGAGCATGATAACACGCCCGATAGCACTCGCATTCTCGATTTCCTGCAGTAGATACTTTTGGCGCACATCGTGTTTAACCCCCGACATAATCCCTCCTTGCTAATAAGGTGACTTCCTTTTGAATAGATTAACGACGTGATTAGTGTAGTATTTAAGGAGCTTTAGCAAAAAAATAGAACATTCAGCGAGTGAATGTTCATATTTGCCTGGTAGACCTATATGTAGACTTTATATAAGGTTTCTTACTATGGGTAGTGGTACACGTATCTTATAACTGTGTTTACTCTAATGATGACTTACAATTACGTATGAAATAAAAATGCCCCCGGCGCGATTCGAACGCACATTCCAGGTTTAGGAAACCTGTGCTCTATCCTACTGAGCTACGGGGGCAACTATCTTAAACCATATCTTCGTCCTGCCGTCTTCTGGCGGAACGGGGGCGATGAAGTTTAGGCATTATACACAAGGAATTGTGAAAAGGCAAGGTATCACACGTATTCCTTATGCATTGCTAAGGAAAAGAATTAATGATTACCTTTGTTACCTGAATTATACGATCTTGTAATTTGTTAAATCATGTAAACACCACCAACACATCCTCGTTTGACACCTATTAATACATATGGTAGTATTTGGCCACATTAGACTTTCAATCTACATTGCATCGAATATCTCTCAAACTTATTTAATAACAATAAGTTAAGAAAAACAGGGCCCATTTCTTTGTAGTGTAAATGGAGCAATATGTCATGCTGCGAATGGTGAGTATTATAACTTGTACACTTTTTTTAGTGGTTTCTCTGCTCAATGGCATTCCCGGAGAAGCCTATGCCCATGAAAGTGATTATGCAACACTTGCAACACCTGTTGCGCAATTGTTTCGTATATCCAAGGACGGCCACACGCTGCAGTCCATTTCTTCCAAACGACATAACAGGACACAATTGCTCATAAGCCATATCATGATGACAACAGCCTTTGCACTTTCACTAAAATTATTTCTAATGCTGGGTCTTGATAGCATACCAGCGTTTATCTATTCATCTGTGACAGTTTCTTTGCTTATGAAAAGTCAATAAAACGCAGTAAGATCGTGATCGGCAAAGATAATAATTTGGACACTATGTTTACGCCTAAAAAAACTTTGTTTGCCGCGGAACATAGTTTTTTTATAGCAGCGTAAAATAACCAAAGAAAATGATCATGAATATAAAAAAACAATATAAAAAAATGTTATTTCTCCTTACTTCGTATCTTCTGTTATTTATCCAAGTTACGACTGCCTGCACAACACCTAAGTTATACACATTGCCGACAACATCAACGCTATCAACAAAACAAGAAACATCACAAACACTCAACCGCTTTAAAATCAGCCATCTTGGTTCAACAGGAATATATACCGCTGGAGTATCTGACAATGGAAATCACCTTGAATATTCAGCGCTTATGTATCCTACAAAGGTAATGAAACTTAGAAAATCATCACTCCTTCGAGCACTAAAACATGCTGACGGACATTGGAATTACAGTAATATTAACATCCCTCTTGCAACGTCCGACCATCGCCAGCTATACAGAGGAGTTGTATTTTGGACGGTGTTTGCGTTCTTGATCCTAGAAGTCATTGCTACATTCTTATTAAACGATGCTCTGTACCTGAACCAAAATTTCCACCTTTTATCAATTACCTATATTACCATTTTGTTTTTTGTGTGGGGCGCGATTTCTCTCAGAGTCATCGATCACAAACGGGACTTAAAAATAGTTCGCCTTGTCGAGAAAAAACTTACTCTTTATAATAAAAATAAAGATAACGTTTATGCCGATCCGCAAATTATAAATGTTGTTAAAAAGTTTGAAGATCTCACAGGATGGACAGTTGCCTGGACTGACAATCCCTATGTGCTTGTTTGGCCACAAGCGAAGGGATCAAAAGAAGTGGTTTGTAATATCGGATGGTTATTAGAATCAGAAAATCGTGATGAAGTCTGGCGGTGGCCTTATTTTAACAATAGTATTCTACGAGTACTTCGTGAACATAAAAAAATGCCTAAACCCCAATCTCAAGCCATATTTGCAACATATCTTACCTCAACCTAAACTATCTTTTATAAAAAACAAGCACGATAATGGTCTGACACTACCATTCAACCCCTACCATATGTCTCTGTAAGCTTCGTGAATTTTGCTATCATGTCACTTCTCAGTTGTTCAGTTAATAAACGCCATTGCCAATTATGGCTACCTCTCCCCGGTATATTCATTCGCGCTTCTGACCCTAATCCTAGGATATCTTGCATAGGCAGGATCACAACCCGCGCAACTGACGAAAGCGCAATACGTAAGAATTCACCTACGACTTCATCGGCAGTAATAGAACGGCCAAGGTACTTAAAAAGCTTTGCCTTCATTTCTTTTGTCGCTTCTTCATTGAACCAACCAAGGATAGTATTGTTATCGTGCGTACCGGTATATACAACACAATGCTGAATGTGATTATGTGGCGCATACGGGCTCGTCGCCACAGGATTATCACCAAAGGCGAATGAAAGCACTTTCATTCCCGGCAAGCCGAACTGGTTCATGAGCTCTGTTACGTCTGGTGTAATAACGCCAAGGTCCTCGGCAATAAACGGCAAGGTGTAGAAATGTTTCTTGACGGCTTCAAAGAATTCCTTCCCGGGAACGCCCACCCATTTCCCCTTGACCGCGGTCGTTTCTTTGGCAGGCACTTCCCAATATGCCGCAAATCCTCGAAAATGATCGATCCGCACAATATCAAATAGATCAAGATTATGTTCCAGACGCCGAATCCACCACGCGAAGTTTTCCTGTTTTAATGCCTCCCAATCAAATACCGGATTCCCCCATAATTGTCCTGTAGCAGAAAAGTAATCCGGCGGTACGCCGGCGATCGCAATTGGCTTTTTGTCCTTGTCCAGTTTGAAGATATGCGGGAAAGTCCACGTATCAACACTATCCATGCTGACATAGATCGGGATGTCGCCGATGATCTTAATATCTTTGTCATTACAGTATTTTTTTAGCGCATACCATTGCTTGAAAAAAGCATATTGCAAGAATTTTATCTTGTCGATCACATCGATCAAACTCTCACGTACCACGCTTATTTCTTCTGGATCACGATCACGTATCTTCAGATCCCAATCATGCCAAATATTGGTATTCCCCTGGTCCTTTAAGGCTGCGAAAAGGGCATAATCATCAAGCCAAAATTTATGCTCGTTGCAAAAAAGATCGAACGCCGCACGCTCGCCTTTCCGCACAAAAGCCGCGTAGGCACAGTCAAAAAGATGTTCTTTGAACTTGGTCACCAGATGATAATCGACATGAACATCAGAGAATTCATGATGGGTTTTAACATCCTCTTCGGTAAGCAATCCCTCTTGTACCAGAAAATCGGGGCTGATAAGCAGTGTATTTCCTGCAAAGGCAGAAATGCTGCTGTAGGGAGAATTACCGAACATCGTATCGGTTAAATTAAGGGGAAGGACTTGCCAAAAACTTTGTTTATGATCGGCAAGAAAATCAGCAAACTCATAAGCATTGGGACCGAGGTCTCCGATCCCGTATCGTGAAGGTAATGACGTGATGTGTAACAATATACCGCTCTGCCGGTCCATCGTATAAATCCCTTTTAATAGTGTATGATCGATGAAACGTCGTAGCCGGCCAGTTTCTCAATCCCTTTAAGGAACATAAGCTCGATCAAGAACGAAATCCCGACTATCTCACCGCCCATCTCCTCGATGAGCTTACATACAGCTTGAGCAGTGCCTCCGGTCGCAAGCAGGTCGTCTACAAGCAAAACCTTCTCACCCTTTTTAATAGCATCCGTATGTATTTCCAAGGTATCTTCACCGTATTCAAGCGAGTACGTAACCGCCCGGGTCTTGGCCGGCAATTTCCCTTTTTTGCGGACTGGAACAAAACCGGCGCCCAATCGCAATGCAAGCGGCGCACCGAAGATAAAACCGCGCGACTCTATGCCTACGACGCGCTGCACGCCCTTGGTCTTGTACTTCATCACCATTTCCTCGATGGCAAGTTTAAAGAGCTGAGCGTCATTTAAAACTGGTGTAATATCTTTGAACAATATCCCTTTCTTAGGAAAATCCGGGACATCTCGGATCATCTTTTCTATTCGTTCTACAATGGTCTTTGATTCCGGCATAGTTACTCCTTGTTACAAATAATCATCCAATTTTTCCTCTTCTTCTTCAGCATGCGATCTGATCTTCTTGAGCGCAGCCTCCTCTATCTGTCGCACTCGTTCTCGTGTGATCCCGAATTCGCGTGCGGTCTCTTCTAGTGTACGCGGCTCTTCGCCTTGTAATCCAAAACGTAAAATCAATATTCTCCGTTCCCGCTCATTGACCTTATTCAGCAATTGTTCAAGCCGTTCAGACAGCGCAAAATCCTGACTCGTATCGGAAGGTTGAGCAGCATCTTTATCTTCTATTACATCGATCAATTCGAATGAACTGTCAAGGCTGAGTGGTGCATTCAAAGAACCCGGGTTACTCAAGACCGATTCGATCTCTTTAACTTTATCGGGCGAAACTTTCATTTGTGTAGCCAATTCTTTCTGTGACGGGATCTTGCCAAAACGCTGGATGTATATCTCTCTGCATTTCCGCCATTTAGTAATACTCTCATACATATGTACCGGAATACGGATCAACTTTGATTGGTTGGAAAGCGCACGCATCATCCCCTGTTTGATCCACCATGAAGCATAAGTGCTGAAACGATATCCTTTTTTAAAATTGAATTTGTCCACTGCACGCATAAGACCGATGTTGCCTTCTTCAACAAGATCAGAAAAACTAAGCCCGATATTCATATATCGTTTCGCAATATTGATCACAAGGCGTAAATTTGACTGGATCATACGCTCACGAGCCCTTTGCCAGCCACTGGCCTTGGTCTGTATTTTTTTTGAAAGAGACATTTCCTCGGCAGGCGTTAAAAGAGGTATATGTTCGATCTGATTCAGATAGATACGCATTGGTGTAAGCCCAAGATCGGACTTACGTTCTTCTTTTCTTTTTTTGCGTACCGTCGTAAGAGAAGAATTGATATGATGTTTGTCTTTTGAAGCTTTTTTTAACGTAGTTCGTTTTTTCGAAGCCGGCACTTTTTTCTTCACCTTTTTCCGCACATGCTTCTTATGACGAACTTTTACCTTTTTAGAGACCTTCTTCCGGACAGGCGTTGCCTTCCGCGCTGCCCTTTTTTTCTTGGCCGCCTTTTTACCCATAGGTCTCTTCATTTTTTGCTTCTTGCGAATTTTCTTTTTACGCATATCGATTATCGTTGTGTGGAGGGGCATGATGTATTATGCCCCTCCTGATCTCGTTCAATAACATTCTATTTCTTCTTGCTTCTCGCTGCCTTCTTTGCTTTCGCTTCTTTTATAACGGCCTGAGCAGCAGCCAAACGGGCGATCGGCACTCTGAAGGGCGAACAACTTACATAATTCATCCCAACACGATGGCAGAATTCAACCGATGACGGTTCTCCGCCGTGTTCACCGCAAATACCGACTTTCAATTTCGGCCTTGTTGAACGGCCTTTTGTGATCCCGAGGTCGACCAAATACCCGACACCTTCCTGATCGAGTGCTTGGAACGGATCTTTGTCAAGGATGCCTTGCTGAACGTATTCTGGTAAGAAAACGCCCGCATCGTCACGTGAATATCCGAAGGTCATCTGCGTAAGGTCATTCGTTCCGAACGAAAAGAATTCGGCAACTTCCGCGATCTTATCTGCTACCAACGCTGCGCGCGGTATCTCGATCATAGTGCCGATCATATAATTGACCGTCGTACGTTTCTCTTTGAACACCTTTTCAATGACTTTCAATGCATTTTCTCTCAAGATGCTCAGCTCTTTGACCGTCCCGATAAGCGGGATCATGATCTCAGGAAATACGCGTAACCCTTTTTTCTTCACTTCGCATGCCGCTTCGATGATCGCACGCACCTGCATGTCGTAGATCTCAGGATACGTGATCCCTAAACGGCAGCCGCGATGGCCTAACATCGGATTGAATTCATGCAAACTATTGACCTTCTGTCGTACTTTCTCGACTGAAATGCCCATCGCATCAGCCATCTCCTTCTGGTTCGCTTCTTCATGCGGGACGAACTCATGCAACGGTGGATCCAACAAACGGATCGTTACCGGCAAACCATGCATCGCTTCGAAAATACCAATAAAATCGTTTTTCTGTATCGGTAAAAGCTTGGCAAGCGCTTTTTCACGGCCTTCTTTATTTTCAGATAAGATCATCTCACGTACTGCGACGATCCGGTCTCCTTCGAAGAACATATGCTCTGTTCTTGTGAGCCCGATGCCTTCTGCGCCGAAACGGCGCGCGACTTCAGAATCATGCGGCGTATCAGCGTTAGTACGAACATTGAGCTTTCTTAAATTATCAGCCCAACGCATCAACTTACCGAACTCACCGCTCAGCTGCGCCTGCATGGTTTCCACTTTACCGAGATACACTTCTCCGAGCGAACCGTCAAGTGAAATCCAATCACCTTCTTTAACTACTGTATTGCCAACAGAGAACTGTCTCGCTTTGTAATCGATAATGATCTCACCGCAACCGGCAACACAACAGGTACCCATACCACGCGCCACCACTGCAGCGTGTGATGTCATACCGCCGCGAGAAGTCAGGATACCTTTCGCAACGTGCATTCCGCCAATGTCCTCCGGCGATGTTTCAATGCGAACGAGAATAACCGCCTTACCGTTCTTCGCTTCCTCTTCAGCGTGATCAGCCGTAAACACCACGACACCGGTTGCAGCGCCGGGTGATGCCGGTAGCCCCTTGGCGATACATTGTTTCTTCGCCTTCGGATCGAACATTGGATGCAACAACTGATCCAGCTGCTTCGGATCGACACGCAAAAGCGCTTGATCTTTTGTGATCTGTTTTTCTTTCACCAGATCACATGCGATCTTGACTGCTGCCTTTGCGGTCCGTTTCCCTGTGCGGGTTTGCAGGAAGAACAACTTGCCTTCCTGGATCGTAAATTCCATGTCTTGCATATCGCGATAATGCTTCTCCAAACGATTCTTTATCGCAACAAGCTCTTTGTATACTTTAGGATTGGCTTTCTTAAGATCGTTGAGGGGTTGTGGGGTACGGATACCTGCCACAACATCCTCACCTTGAGCGTTCATTAAATACTCGCCGTAAAAATAGTTCTCACCCGTTGACGGGTCACGCGAAAAACAAACGCCCGTACCTGACGTATCACCCATGTTACCATAGACCATTGCTTGTACGTTTACCGCGGTACCTATAAGGCCGCGGATATCATTAAGCTCTCTATAGCGTTTAGCACGTGGATTGTTCCAGGAACCGAAAACCGCATCGATCGCCTTTTGTAATTGTTCGCGTGGATCGGTCGGGAACGATTCACCCGTTCTATCAAAGACAAGTTTCTTATATTGCTTTACAAGGTCCTTAAGATCATCGGTCTTAAGATCGGTATCAAGTTTTTTCCCGATCTGGCTCTTCTTCTTATCGAGCACAAGCTCGAAATCATGATGCTCCATGCCCATAACAACGTTACCGAACATCGTAAGAAAACGGCGATATGCATCATATGCAAAACGCGGATTGTTCGTCTTCTTAGCGAGGGCTTCAACCGTCTCATCGTTAAGGCCAAGATTCAGTACCGTATCCATCATTCCGGGCATTGATACCGCCGCACCTGAACGGACCGAAACAAGAAGCGGGTTCTCAGCCCCTCCGAATTGCGCACCCATCGCCTTTTCCAATTTCGCGAGGTTGGCATCAACCTGTTCATCCATACCACGCGGATACTGACGCTCGTTCTCATAAAAGAGCTGGCACGCTCTGGTCGAGATCGTAAATCCCGGCGGGACCGGAACGCCAAGGTTCGTCATTTCAGCAAGGTTAGCCCCCTTGCCGCCTAAAAGCGTCTTCATTGCGGCCTTACCTTCGGCCTTGCCATTGCCAAAGAAATATACATATTTTTCGACTTTCGAAGAGCGTGTCCGCCTCTTCGTTGTCTTCTTTGACACAGTTTTCTTCTTAGCACTCATTTACAAACTCCTTTCATTGATTAATATTGTTTATATGGATTTTTTTCAATAACTCAGTTAGAAACGAATAAAGCTCAGATCGGCTATACGTGTCGTAAAAAGATCATTGATGAGTTTCATCAAATTTTTACGGTTCTTACGTACCGCCATGTCGTCAACATTAACGAGTATCTTGTCGAAAAATTCATGCACTAGTTCATGGAACGAGTCATGATAGATTTTCAAACAACGGTCAAGCTCCCCCTTATCGAACGCCACCGCCAGTTCATTTTTCACCTTCGTGAACGTTTCATACAACCGGCGCTCAAGATCACTCTGCAAAAGAGCGGCATCGACCTTACCGGTCAAGCCCTCTTCTCCTTTGGTTATGTTTTGGGTCCGCTCGCAGATCTTGCAGACCTCAATAAACCGAGTGGGTTCAGCCTTATATGCTTTCTTTAAGAACACAAAGCGTTCTTCAAGGTCAGCAATATTGTCAAAAGATGTGCCCATTGCAGCACGAAGCAGTTCTTTATCCGTATCGCGGGAGAGTGTCTCCTCAAAAACGAACTGGACTTTATCACGAATAAATTCGCTTAATATGGCGTGGACATCATTGCCCGATCGGGTAGTATGTTCTGTGAACAGTGAACACCCAAAGGTAAGTAATTCAGCAAGAGATAAGGGTATCTTACTTTGCTTCAAAATCCTTACAACACCGATAGCTGCACGCCTTAGCGCATAGGGGTCTTGGCTGCCCGTGGGCTCCAATCCTAGCGAAAAAGCGCCACAAAGAGTGTCTATTCTATCAAAGATCGCTAAAAATTCACCTATTTTCGTAAGGGGAAGTTTATCACCGCTAAAACGCGGTAGATAATGTTCAAAAATAGCCGATGAAATTGCCTCCCCAAGGCCATCATGAGCGGCATAATGCTGACCGACCAGCCCCTGCAGTTCCGGAAATTCATATACCATATGGGTCACAAGATCGGCCTTGCATAACCGTGCTGCTACACGCAACTGATTGTCTATATCATCACAACCTATTGTTTTATAAGCATTTGAGAACTGGTCGACATAACGCTCAAGCCTCATCACTTTGTCATGCACCGTACCGAGCTTACCCAAAAATACGATGCCATTCAGCTTTTGCACCTTTTCATCGAGCGGAGTTTTTGTATCCTCATTATAGAAAAATTGCGCGTCACGCAACCGCGCTTCGAGAACATTTTCGACGTTCTTTGTGATCGTTTTCATCGCAGCCGCAGGTCGCGCACCATTCGATACGCCGATGAACTTATTGAGGATCGTCCCCCGCTTGGTGTAACACGCCAGTACCTTTTGATGCTTCTTCATCGATGATGCCAATACTTCTTTGGGCAATTTTAAATATTCTTTTTTGAATTCCCCGATAAACACTGCCGGACTTTCAACCAAGTTCGCGATCGTCTTGATCAGATCTTTGTCTAGCTTATCAACATCGATATCAAGATTTGCACATTTCGTCTTGATCTGCTTAATGATCATCGCTTCACGTGCGGTTTTATCCTGTTTAATTACATTTCCATTATTATCTTCTCCCAAGATTAGATCAACAATAACTGATTCTTTCTTGAGTGCTTTAATATATGCATCGATATTGGCCGTTTTAATAAGGACTTTATCCTTTCCCAAAAAACGATGTCCGCGTGATACATTGCCGCTTTTAATCCCGGCAATCGTAACCGGAATGATCTTATTGCCATATAACGCCACGATCCAACGGATCGGCCGCGGGAAACGCACCCCACTTGCCTCCCATCGCATGTTCTTAGAAAAATGGACATCGTTGAGATATCTCTTAATAATCTCAGGGAAAATTGCTGTAATTTTTTTACCTGGTAGCTGTAATCGATGAACACTTATGTATTTTTTGCCCCCAAAAGTAAAAGAACCGATATTCTCTCGAACCTTTTTCTCAGTGAATCCATATTTTGAAGAAATCTTTTTGATATATCCTTCGAATGCTTTTGTTTCCTTGCCATCTTTTATAGCAATATCTTCTGGAGGGCCTTTCTCGTCATCTGTATTCAAAGAGTGACTTTTTTGATACGCTGGACAAGGAAACGAAAAGACTATTCGTCTAGGTGTGACGAAAACACGATATTGTGAAATATCTATTCTAAAATCCCTTAGCAACAACCGAAGAAAATCTAATATAAATTTCGGGGTCTCGTTATTCTCAACGCGAATAAACGACGCCGGCAGTTCTTCAACGCCGATCTCGAGCAGAAATTCTTCGTGTGTCTTTTTCGCAGTAGTTTTTTTCTTTTTCTGTGCCATTGTATGTACGGTGGTTATTTACAGAGGGGGAACCCTAATGCTTCTCTTTGTTCACGATATCTTTGCGCGCACATCCTTGCCAAGGCCCGAATGCGGCCGATAAACCGCGGACGTTCGGTAACGCTGATCGCGCCGCGCGCATCTAGTAAATTAAATATGTGTGATGCTTTTAAACAAAAATCATATGCCGGCAATATGAGATCTCTTTCAACCAATCGCTTTGCCTCCGCTTCATATTCAGTAAAGTATCTCATGTTCAATTCAACTGAGGCTTCTTCGAAATTAAATGCCGAGAATTGTTTCTCTGACTCAAGGTGCACATCGCCATAGGTTATGTCTTCGTTCCATACGATATCGAACATTGAATGTTTCTTTTGCAAGAACATCGCGATACGTTCAAGGCCGTAGGTCAATTCACATAAAACTACGTCAAGGTCTATGCTCCCGCATTGCTGAAAATATGTAAACTGGGTGATCTCAAGGCCATCCAACCACACCTCCCACCCAAGTCCCCAAGCCCCTAAGGTTGGCGATTCCCAATCATCTTCGACAAATCGGATATCATGTGCGTTAATATCGATGCCAATCGCCTTTAGACTTTGCAAATACATTTCTTGCACATTTCCCGGTGATGGCTTAAGGACTACCTGATATTGATAATAATGCTGGGTACGTAATGGATTTTCGCCGTACCGGCCGTCTGTCGGCCGCCTTGACGGTTCAACGTAGGCCGCTTTCCACGGTTCAGGACCCAAAGCTCGCAAAAAGGTATGGGGTGAAAATGTCCCGGCACCCACCTCGAGATCGTATGGCTGCACAATAAGACACCCTCGATCGGACCAAAAAGCGTTTAAATTTTGTATTAACCCTTGAAAAGTGTGTGATTTAGGAATTTTCATAGATGCGCATTCTACCAAAAACGCCCTACTGTTGCAACTACATTTGGATATAGTATATATTTACTTTTAATAGTCTCTTGCAAAAAAAATGGTAATATCTTATTATAAGTCTTTCGTATTATTAACATTTAATGGAATTAAAGGAGGACGTACCATCATGAAGTCGAAGCCTGCTTATGTACTCATTCTTTTTGTTGTAATAAGCCTTGTTATTTCACCGCTCGTTCTAGCACAGAATAAATCTGACGATGCGGTTCCATCCGTACCTAAAACTAATCCTATTCCTAGCGCAATAAGGGAAATCAAGACCGCTGACAAACTAGTGCCCAAACTTCCAGAACCTTTGCCGAATGTTCCAGGCGTTAATGATAGAACTCTTCAGTCGCCAATCCCTGAAGATACTATGAAGGCTCTTGAAACGATCGAAAATGTAAAAAACATCAATAAGGCAATGGATGGTTTAAAAGTCTTAGAATCACTTGACAAGATCCAGCACTTAGGAACCATCGATATTACTCTTACTAACAGTGCAACGTATAAAACGCTTACGATATCTGTTACAGCATTGCTTAATCAGGACGATCTTGATGCAAATCTTATTTTGCTTGATGAAAACGTAGCAATATTAAAAGACACGCTTTCCGCTGAACTTGCTACTTTAACCGACAAAGAACTTGGGTGGGAACAAGAATCACGTAATGTATTGAAGGAAGTACGTAAAAAGATCAATGCTGTAGCCGGCAAAGAATTCCTTTTCGATTTATTTTATAGTGACTTTACGTTGGTAGAAAAATAATCTTTTTTTGTTGCGAATCGAATCCCTAACGGAGTAGATTAAACGGTCTACTCCGTTCTTTTATCGAATTTCTGCTCTCATTTAGCATTACACCCACAATTTTTAAGGATTTTCTTTTGAAAACAGGGCACAGAGAACTGTGCCCTGTTTCCTATCTTTCCACACCTGTGACTATTATGATCACCTACCTTTATACCGTGATCATTGATTGGATCTTCTTGAATTTCGCTTCTCCAATCCCTTTTACCGACATCACATCTTCCAGGCTTTCGAACGGACCGTACTCACTACGATAGGCAATGATCCTATCGGCAAGCGTCGGACCGAGTCCAGTAACCTGAATAAGTTCATCCTTGGATGCGCTATTTAGATTGACAGCGATCGTCGCACTATCCTGTATGGTCGCAACTGAATCTTTAACTTCAGCAAAACAACGCACTGCAGGAAGCACAGCAAACACCGATAGACATACGAACATCAAGCTCAAAAAACTTACAAGTTTCATATCTTTCACCTCCTTTTCGACCTCAGTTTTTAATATTTTATATATGCATATATTGCAATTATTTTATGTTTTTAAGGCATTATGTCAACACAATTTTTCTGTATTTCACTTAAATAAAGCAGGTTACGGACTATTATAATAATGTTCAAAATACACTAAATGAACACTAACTGTACGAAAAATCTTATTAATATTTGGTATATTATATTTGTAAATGTAGCAAGTTTTGCTATAATTTGTATTGTATATAATTAAAAATTCATGGATGAATACTCTTAGGTTGATCGATAATAATACTTGAAATAATCTCAAAACTATAAAGGGAAGGTAAAGACCATGAATTTAGGAGAACGGATACGCAATATCAGGAAGGAAAAAAAGATCACGCTTGTAGAACTCTCAAAAATGACCGGCGTCGCTCAAGCATCTTTATCACGCATTGAAACCGGCATCATGAATGGTACAGTCGAATCACACCGCAAGATCGCAGAAGCTCTGGGACTTAGCTTGGCTGAACTTTACACGGGGCTTGATCCTAAATTATCGGAAATATCGTATCGCAATGACAAAGAGATCAAAAAACAGGCAGAAGTAAAAAGCGATAATGTGCGTCTCGAATTGCTGACAACTCAAATATCAACCCGCAAATTCGCACCGATATTACTTTCAATACCTCAAAATGAGTCGATCACGTATGAGAAACTTGAACGTGGCACTGAAAAGTTCTTGTGGATCCAAGCGGGGACCGTCACCGTTACATTGAACAATAATGATTATACACTGAATCAAAATGAAACACTTTATTTTGATGCTTCATTTTCACATATTATTAAGAATACAGGGATCCAAGAAGCTAAGGTCCTTTCCGTCACATCTCCGTCGAATTTCTAATTATATAAGTTGAAATAAAAAAGACCCCGATCAATTCTAACGATCGGGGTCTTTTTTAGATAAGAATAAAGCAACAAGCTCTCTTAGTCAACCAATCCTTTTTTCTTAAGACGTTCGTAAAGTTCGGGCTCGTTCTTTTTCAAGCACGTATTACAAAACCCATGTGAAACGGTCATATCAGAGCGCGCATCGAGGAAATGTTCAACCGGAACCCATGTTTCATCTACTTGAACGCTTTTGCAATAAGCACATATCTTATGAAAGCCTTCTAAATACTTGATGCGACCAAATAGCATGGTAAGATAGCGTTCAATAAATAGCGCAACAATAAGAATACATGCAATTTCAAGCAAAAGTTCATTAAAGTTAACCGGTGTAGCGGGGGCATTAAAAAATAGTGCGGGCATATCAAGAATTTCATCAAGGATAATAAGTGTAATTGTAGTCAACCACGCGATACGCACACCAACAATAACCTTAGTTTTTAACTTCATAAGCCCCTCTTTCCTTTTGCGTCTAAATTTATATCAACACGGAATTTGTTGTGTCAAACAATGACATGTACCGCGGCCGATCACAATATCGCGTGCAGGGATCTCAACGATCTTACGAGTGGGAAAAAGTTCCTCAAGGATTGAACGAGCTTTCTTGTCCTGATCACATTTGAACGTCGGCATCAGGACAACGTCATTTCCGATATAGAAATTGGCATAACTTGCAGGCAAAGGTGAATTTTCATATACCACCGGATCAGGCAGCGGCAACGGCACGATCTTAAACAGGTTCCCCTTCAGATCGGTAAATCTCTTAAGCCGCTCGTGATTCTCATGCAAAACAGCATAATTCACATCCTTTTTGTCTTCTTCGAGCACGGCAACGATCGTTGAGGTATCAACGAAACGAGCTATATCGTCAACATGACCGTCCGTATCATCGCCCACAATGCCGGCAGCAAGCCATAATATCTTTTTTATCCCCAAAACGGCACACAAGATCTCTTCGATCTCATGTCGTTGCAGATAAGGATTTCTATTCTCATTCAACAAGCATTGTTCGGTTGTAAGCAAGAGGCCCTGGCCATTAACATCGATCGAGCCACCTTCGAGCACCATCGGGATATAATATGACGTGCAATCAAGCGTCTCTGCCATTTTCGATGCTATTAAATTATCAAGTTCGGAAGGATATTTCCCGCCCCATGCGTTAAATATCCAATCCGTGGCTATGATCTCACCGGTCGTATAATCTTTAACAAAGATCGCTCCATGGTCCCTGCACCACGCATCATTGGTCGGGAAATGATGGATCGTAACATTTTTCAGAACTCCGTAGCGTCTGAGACGGGCACGAAGTTTCTGTTCCATCTCGGCATCGTTAACATTTATATGCACCATCTCTCCTTCTGCCAGAGCTCGTATCATTTGCGTGAAAGCATCCTGTGCCGTATCAAGCATAATAGAAAATGATCGAGGATTATGCGGGCACGAAACCCACGTGCCTCGATGTGGTTCCCATTCAGCCGGCATACGGACATTATCCTGTGAAAAATCAGGAAAAGGAATCTCTTTTATCTGACGATGGATCATATTATTGCAATCCTTAATTAAGATATCGCTCGGTTATTCCTTGATAGCTTTCTATTCGACGATCTCTGAGGAAAGGCCATGCCACACGTGTTGTTTCTATCATCGCAAGATCGATCTCAGCAAGAACGATCTCCTCGTGCGTGCACGAAGCCTTGGCAATAATGCTGCCGTCCGGGCCGACGATGAAGGACTGTCCCCAAAACTCTATGCCACCCTGTCCATCCGGTGAGGCCTCGAATCCAACACGGTTTACAGCTGCAATAAAACAACCGTTCGCGATCGCATGCGCGCGTTGTACTGTTTCCCACGCATCGTGCTGCGCTTGACCCACAACCGCTTTATCTTCAGGCAACCAACCGATCGCCGTCGGATAAAATATTATTTGTGCTCCTTTAAGCGCTGCAATTCTAGCTGCTTCGGGATACCATTGGTCCCAGCAGATCATAACGCAAAGCGATGCATAGCGCGTCTTGAATACCTGATAGCCAAGATCGCCTTCCGTAAAATAGAACTTTTCATAATAATGGGGATCATCAGGAATATGCATTTTACGATATGTACCAAGGTATTTCCCATCCGCATCAATAACAATCACGCTATTATGGTAAACTCCCTCAGCACGTTTTTCAAAGAAAGGTACTATTAGGACGATCTCATGTTCTTTTGCTTTCCCAGATAGCATATTCACGATCGGCGTAGTCGCCGAAATCTCTTCGGCCAGGCTAAAGTTCTTGTAGTCTTCGGTCTGACAAAAGTACGTTGACTGGAAAAGTTCCTGTAAACATACTATCTGAGCACTCTTTGCTGCTGCCGCATCGATCAAGCTGATAGCTTTATCCATATTCTGCTCAACACTTTGTGCAGCGGTCATTTGTATCAGTCCGACCTTAACCATATGCCCTTACTTTTTATGTAAATAGCGTTGTCTTAACGATGGCATTATACCCGGTAGGCTTGGTATGGTCAAAATGTAAATAGGGGCACATACGTTACAGTACATGCCCCTTTGTATACATACTTTAATAAAATATTAAAGCATCCTACTTTATTAATGCATCCAAAGCTCTTTAAATGCACTCCAAAAATTTTTGCGCCACTCAAATAAGCTTTTTACGCTGATCTGAAAGAGCATCATTTGAAAAGGATTGATATTCATAATAACCCTCCTTTGATCTGTCAACTTCTAACGAATATCATTGGGCGAATGGTATAATGAAAATTGGATTGATCTGTCAATACACACATATTAATTTTTATACCTTTATTATCACCATTGAAGATTACAAAGCGGTTACATGAACATTAATATTTATTCATCTTGATCTAAATGGAAAATGTTACCGAGAAGGCTAAAGGCAATTCAGGAACTTTCAGAAGGCTATCTACCGATCAGACGAGGATGTATGTCTTCGGCATATTTAACGATACGTGCGATCAACTGTTCATATGAATATCCAGCTTTGCGGGCGGAAAGAGCGTAGTCTTCATCCTTGGCTATCTGCGGATTGGGATTCGCTTCAATGACATAAACATGACCTTCGGCCGTAAGCCGCACATCAAGTCGTCCATATCCCTGCAAGCGTAAGATCCTATATATTCGTTTTGCAAGCTGTTTGACACGTTTCTCAAGCCTCGCATCATTTAAACGTGCAAATTCATATTTTATTCCCCATTTTTTTCTATATTCTTCGTCCCATTTAACCTTAAAGGTCGCGAATTTCGGGGCACCTTCTTCTTCAGGGAAAGAACACTGCCGGATCGGGAACACCTCAAGCCGATCATTGCCCAAAACGCTAACATAAAGTTCCGTACCTTCTATGTATTCTTCGGCGATCGCATCTTGTTTACATTGATCATGAATATATTTGACGCGCTCTATGGCTTCTTCCGATGTCATCACGAGTGAGGCTTTGGCGATGCCATACGAAGCCTCATCACTAAGCGGTTTTATGATCTGCGGAAAACGCAAACGACGTTTCATGGTAACTTTCTTCCCCAGATTAAATACGGTGAATTGCGGTACCTTTATCCTGTGTGCTGTCAAAAGTTCCTTAGTAAGCGCTTTGTTTTTACACAACATCAATGCTGCAGGACTTGAACCAGTATAGGCCACATTAAGCAATTCACATACCCCGGCAACATTACGGTCATGTAATGAAAGATTATTAAAATGATCTACCTGGTTAAAAATTACATCCGGTTTGAAATCAGCAACGCATTCTATGAAAGGGCGAATGTCATTAAAGATCGCTAATGTCTTTACTTCGTACCCAAGGGCGATAAGCGCGTCATAACAATGACGCTCAGATTCCCATTCTTCGGTCTTTAGCAATGCATCAAGATCTTCTGTCAGAGGCTCGCCGACATCACACGCAAGCAAGACCCGCTTTGCCGTCATTCTCCCTCCTTGAACTGGGCTGTTATTTGATAATTTTTGACCATTGCGGTCGCACATGCGATCACATGCGCCAATGTTTCTTTGTCCCCCGTGCGGCAGATCAGTTTTTTCTCGTGTGCCCGACGTATGAACGTCGTCACGAGTTGCGCAACGATATATTTACGTTCCCGGGTCCAACGAGCCACCGTATTAATGATCATCAACTTGTTCATTTTGAAAAATGTATCTGCATTCATTGCATCCTTAGGCAGTCCCTCTTCCGGTGGTATCGTAAAAATGCAAAGCAATTCCTGATCATAATAATCAGGATAATCGGAAGCATAGATCTTTTTCTTCTCTTTATAGTATGTTTTAAGCCTTTTTTTTGAATACTTGATATTGAAATACCGTGTTGTCACAGCAACCTGACTCGGCATACTACGGCATTTCTTCATGATCATATCAACATAATTCAATTTCTTAAGCACCGGGTCATGTTTATACCGCTCGCTCCAAGCTGAATCGGGATTGAGCCATACAGCGAAGGTCTCCGAAAAATCTTCATCAGGATGACTTTGTGCGTAAAAATTCTCGATATTGTGTACAAAATTTCGACTGTACTTCTTAAAGCGATAATAATCGCTTTCTTCTTGCATCGGATGCCCGAAGAGCTCACGCCACTTCTTTTGTTTCCGCAAGCGATACGCATATTTAACGGCATGGCCCATTTCGTGCCGGATAATGCGCATGAACTCATTTTGCTGCCCGCCTTCGACATCCAACATCATGTTCTTCTCCAATGCCGATAGACGTGTATGAGCCAAATAAAAGGGGATTCCTATGACCGGAACACCTTCCGGACACAGCCATTCATCTGCAAAATATATCTCAGGCTTAAATACCAAGCCATGCTGTTCCAGTTCATTTAAAAATTGGCTGACCCATGGCGCAACTGGCGAATCTGCCACAGAATATGGAAGATCACATAACCGTAATTCTAATAGTTCGTCATCTGATAACGAATTCAAGTCAATGCTATGTTTCATACAATAGGTTTACGAGTTATGTAAGACATCGGAAGGTAATTAAAGGAATCATTAAAATATTTCTGCTGCCATTTAAAGTTTATTATAGTCTTTTCTCAATACGCTTTCAAAGTAAAAAGCGGGACAGCGCTCGGATCCTATTAAGCACTGTCCCTGATCTATATAAACTACTCACCTTTTATGCAGCACCCCACTTTTAACGCGCATAGAGAACTTGTAGCTGCTCTACTGTCGGATGTTCCGGGTATAATTCTCCTTGTGGACCGATATATCCTTTGCGAGATCGTGTTATAACGACAGGCATATAACTGCCATTGGTGTTGGGAATATGGATTACAACGGTATCCCCATTATGACCGTAATCCTTATATTCATATCTCCCAGGAGTGGTGACGACAGGCTGTGAGACAACCATAAAACCCCGAGATTTTTTGGAATAGTATACGTTGTCATACGTATAATATGTAGATCCGTTAACGCAAACGGTCAAACACGAAGGAGGCAGGTCCGAGACCACCGCGCCTAAAGGAGCACGAACGGATACAAAGCCCGATGACCCCGGCCTGAAAAATATCCCCCTATGGTAATAATACTTCAACCCTGAAACGATGACGATCTTATAGGGCCTTGGCACTGACATGACTCTACGAGGATATGGACGCGAGTAACGTGGCTGCCAACTCGGCCACCATGCATACGCATTGATTTGCTGAAAAAAGACAATACCGCTGAATACGCAAATGAGTATGATCTTATAATATTTTTGGAATATTTTCATACCAAGCCTCCTTATTTCAATAGGGATGTTATCGCTCGATGGTTATTTGCCAGTGTGCTCTCTTCACTTTATAGAACAGTTGACCATAACAAAGAGTTCCTGCAAATGTGTATATAAGTAGACTACTACGCCCTTACGGACGTGGCATTTGTCTAAAAACCAAGCTGCGCTTGTCCGCGGTCTTCTTTTTACTTTTAATGGCCGGTAGCCGCAGGCTTAATAAATTGGTAAATTGGGGACAGTTCCGGAACTGTCCCCAATGTTACACTGACGCAGGGGGAATTCGGCGAATGAATAATGATCGATAGACGTTGAACATGCGCAGGCTAAAGCCTGCGGCTACCATTCATTCTTGACTCTTCAGACGACCGCGGATGCGCATCCATCCACGCCCTTACGGACGTGGTATTGTGTGAGGAAGCAATAAAAAAGGCAGGCTTATGTATATAAGCCTGCCTCTTCCTTTAAACGATA
>JAFGJY010000002.1 GCA_016928875.1 Candidatus Omnitrophota bacterium | reverse complement strand
TCTATCTTCTCTAGTCCATGCCCTTTTAATATATCTTGAAGCTGTTTATTGATAAGATCAACACCTTCGATCATAGACTCAACCGAATGATTGGACTTGGCACTTTCGACCGCACGGGTAAGATTATCCATGATCGGCAAAAATTCCAAAATGATCTTTTTGTTCGCATATTGAATGAATTCTTCTTTTTGCTTCTCGTTGCGTTTCTTGGAATTCTCGAAATCTGCCATCGCCCGCAACAGTTTCTCTTTACCCTCCGCGAATTCGGCAGCCTGACTTTTTAATGTCTCGTATTCTTCCGCGGCTATTTTTACCTCGGGCTTCTGCTCAACGGTCTTCTCTGCCTCGTGCCCCTGGCCCTGCTCTTTTGTATTCTCCGCTGATACATTGTTTACTTCTGTGGCATCAGATCTATCGTTCTCTTTTCTGCCTTTTATCATGCTGATCCCCCATTAGAATAATTTTTCTTCTTTAAAAACATTTGAAACAAACCCCGAAACAAATTCAACCGCTGTGAATATCTTGGCATAATCCATACGCCGTGGCCCCAAGACCGAAAGTGTTCCGCACAAAGAATCCGTGATATAAAAATTTCGTCTTACGATCGCACAACTCTTGAATTCAGCTGTATCATTCTCCTCGCCAATAGTGGTGGTGATGCCGTCTACCGTCCGATCATGTTCAAAAACCTTTGCGATCCGTTCGCGTTGATCAAATGCTTCAAGCAGCGGTTTGATCGTCGTTATTTCTTGGAATTCTGGCTCAGCAAAGATATGGCTCATTCCATCGATCCAGACCTTACGTTCTTGCCGTGCAGCTATGCTTTCGCTTACGATCTGATCGGCGATCGTAGCCAATTTGTTGTACGATCGTTCTAATTCAGAGATGCGTTTTGCCATATGCGCTTTGATCGCGTGGAACGGCATCCCGAAGAACTCTTGGTTCATGAAATTAGCAATATGCTGTAATAACTCCGGATCAACGGCCTTATCAAGATGCACGATCTGTTCTTTGATCAGGCCGGACATGGTCGCCCACACAACAAGCACTTTGTTTTCACTCAGGTAAATGAGGTTGGCATATCTGAAATTAAGCTCGTCCAGCACCGGGAAAACAATAACTCCGACTTGCGATGTGAAATCCGAGATGAGATTACTGACCGTACTGAAAAATTCATCGATGCTTTTTATCTTGTGTTTCAACGCTGTAATACGCGCTTGGATCTTTTCGGTTTCGGAGGTCTCTTGACCAAGTAAATGATCAACGTAATACCGATAGCCTTTATCGGTCGGTAATCGGCCGGCGGACGTATGGGGATGAGTTATATAGTGAAGCCGTTCCAATTCGTTCATTTCACTACGGATCGTAGCCGGAGAGACGCCAAGGCCTGAACGTTGCAGGAGGGTCTTCGAACCAACTGGCTCAGGATATTGGATGAATGAATTTACGATCAACTGCAGGATCGTTTCTTTCCTTTCGGATAAGCGTGTGTTCATTAATTTTAAACCTATATTTTACAATGTGTTATGATTTTAGCGCATGCTTGGCACTCATATATTTAGAGTGCTAAAAACGCGCACATCTTACCATGCTGTCAGGCTTAAATCAAGCAAAAATAATATAGCTATAGTAGTAATGCTAATAGGTAAACTGAGGACTGTTACAGCACATTACGGTACCATGCGATCGTTTCAGCAAGACCATCCTCAAATGATATCGTCGGCTGCCATCCAAGGCGAGAACGTATTTTTGAAGAGTCTAACGAGTATCGCCGATCATGTCCTAACCGATCGGTAACAAAATTTATCAGTGTTTTTGGCTTGCCCATCTTCTCAAGCAACGTAGTCACAACATCAATGTTTTTCCACTCATTATCCGCACCGATATTATAAATCTCTCCTATCGTACCTTTACGCAAAACAAGTTCGATCGCAACACAATGATCGAGGACATGCAGCCAATCACGCACATTCCCGCCATCGCCATAAACAGGCAACGGTTTCCCGCAAAGCGCCTGTGTGATCATAAGCGGAAGGAATTTCTCTCTGCCCTGAAAAGGGCCGTAATTATTTGTACAACGCGTTATCATAAATGGCATCCCATAGGTAATTCCATATGCTTGCACAAGCAGATCGGCCGCCGCTTTGCTCGCAGAATAAGGACTGCTGGCATGCAACACCGATGTTTCTTTATACGATCCGTCTGTGATCGATCCATAGACCTCATCAGTGGATATTTGCAAGAATTTTTTGGTTCGGTCGACCGTACCATCCTTTTTCTTCCATGCGGCGAGCGCAATATCGAGCAGATTAAGGGTGCCATTGACATTTGTTTCAATAAAGATACGCGGCCCGGCAATGCTATTATCCACGTGTGATTCAGCAGCAAAGTTTACGACCTCGTCAAAATCATATTTTTCAAAAAGTTTGCGCACCAACCGCTGGTCACAAATATTCCCCTGTACGAACTTATAATTCGTATCGTTTATACCCGTGAGGTTCTCTTTCTTGCCCGCATAGGTAAGCGCATCGATGTTGACAATAAAGTCATCGGGATATTCATCCGTAACATATCTAATAAAATTTGAACCGATAAATCCGCATCCGCCCGTGATCAGCCTCTTTTTCATATCTTAACCCTATGTTTTATTAAGCAACTCTTCAAGAGATGCCTTGTTCTTGTAGAATTTTTGTATGTCTTCTTTCGTAACTATGAGACCTTGGTTCAAAAGCGGCAAATGTAATTCCATATGCGTGTAATCCTTGAAGGAATAGGCATTCATAACATATGCAAATTCACGTGCGACCATCTCAAGTAAATAAAGCAGATCTTCATTTTGTTTAAGATCATTGACAGTAATAAAAAGTTTTTCCTTAAGCCGCATTGCCAAATAAAAACTAAAATATCCGCCTGCATCCTTCCCTCGTATCGCAGGATCGCCAAGTATGTTCTCATATGAGCACGTAATAATCTCATTCGGTTTACCTAGGATGAATTTATCATTAATATGCCGATCAAGACCAATATCGGCCTGCAAGCGTTTAGTTATCTGTTCCGCCAAGAATTCTTCTAGGAATATCTCGTCAAAATCAAAATCATCCGGCCATTCTTCCAGATCCTTATATATTTTTAGTTCATTTGGAAAATCGATACGCTTTACTGTTCCGTCATCATTGATAATATAGAATGGAATGACCTGTAATATCTTATATTCCATACCTACGACCGTCAGAATAAAAAGGTACTCGCCGACAAAGCCACTCTCGAAGTGAAATTTCTCATAACTAAACTCGGGTTTAGGCGTATAGGTCTCCCTGACCTTGGCGTATACCAGCACTTCTTTTTCACGGAATGGCTTGGCGCGAATATCCATGATCTCATACGTGAGTTCATCTTTTTTGTACGATTCGATCAATTGTTGATTGAAATACGGCGAAAGGGTGGTGATCGAGGCCGCCGACACACAACACTCCTGAAGGACATCACTGACCATACCTTGCGATACGCCTTCAAAAAGGTCAATAACGTTCCGTTTCCATAGAACAGCCCTGTTTATCGAAAGGTCATGTATAAGACGTTTTCTATATTCCGAACGCGGTATATCCCAAAAACGCACGCGTTTCATATCAAGCACATTACCCACGATCGTAAATTGTATGCCGGTAACGAGCGTATCTGTTGCGTTCATAAGATAAAAATCGATCTTACGGTCCGTACTGAGAATCACCCGGGAGGTAGAAAAAAGGACATCTTCAACCTTGGTGAGCGCATCCGGATGGAACTGAACGAGGCTTTCGAGATCGCCCATAGCTTCACCTCTTAGGAACTTTTCGTAATCAAGCGAAAAAAGTTGGTCAAGCGGCAAATAAACACCTAACGTATTCCCTTTTAGCTTGATCACGACGTCCGTGATCCCGTATTCGTCTTGGCAGATCTTTTTGATCGAATCTTCGATATAATCACGGTGGTAAGTCGGAGAACATGATGCAAGCACAAGAATACACGCTACAGAAATCAAATAATGATGTTTTGTAAAGAATGCTTTCATGCCTGTTATTCTTCCTAACAGCAAAAGAAACGCACCTTCATGCGTTTCTTTTATCATAAAAAGAGTGTCGTAACTCTTAGTGCTTAATCGGACGGGCCATCAACAGGACCACCATCAGTGTGTTTCGTCGCCTGATCCTCGCTCTTGGTGCGTGCCGCTTGTTGCTGATATTTTTCATGCAGCGACCAATCTTCGTCCTTACGCGGGTTCTGTATGCCGTACTCAGCAAAGATGGCCTCAATATCGTCATATTCCAATTCTTCCCGTCGCAATAATTCTTGGGCGAATCGCTCGAATATATCATTGTGCTTTGCCAACAACCCTTCAACCTCTTCGATCGACCGTTTTACAAGGGCATTTGTATCCTGATTAAGCTTCGTCTTGGTCTCGCTTGAGATCTCGTCTTTCGGGATCGCCGTATAGTCACCGACCATACCCGTATCTCCCATACCTAAACTCCATACCATCGTATGTGCGATCTGCATCGCATGCCTAAAGTCCATCGAAACACCGGTGGTCGTTACTTTGAATTTCATTTTTTCAGCAGCGTACCCGGCAAGAGCACTTTTGATATCAGCCAACAATTTGTCCTTATCATGACTAAAATGCTCTTCGCGCGGCTGATGATGCACAACGCCGAGTGACGATTTACGCGGCACGATCGACGCCTTAAAAACGTCATCGGTCGGGTGTAAAAGATACGTCACCATAAGGTGCCCGGCTTCATGATACGCTGTCATTTCTTTCTCGCGCAGGGTCATTCTGCGGCGGCTCTTGACCCCAAGCTCGATACGCTCGATCGCTTCGGTGATCTCTTTATAGGAAACAAAATCTTTTTCATTACGCGTTGCGATCAATGCTGCTTCTTTTATGATATTCTCGATCTCGGCCGGTGATTTTCCGACACTTTTGCGTGCAAGATGGCCAACATCGATCGATGTCTCGTGGCGCACTTTATCAAGATAGAACCGGAACAGTTTCTCTCGACCCTCAAGCCCGGGTTTTGTGATATACAATTTACGGTCAAAACGACCCGGACGCAAAAGGGCTTCATCCAGGATCTCCTCACGCGCATTCGTCGCACCAATGATAATAACGTTTTCTTTCCCTGAACCCACACCATCCATTTCAACCAGCAACTGGTTCTGTGTCGTATTACCTTCACCACTGCCGAATTGGCTAAAAGTACGCTTACTGCCCATCGCATCCAATTCGTCGATGAAAATGATGCATCCGCCGTATCCATAGGCAAGTAAACGCGCACGTTTGAACAACTTTCTCACCCGCGACGCCCCTACGCCAACGAACATTTCATTGAATTCACTGGCTGCCATTGAGATAAATGGCAATCCGGATTCAGTAGCAATGGCTTTGGCCAAATATGTTTTCCCGCATCCCGGAGGCCCGATCATTAAAATGCCTTTCAATATCTTCCCGCCGATCTTGCGTAGTTTAGTATGGTCCTTGATGAGTTGCACTACTTCCCATGCTTCTTCTTTGGCTTCATCAATGCCGATCACGTCATCAAAACGAACGTTGACCTCTTTAGCTTTTATCTGTTTCTTTTTATCGCCGCCGCCCCAACGATTACTAAAAACCGAGGTGTACATATAAACGAACACGACCGCATGGATCATGCCCATTAAGATAGATACCGGAAGCTGAGCGAGGGTGATATTACGATAGAACGACTCAAGCGACATCATGGCCCATACCGAAAGGACCACGAGGCCTAAGACCGCGGAAGTGATCAAGATCTTTGTTTTATTCTCTAACCAAAACAAATGTAAGCGTTTCTGCCATTGCATTATGGTATTCTCCCTTCAATCTCATCTGAATTTCATATAAATATATCAGTTAATGTCCATCCGTGCATAACTATAACATACGGATTTTGAAAAGCCAACTTAAGATTACTTAATAATAACTTAATACTAAATCTATTATATGCAAATCCCGCGACGTAAGCCTAACCTTCTTGGCCGACAGAAGTTACGCCTATCCTGTATTATTTTTTAAGCTGAGCGCATATCTCACGCGTCGCTTTTGAGCGATTGAGCGTATAAAAATGAATACCAGGTACAGTGTTCTTCATAAGATCCCTGCATTGCTTTATAGCGTGAACGATCCCGAATTGCTTGCGCTCTTCCTCGGTATGGCTCGGATCATCAAAAAATTCCCGAATTGCGGCAGGGATCGGCACCCCGCACTTTTCGGAAAAGATCTCGATCTGCTTTATGTTTTGTATCGGCATGATCCCCGGAATGATCGGTACCGTTATTCCTTCAGCAGAGGCTTTATCACGAAAATGATAGAAATCATTATTATCAAAAAAAAGCTGGGTAATGATAAAATCACCGCCCGCATCAATCTTACGTTTCAGCGCATTAAGATCTGAAGAAAGATCCCGGGCTTCTATGTGCACGTTCGGATATCCCGCAACGGCAATGCTGAACTCCTTACTCTCGTTGCGGATCGCCGTGACCAATTCATTAGCATAGCGATAGGGACCTTTGAGCGCCTCTTCCGGCTGCACCCCGTCCGGGATATCACCACGCAATGCCAAGATATTTTCGATCCCCGCCTCTTTAAGTTCACGCAAAAATCCTTTGACCCGTTCACGCTCGGCGCCGATACAGGTGAAATGCGCCATGACGATGATGCCCAATTCTTTGTGGATCTTTTTTACGAGGGACAATGTCCTGTCTTGATTAGTACCCATTGCTCCGTATGTCACGGAAACGAAAGCCGGCGAGAGGGACCGCAACGTATCGATCGTTGCATATAACTGCATCTCTCCCTCTTCGTTCTTAGGCGGGAAAAATTCGAATGAAAAGAGCACTTTGCCTTTTTG
>JAFGJY010000095.1 GCA_016928875.1 Candidatus Omnitrophota bacterium | reverse complement strand
GTCTTTCTCCCCCAGGCCGTTCATCTTTGCCTGAAGTCCGGCCAGTTCCATCTGCAAAGCTTCCTTCTCCGGATGTTTATCGCGCAATTTGCCCTTTTCCTCATCGAACTTCGCCTGCAATCCGAGCTGATGCGTCTCAAGCTCCGCGATGCGTGTGGCTTTTGCAGCGTACTCCTGACGCAGCCGCTCCTGCTCTTGCCTGCGGTCGTTCTGTTCACGGCTAAGCATATCGATCTGTGCATCGATCTTCTGCAGGCTCCCCTCGCTCGAACGAGCGACTTCCTCTGCCGTTTCGATCTTAAGCCGCCGCTCATACACGCCGTGCTCGAAGCGCTCGACCTCACCTTTAATATCATGCAATTGCCCGATCAGATTGTTCTCATGGCTCGTATCAAGCTGCAAGGTCTCTTTTATCTCATCAAACGAGCCTCGTAATTCTTTGATCTTGCGGTCCCGCATCAGCATCTCGGTATTGCTTTCCGATTCACTCCCGCCGCTCATATAGATCTGCGGCCCGATCACCAGTCCGTCCAGTGTCACCAGCCGGAATGTACGTGAAAGCTCAACGATCTCGTTGTAATGGTTCTCAACATCATTGCCGATAATAAGCGTCCGCTTAAGTAATTCTTTTAGGATATATTTGTTCTCAGCATTTACGGTAACGAAATTGAGCGCCTCGCCAAAGATGAATCCCGGATCGAACGGAATGGCCATCTCATCCTGGGTCATGTCCTCGCGGTTGATGAGGATATTGATCTGCCCAAGATTGTTCTCTTTAAGATGGCGTATGATCTCATAGGCTTCTTTATGCGACGATGTGACGACCGAATAGATCGCCTCTGAAAGAACTGCCTGGATGGCCTGCTCATAGCCCTGGTCGACATTGAGAATGCTCACCAAGGTCGCGATCGCCCCAAAGAGCGGATCGCCGCTCTGCTTCAGATTAAGTGCGTTCTTAGCGCCTTCCTTGAACCCGTGGTAGCTTTTCTCAAGGTCTTCGAGCACACGCAAGCGCGCTTCCAGCTCTTTTAGCATGACCCGGTCATTGAGCATCTTCTCGCGGATCGTATCGAGCTCGCTTTCACGCTCGGCCTTGAGGGCCTTTAATTTTTCATAGTGCGCGCGGAAGGAATCAAATTCGCCACGTTGTTGATTGAGCACGTTGAGTTTATCGACCCGCCTTACCTCGTAGGCGACCTTCTCTTCGTTAAGGTTGGTTTTTTCACGCTCGATGCGCTCGATCTGGTTCTCGAGGTTGGTGATCTGGATCTGAATCGCGTTACACTCATTGCGAAGGGATGCCAGAAGCGATGCAGTTGCGAAGAGTTCTTTTTCGTATGCGGTGCTTTGTTCGGTGAGAAACGCTATGGTATTTCGGACCTCATCAAGCGCAGCCTGTTTGCCAACACGTTCTCCTTCGATCCGGCCATATTCTTGCTTAAAGACCGCGTATTCTTGCTCTTTGAGCGACACCTGTTCTCTGTTATACGCGATCTTCTGCTCTGATTCCTCGGCGCTGATCGCGTTGGTCTGGTTACGCGCATTAAGCTCGGAAATACGAATGATGTTGAATTCTTTTTTGCTGCGTAAACGGTCGATCTCGTTCAATTTTCTGTAGCGTTCTTCTTCCTTAGCGCTGATCGCTGTATTCAGCTGCTCGATCTTTTCGCTCTGATCGGATACGCTGCCGCGTTTCTCTGAAAGACAACTGTTGTAGGCTTCCTGCTCACATTCGCGCTTTGTTTTTTTCTCCTGCAGCTCTTCACGGTCACGTTTGAGGGTGTCGATCTCCTGAAAAGCTTTGTAGGTCTCAAGGCGCTTGAGCACGTCGTAGCATTCCTTGAACCGCTGTGCTTTCCGCGCCTGGCGCTCGGCGTATTTTATATTTTTCTCGACTTCAGAGATAATGTCATTGATACGTAATAGATTGTTCTGCGTGCGTTCGAGTTTACGCAGCGCTTCTTCTTTTTTATATTTGTATTTCGATATACCGGCCGCTTCTTCGATCAGGAACCGCCGTTCATCAGGATTGGCTTTTACGATGTAATCGATGCGGCCTTGCTCGACCATGCTGTAGCTGTTCGACCCGATCCCGGTGTCCATCAACAGGCCGTAAATGTCCTTTTGCCTGCATGGCTGACGATTGATGAAATACTCGCTCTCTGCGCCGCGGAAATATTTGCGGGTCACTTCGACTTCGGTGTACTCGACCGGCAAGGCCTTGTCCTCGTTCGAGAAGACCATACTGACCTCGCAAAGCCCAAGCGGCTTACGGAATTCGGTACCATTGAAGACCATGTCTTCCATTTTACCGCCACGCAGCATTTTATAACTCTTCTCACCCAACACCCACCGTATCGCATCCGATATGTTACTTTTACCGCAGCCGTTCGGGCCGACGATGGCAGTGACACCTTTATCGAACCTGATCACCGTTTTATCGGCGAATGATTTGAACCCTATCATTTCTATGCGTTTTAAATACATGTCGTACCTCTGTGGATCGTTAGTGGAATCAACAACATCACACCTACGCGGTGTGAGAAGAGCTTTTTTCACACCGCGTAAGTGTAATACTCAGCTCACATAATAAACAATGATTGAACGAAAATAGTTCCTACGCGGACAAATTATCACAGCAACACATTTACCATGTGCCTTTATGATAATGAGTTACAATATTTGAATAATATCACGGGGACATATACAGAGCAATATCAAAGATTCCCTCTATGACTTCCCCACAGACACGTGTAAATATCTTCCGTTTTCCAGGCTGCAGGCTACAAGCTTCAGGATTCAGGTCACAAGTTTCAGATCTCAAGTCACGAGCTAAAAGCTTCAGGCATTAAGCTACACGTTAAAATCGAAATGAAATAATCTCTATATAAAATCATGATTTACGGTACGGAGCAAAAGCCTACGCGATTAAAGAAGGCTCGACCTCAAACACTATCATGCCAGCAACATACTTTCTGTATCATCTAACCTGTAGCGTACAACGTGTGTCCTGCAACGTGCAGCTTGCGACCTGTGCCCTAAAAAAAAGGACAGGTCCTCGTCCGCCATCCGTCTGGCGAAAACCTGTCCGTAATTGCTTGTATTTGAAATCGATGCAACGTGCAATGCCCAGTGTGTGGAGGAGGCTCCGTGTGGCTGCCCACATTTGATGATCGTATCTGTTCTAGGGAGGGCACGTGGGCCCTCCTCTACATACAGGGCAGTATTTACACCGCAATTTCTTTGCGCAACATTTTCGTAAGCCGCGGCACGATATCGAATAGATCTCCCACGATCCCATAATTAGCGACCTTGAAAATCGGCGCGTTCGGGTCTTTATTGATGGCGATGATCGTATCGGCCGACTGCATGCCGATCAGGTGCTGGATGGCGCCGGATATCCCACAGGCAACATACACTTTCGGACACACGGTCTTTCCTGTCTGCCCGACTTGATGCGAATACGGTATCCAGTCACTATCAACAGCCGCACGCGATGCGCCGACTGCCCCGCCCAAGGCTTGCGCAAGCTCCTCGATCAACTTGAAATTCTCGGGACCGCCCAAACCGCGCCCGCCGGAGACGATAATATCGGCTTCTGCGATGTTTACTGTGTGCATTTCTTCCAACACAGCATCTATGAATTTTGTCCGCGAAGTAAGCACCTTCTTATTTTTGGTGAGATCAATATTCACGATCTCGGCTTTACGCCCTTTCTGGAGCGGCGCCTCTTTCATGACCTTGTGGCGTACCGTCGCCATCTGTGGCCGATAATGCTGGCACAAGATAGTGGCCATGATATTCCCGCCGAATGCCGGACGGGTCTGTAATAACATCTTGGTCTCTTCGCAAATATCGAGGCCCGTGCAATCCGCGGTAAGGCCGGTATCCAACATCGCGGCCACGCGCGGAATGAAGGCCCGGCCGATCGAGGTAGCGCCGGTAAGCACGATCTCCGGTTTATGCTCTTCGATCACCTTTGCCATTATTTTCGCGTACGGTTCGTCAAGAAAATATTTGAGTTCAGGCGCATCAGCGATATATATCTTATCTGCACCACGCTCGCCGATCTCAGTCGCCAGGGCCTTGATGTTGCTGCCCATAACGATACCGGCCAATTCAACGCCAAGCTGATCAGCAAGTTTACGGCCTTCGCCGAGCATTTCATACGAAATGGTCTGCAATTTACCGTCCTTTTGCTCGCAAAATACGAAGACACCTTTATAGGCACTGATGTCTTTTCTCTCAAAATGTTTGATGCGCATAACGATCGCATCGAACTTACATGCGTCAACACATGCACCGCACAATGTACATTTATCATTTATGACCGCGATCTTCTCGACCATCTCGATCGCGCCGAAGGGGCATACTCTTACGCATGCGCCGCATCCTACACATTTTTCTTCAATAACCTGAATGCTCATATGTACTCCTTTGTATCAGCTGATAGTTCTTAGCTCGTAGTTCTTGGCAAGACTTCCACGCTGAAAAAACCACCTCTAATGACTAACCATTTTTATTCTTTATCATCAAAGCACATTTCTTACTAACAACTAAGAGCTAAGAGCTAAGAGCTCTTTATCCCCCAAGTACCGGCTTAATGGCTTCGTATAATTTCTTAACGGTCTCCTCCGGCTCGCCTTCAAACACGACACCGCTTGAACGTTGCGGCGGAGTAAATATCTTATTGACCACGGTAGGAGAACCATTGAGGCCGATACAATCTTCTTCTACATCAAGATCAGCCGCGGTCCATTTAATGACCTCGGCTTTCTTTGAACGCATCTTGCCTTTGAGAGAAGGCAAACGCGGTGTGTTGATCTCCTTTACAACGGACACCATCACCGGCAGTGATGATTCGATCACCTCAGCGCCTTCCTCGGTCATGCGCTCGGCAATTATTTTTGTATCATTTATCTCACGAATATGTTTGACGAACATGATCTGCGGGATATCAAGCTGTACCGCGATACCGGGGCCGACCTGCGCCGTATCGCCGTCGATCGCCTGCTTGCCACATAAGATAATATCGAACTTCCCGAGTTTTTTGATGCCCTGTGCAAGAGTATAACTCGTTGCCCATGTGTCACTGCCTGCGAACGCGCGGTCAGAGAGCAAGATCACATCATCTACACCAAGCGAGATCGCTTCGCGTAACGCGTTTTCCGCTTGCGGCGGGCCCATGGTAATGGCCGTGATCGTGCCGCCGACCTTTTCCTTGATACGCAGCGCCTCTTCGATCGCGTACATATCGAACGGATTGATGATCGATGCCACACCGTCACGCACGAGCGTATTTGTCTCTGGATTTATTTTTACATCGGTCGTATCCGGCACTTGTTTGATACAAACTACTATGTTCATGTAATACTCCTTGTACAGCAATTATACAAATATCTAGTTACGTCCCCCTTTGAAGGGGGATAGCGACGAAGTCGCAGGGGGATGTTGAGAAGAAGAGCCTGGTACGTAACACCCCTCGGCCCTTCGGGCCACTCCCCTCAAGGGGAGACTTACTCCATCCTATTTCCCTGCTAACGCTTCTTTGATCAAGTTCTTCGCGATCACATCGCGCTGGATCTGGTTCGTCCCCTCATAGATCTGGGTAATCTTGGCATCACGCATATATTTCTCAGCCGCAAAATCACGCATATATCCTACGCCGCCGCAGATCTGGACCGCATCGGTCGAAACTTCCATAGCAACATCCGAAGCAAGCAACTTTGCCATCGCCGATTCCTTGGCGATCTTTTCATTGCCCGAATCCACCATGCGTGCCGTTGCATACACAAGTGCACGTGAAGCCTCGATCTTGGTCGCCATATCTGCCAGCATGAATTGTAAGCCCTGGAAGGACGAGACAGGCTTGCCGAACTGTTCACGTTCCATCGCGGTCTTGAGCGCGATATCCAACGCGCCTTGCGCGATACCGACTGCCTGTGCCGCAACGCCGGGACGTGATTTATCGAACGTTTTCATAGCAACGATGAACCCGAACCCTTCACGGCCGAGAAGATTCTCTTTCGGGATCTTGCAATCCTGGAAGATAAGTTCGGTCGTTGCCGAAGCACGGATACCCATTTTCTTTTCCTTTTTGCCAAAGGTAAAACCCGGTGTTCCCTTTTCAACGATAAAACAACTCGCGCCGCGCGCGCCTTTTGATTTATCCGTGATTGCGACTACAGTGTAAATCTCTGCCTCACCGCCGTTGGTGATAAAACATTTTGTACCATTGAGGATGTAATGGTTCCCGTCCTTGGTTTTGGTCGCGGTGGTCTCGATCGCACCGGCATCACTGCCCGCGTTCGGCTCGGTAAGCCCAAAAGCCGCTAGTTTCTTGCCTGCAGCCAGATCCGGAAGATACTTTTGCTTTTGCGCGTCCGTACCGAAAAGAATGATCGGATATGTGCCCAGCGCGCTCGCTGCGTAACATACCGCAATACCGCCGCATGCCCGCGAAAATTCTTCCGTACATAACGCGAGTTCCATAACCCCGCCGCCGAACCCGCCGTATTTTTCATCAATGTACACGCCGAACAGATCGCTGTCGGCGATGACCTTCATCACTTCCCACGGGAACTCTTCGGTCTCATCATGATGTGCCGCGACCGGCTTAATCCGCTCTTCAGCGATCTGCCTGGCCAGCTCACGTATCTCAACCTGTGTTTCTGTCAAAAGATAATCCATAGGGCACTCCTTTGTGTGTATGTTTACTATTTTTGTATGATTTTTTAGCTGTAATTTCCTCACCTACGCGGTGGGTCTGACCGACCCACCGCGTAGGTGTGAATATTTTCATATATAGCAATTTTCGATCAAAGTACTAATATAATAAGGCCAAAAACTAGAAAAACGCGAGGACAGAACACAAGTCCTGCCCTCATGTTTATCGTTTTTTAATAAGGTGATATAAAAAGAAATCCTAACTGACCGCTTTGATCGCAAGCGTTGCGTTATGGCCACCGAAACCGAACGAGTTGGTCAAGGCTACTCTCACGCTATGCTCGCGTGCGGTGTTAGGAACATAATCAAGATCACATTCAGGATCAGGCTCATTGAGATTGATCGTCGGAGGTACAACACTCTCTTGAATGACTTTAACACAGATCAAGGCTTCGACACCGCCGGCCGCGCCAAGCAAATGTCCGGTCATCGATTTCGTCGAGCTGATCATCGTACGGCGCGCTCTATCTTCGCCGAGCGCTTTCTTGATGGCCACGGTCTCCGTCTTGTCGTTCATCACTGTGGATGTGCCGTGTGCGTTGATATAATCAATATCATCAGCATTGATCTTAGCATCTTTCATGGCTGCCTGCATGCATGCAATACCACCGCGGCCTTCCGCATCAGGCGCCGTAATATGCGTCGCATCTGCGCTCATACCGAATCCCGCTATCTCCGCCATGATCGTTGCCCCGCGCTTTTTTGCATGTTCGTATTCCTCAAGCAAAAGCACGCCGCATCCTTCGCCCATGATAAACCCATTACGCGTCCTATCGAACGGACGGGACGCTGTTTCAGGCGAATCATTGTGGGATGTGAGCGCTTTCATTGCGCAAAACCCACCAAAACCGAGTGGTGTAATACACGACTCGGTCCCGCCGGCAAGCATAACATCCGCATCACCGTGCTGGATCATGCGCATCGCGTCACCGATCGCATGGGTACCTGTCGCACACGCCGTCACAATACAAGAATTTGGCCCCTTCATGCTGAATTGCATCGCAACCAGCCCTGAAGCCATATTACATATAAGCATGGGGATCATAAATGGAGAGACGCGCGATGTATTGCCGTCCTTAAAGTATTTAAAGCAGTTCTCCTCGGTCACCCGCAAACCGCCAATACCGGACCCGATCAATACTCCGCAACGAAAAGGATCTTCCTTTGACATGTCCAAGCCAGATTCTTCGATCGCCATGAATGACGCTGCGATGGCGAATTGAAGGAATGGATCTGTCTTGCGCGCGTTCTTTTTGTCAAGATATTTAAGCGCGTCAAATCCTTTAACTTCTGCAGCAACCTTGCTATAGAACTCCGTGTTGTCTATCTGGGTTAAAATGCCAGTACCACTTTTACCGTTCTTGATGCTCTGCCACGTTTCAGCACTGGTTAGACCGATCGGAGTTACAGCACCTGTGCCTGTAACAACTACACGTCTTAACATTGTGATAAAAACCGTTTCTGACCGTTATTTCGCTGCGTTAACTTTTTCTTCGATATACTTTGCTGCATCACCAACGGTCTGGATCTTCTCAGCATCTTCATCAGGAATTTCAACGCCAAATTCCTCTTCGAGAGCCATTACGAGCTCAACCGTATCCAGAGAATCTGCACCGAGATCATCAATAAATGATGCTTCAGGAGTCACTTCTTCCGGTTTTACTCCCAATTGTTCTACGATAATTTCAGTGATTTTTTCCTGTGTTGTCATTTCCTTGTTTCCTCCTTTTTGTTAAATGACCATTCCACCGTCAATCCTAATAACCTGTCCGGTTATGTAACTGGCATTTTCAGATGCCAAAAATACTGCAAGACTTGCAACATCATCAGGCTGTCCAAAACGCCCGAGGGGGATCTCTTTAAGCATAAGCTGCCGAATCTCTTCGGAGAGCTTGTCTGTCATGGCTGTTTGGATGAACCCGGGAGCTATTGCATTAACGCGAACGTTCCGCTTGGCAAATTCTTTAGCGGCTGTTTTTGTCAATCCAATAACGCCGGCTTTTGAAGCAGCGTAATTCGCTTGCCCCGCGTTACCGATAACACCGATGATCGAAGCAACATTGATGATGCAACCGGTACGCTTCTTGGCCATCACTTTGGAACACGCTTTTGTAAAAAGGAAGGTTCCTTTTAAATTGATATTCAAGACGGCATCCCACTCTTCTTCGCTCATCCGGAGCATCAAGTTGTCGCGTGTGATGCCTGCGTTGTTGATTAGTATATCGATAGTTCCATAGTTGTCAAGGCTTTTTCTGACCACTTCATCAACGTCGGAAGAACTTGAAACATTTGCCTTTAGGGCTAAAACTTGGGCCCCGTTTTTTTGCATTTCTTCCTCTGCTTTTTTGAGGTTTTCTTCATTGACATCGCATATGATCAGCTTCGCGCCTTCCTTAGCGAACGCCTCGGCGATCGTTCTGCCGATCCCTTGCGCACCGCCGGTCACGAGAGTAACTTTATCTTTTAATAACATCG
>JAFGJY010000094.1 GCA_016928875.1 Candidatus Omnitrophota bacterium | reverse complement strand
TCCATATCGAGGATGTTAACGTTCACTGTAGCCATGGGTATTATTTCGCTTTCTTAAATCGCTCTACAACCTCATCGATCCCGCCGGTCATATAAAAGGATTGTTCCGGTATCTGATCATGCTTACCGTCCAATATCTCTTTAAAGCCACGGATCGTATCCTTAAGCGATACATAACGGCCTTCCTTGCCGGTAAATTCGGAGGCGACAAAGAACGGCTGCGATAAAAAGCGCTGTATCTTACGGGCCCGGGCAACGGTCAGCTTGTCCTCTTCGGTCAGTTCATCCATGCCAAGGATAGCGATGATGTCCTGCAGATCTTTGTATCGTTGCAGCACTTCTTGCACGCCACGCGCTGTTTCGTAATGTTCGATCCCAACGACCCGCGGATCAAGGATCTTCGAGGTCGAATCGAGCGGATCGACCGCGGGATAGATCCCGATCTCGACTTGTTTACGCGAAAGCACGGTCGTTGCGTCCAGATGGGCAAAGGTCGTTGCCGGAGCCGGGTCAGTAAGGTCATCGGCAGGTACGTAGATCGCCTGAACTGAAGTGATCGATCCGTCTTTGGTTGAAGTGATCCGTTCCTCTAAAGCGCCAACATCGGTACCTAATGTCGGCTGATACCCAACCGCAGACGGCATACGGCCTAAAAGAGCCGACACCTCTGAACCAGCCTGCACGAAACGGAAGATGTTATCGATAAAAAGCAAGACGTTTTGTTTGGCAACATCCCTAAAATGCTCGGCCATCGTTAATCCCGCTAAAGCCACACGAAAACGCGCGCCGGGAGGTTCATTCATCTGTCCGAAGACGAGCGCGGTTTTATCTATGACCTTTGAAGCGTTCATCTCAAGCCACAGGTCATTGCCTTCACGTGTACGCTCACCAACTCCGGTGAAGACCGAATATCCGCTATGTTCTTTCGCAATGTTCCGGATAAGCTCCATAATAAGCACTGTTTTCCCTACTCCGGCACCGCCGAACAACCCGATCTTTCCGCCGCGACTATACGGTGCAAGCAGGTCTATGACCTTGATCCCGGTCTCAAGCATCGCATTTGAGGTATCTTGCTCTTTGATCGTCGGAGCAGCACGATGGATCGGCATACGCTTTATATCCTTGGGTAAAGGATCTCCGTGATCGATGGTTTTCCCAATAAGATTAAAGATGCGTCCTAGGGTCGCTTCGCCAACCGGCACTGAGATCGGTGATTCCAGATCGAGCACTTCCAACCCGCGCCGCATCATATCGGTGGCTTTCATCGCGATACAACGCACGCAATCATTGCCGAGATGTTGCAGGACTTCCATCGTAACATCGATGTCGACCTTATCATCCTTATACGTAACGTGCACCGCGTCCATGATGTTGGGCAGTTTCTTTTTAAATTCCACGTCTACGACCGGTCCGATAATGCGCCGTACAAATCCTTTATTCATACATTCCTCCGTTTATATTGTGTGAATGATAGTTATCAAGCTTCAGGCTGCAAGTTGCAAGTTGCAAGCTGCAGGCTACAGGCTTCAAGTTTCAGGTCTCAAGTCTCAAGTCCAAAGTCTCAAGCTACAAGTTCCAGATGACATAGTTCAAATAATAACTAGATTGTAACGTGTAACGTATCGCTTATAGCCTTTAGCTTGCAGCTTGTGACCTGCAACCTGTGACTTGTTTTTATTTCAAGGCTTCGGCGCCGCCGACGATCTCCGAGATCTCTTTGGTGATCACGGCCTGGCGCGTTCGGTTATAGATCAATGTCAGGTCATGGATCAGTTCCTGCGCGTTCTCGGTCGCATAATCCATGGCCAGCATGCGCGATAATTCTTCCGCGGTCTGGGACTGCATGATCGCATGCATGAGCGCCGTTTTAAGATAAAACGGGATCAACACCTCTAAGCAGCTCTCGATAGACGGCTCGATCAAGAACCTGCTCCCCTTCCGTTTTTCATCTTTGAGCAGCCGTTCGATGAGTTTACTGAACGGCAAAAGCGGCGTGGTGCGAAATCCAAAATCCGAGCGGGAATTAAACCCGTTAAACACAAAATATACCTCTGAGAGTTCATTATTCATGAATTTCTCAACGGCAAGATCAATGATCTCGGTCGCGACTTTTTGACGCGCATCAACCGCGACCTTTGCAGCGCTGTAGAGTATATTCTTACCCGATTTCTTGCACAGTTTCTCTGCCTTGGCACCGATGACAAAATAACCAACCGGTTCAGACTTAAGGTCATTCTCGATGAACTCCTCCATCGACCGGAACAGCTGCGAATTGAACGCCCCGCACAAGCCGCGGTCGGATGAGATAACGATCAGAGCGACTTTACCTTTGGCCTCATTGGGCTTAAGGAGCGGATGGTCAAAATCATACGCCGAACGGGAAAGCTCACCATAGATATTGGTCAGGTGTTCGAGAAAGGTGATCTTCGCGGCCATCGCCCTCTCAAGCTTTTTAAGCCGCGTGGTCGCAACGATCTTCATCGCGCGCGTGATCTTTTGCGTGTTCCTGATCCCTTCGACGCGTAGTTTGATTTCCTTCAGTGTCGGCATCGTTCATCCTTTACTGGTGAGCTACCTTGGTCGAACTCTTGAATTCCGTGATCGCTGCTTCGATCTTCGCGCGCAGATCATCGGATATCTCCTTCTTCTCTTCGATCTCTTTTAAGATCGCCTCACATCGTTTATCAAGAAAGTCGCAGAACCTGCTCTCAAAATCCCCGATCTCGTCTTCCGGCATATCGTCAAGATATCCGTTCACCCCTGCAAAAATAATGCATACTTGCTTGGCGACGGTCATTGGGACATATTGATCTTGCTTAAGCACTTCAACCAGTCTGCGGCCGCGTTCAAGCTGTTTTATGGTCGCCTGGTCAAGATCGGTCCCGAACCGCGCAAAGGCCTCCATTTCACGAAACTGTGCAAGGTCAAGCCGCAAGCTGCCCGCTACCTGCTTCATCGCTTTTATCTGCGCATTCCCGCCGACACGCGAAACTGAAAGCCCCACGTTGATCGCCGGACGGACACCCTGATAGAACAAATTCGACTCCAAATAGATCTGACCATCGGTGATCGATATGACATTGGTCGGGATGTACGCAGAAACATCGCCCGCTTGCGTCTCAATGATCGGCAATGCGGTCAATGAACCGCCGCCGCGCTCATCACTCATTTTCGCGGCACGTTCAAGCAATCGTGAATGTGTATAAAAAATATCCCCCGGATACGCTTCGCGCCCCGGCGGACGGCGCAAGAGCAAGGAAAGTTGACGATAGCTTTGCGCATGTTTTGAAAGGTCATCGTAAATAATAAGCGCGTGTTTGCCGTTATCCCTGAAATATTCGCCGATCGCACACCCGGTATACGGTGCGATATACTGCAGGGGCGCGGGATCACTGCTATTGGCAACGACTATGATCGTATAATCCATCGCTTTTTGTTCCTGGAGGGTCTTTACCACTTGCGCAACGCTTGAGTTCTTCTGCCCGATCGCAACATAGATACAAATAACGTCCTTGCCACGCTGATTGATGATCGTATCAAGTGCGACCGCGGTCTTTCCGGTCTGCCTGTCACCGATTATAAGTTCTCGTTGGCCTCTGCCGATCGGCACCATGGAATCAATGGCCTTAAGCCCGGTCTGCAACGGTTCTTTGACCGGTTGGCGCTCGATAACACCCGGTGCGATCACTTCGATCGGACGCATTTCAGCCGCTTTGATCGGCGGTTTACCGTCTATCGGTTGCCCTAATCCATCGATCACCCGTCCGATCACTTCATTGTCGACCGGCACTGAGACGACCCTGCCGGTAGTCCGCACCTCGTCCTTTTCTTTAACAAGCTCATCAGAGGCGAACAGAACGGCACCGACCGTTTCCTCTTCAAGATTAAGCACCATGCCATACACATCGTTCGGGAACTGTAACAGTTCACCATACATGGCATTCTTCAGGCCATACAAAGTCGCAATACCGTCGCCTACTTCCAAGACGGTACCGACCTCGGCCACATCCAGCTCGGTCTTGAACCGTTCGATCTCGGTCTTGATTATGGAACTGATCTCTTCTGTCTTTATCTTCATTGCATCCCCCTGTTCTACGATCTATCTTTTGACCAATTATATATATGATAACGATCTGCACTTACGCCTCGAGCAAAGCCCTCCGCAATTTATCCAAATTATGACGCATATTAAAGTCGTAGACCATATCATTGATGATCACTTTTATGCCTGCGATCAATGATTCGTCCTTCACCACATTCAGGTCCAACGATTTCTTTGACATATGTTCAAGTTTCGCCTTGAGCTGGGCTACTTGTCCCTGAGCAAGCGGAAATGCCGTATGCACCTCTGCTAAAGCGTGGTTCCTTTTACGTTCTACTCGCTCATGGAAATCCTCGTAGATCTCCTTTATGATCGTAAGCCGCCCCTTTTGGAACAACAATCTGATAAAGTTCCCCACCTCTTCAGAGGGCTGCACTTGCTCAATGATCTTCTCCAAAAACGCCTCCTGCTCCTCAGTGGGGATCACCGGAGACGTCAATATCGTCATAAGCTCATCCATAGACGTAAACAGATCGCTTACCATCCGTAATTCACCGTCTATGTTCTCACACCGCTCCGGTGCCACATACATAAAGAACGCACGCCCGTAGCGTGCCGCAACCAATGTTCTCGACATGCTTACAGCTCACTTTCCAGGAATTTCTTGACCAATTCTTTATGATCGTCCTCCGAGACCTCTTTTTGCATGATCTGCTGGGCACATAAGACCGCATAGCTGCTGAATTGTTTCTTGAGCTCGTTCTTCGCATTCGCTACCTCGGCCTCGAGCTCTTTTTTCGTGCGGATCATGATCGCGTCGGCTTCATCCTGAGCGCTTTTGAGTATTTTATTCTTCTCTATAAGCGCATCTCGCTTGATGTTGTCCATGAACTCGTCGGCTTCTTTCTCGACCGACTTGATCTTAGCCTCATATTTGCTCACGAGCGTCTCCGACTCTTCTTTGTTCTTTTGCGCACTATCAAGATCGTTCTGGATCTGCTGAGAGCGTGCATCAAGGAACTTCACGAGCGGTTTATACAGGATAATGTACAAGACGACCAGCAATACGCCGAAATTAAGCCACTGCATGACCATGGTTAAACTAATATCGACCATAATAACACCTCGTTTTAAGGGGCTCTCACCCTTTTTCCGTTACGCTTTTACAACAAATATCAACAAAAGCGCTATGACCAGCGAATAAATACCTGTTGATTCGGAAACAGCCTGCCCGACCAACATCGTTCTTGTAATAAGACCTGCATTCTCCGGCTCACGGGCAACGCCTTCGCATGCCTTGCCGGCTGCGTAGCCTTCACCGACTCCCGGCCCGATAGCTCCGAAGCCCATTGCGAGCCCTGCGCCTAACATTGCTGCTGCACGAATGATCTCTGCACCTGTGATCTCTACCATAATGATCCTCCTTTATTCGATCCTGTTAAATAACGAACAACAATAACATGCTGATAACGAGCGCATACACGCTCGTAGACTGCGATACTGCCTGACCGATAAGCATCGTCCGCATGATCGCATTTTCATTCTCAGGCTGCACCCCCATCCCGGTACATGCGCTGGCATTCGCCATCCCCGAGCCAACGCCCGGCCCCATTGCGCCGAACCCCATGCATATACCCGCAGCCAGCAGGCCGGCAATATTTGCTAGCGTGATCTGTTCGGGCACGTGATATACCTTAAAGACGAGAAACAACGCGATAAGCAACGCAAAAATGGCCGGTGATTCGGTCACTGCCTGGCCAACCAACATCACCTTAGTTATTTTCCCGGAAGCGTTCGGTTGACGCGTGATCGCCTTGGTGGCTTCGGACGCTGCCATGCCGATCCCATATCCGGCCCCGATAGCGCCAAGGCCGATCGATAATGCACCACCAAGATATGCATAGAGCTCCATGTTCATTCTTTACTCCTTATAAACGTGCTGCAGGCTTCAAGTTACAGGTTTCAGGTTTCTAGATAAAAAATGTAAATTATTTTTTCCGAATATCTGCAAACATTCAAAATATAGCGTATAGTTTGCCACTTGCAACTTGAAACTTGTGACTTGTAACTCGTTACCTGTGGCTTGCCGCTTGCCGCCTGTAGCCTGTAGCTTGCAACTTGAGACCTGCGGCCTGCTATTATTCCACCAACACCGATACATAGGTCAATGCCAACATCGAAAAGACAAACGCCTGCACTGCACCGACGAACAATCCGAAGAACAAATTCAACCCTACCGGCAATGCAATATAGCGCACAAGATTCGAGACCACCTGCATGATGATCGCACCGCCGAGGATATTGCCATACAAACGAAAGGAATGCGAAATAAGTTTACCGATCTCACCGACCACATTGAGCGGCATAAACACCACATTCGGGATCTTTACCCCTTTTATCTCGATCATAGGCTCAAAATAATCCAGGATATATTTTTTTATCCCTTTATAGCGGATCGCCGCACCATGCGAGACGAAAAAACAAATGATCCCGAGTCCAAGTGTTGTATTCAGGTCGCTGGTAGGTTCTTCCCACCCGAGCGGAATAAGGCCGACCCAATTACACAGGCAAATAAATATAAAAAGCGACGCCACGAGCGGCATGAACTTCCGCCCGCGCTCACCTAAGGTATCACTGCATAGTTTGTCGAACGCCCCGACGAACATTTCAAAGACAAGCTGCAGGCGTCCCGGGACAAGCTTAACGTTGCGCATAGCAAGCAACGCTAAAATTATAATGAACGCCATGACCCCCCACGTCACATACATCGTGGGCACATTGATACCGCCAAACGGAAGTTCATGCCCGGCAATACTGTGGAATTTATGGCGAGCCTCACCGATACTGCTCATATCAGGCTTGATGTTGATGCCGATGAGTATCTCAAGTATCAGAAATGCTATTACGCTCGCCCAGATGATCTTCTTTTTCATTGTTCTTTTCCGTCCTAAGCGCGGTGGTGAACATCAACAATTGACAGGTAAAAAACCCTATCACGAATGCAATGACATTGAACTTATAGATAAAAACGATACAAAATAAAAGGACAAGCACCGCATAACGCAGGAAGTAACGCATGATCAAAAAACGCACACCGGATGCCATACGCTCGGTGTTCAGTTTGCCGATATCAACCGATAAAAAATAAAAATTCACCGCACTGGTAAGGCAGCCAAAGATGAATGATTCCGCGACAGCGAATTTTTTAAGCCAGAATAACAATAAAGCTATGGGAAGTCCAAGGTAAAGTAGGCGTAAATACACTGCTTTTCTATATCGGGCAATATCATCCATGTTATTTCGCGTCGATCTTTTTAATGATGATCTTGTAGACAGTCCAAAATCCTGCGGCAATACCCAATATAAGAAAAACAATGGTCCAAAGGGGGGATGTTGTGAACCGCTTATCGATCCAATAGCCAGCTGCGAAGCTTACTAGAATCGTCCAGACCATGGTAAACCCGAGCTGTGAGATGAGCATCAAATATTCGGCTATGTTATCCCCTCGCATGAACCGCACCTTATTTGTAGCACATTGCGCCGCAATACAAACGAGGGGATATTATACCTCGTTATAATACATTTTTATAGTTTTTTTAACTATCTGCTAATAAATGAGTTAAGTTAATATTAATTCAAAACTTTTCCCGTAATGAAGATGATCAGATTACGACGGTTCGTCGTATCTTGATTACTCTGGAACAACTTGCCGATCACAGGGATATCACCGATAATCGGTAATTTCTCTGTTGTCTGCCCACGGCTCTCTCGTATAAGACCGCCGAGCACGGCTGTCTCACCGCTTTTCAAGACCACCGTGGTTGACAAAGTCGATGTTGTAAAACGCGGTATATTCGGCGTCCCGGAACCCTGTGAAACCTCATTACCGTCCGCGTCGAACGAAGTGCTGACGAATTTTGCCGGCTCATCAGCAACGGTACTTACTTCCGGAATGATCGACATCGTGATCGTCTCATGGTCCATACCGACACTAGGGGTCACCATAAGCATGACACCGGTCTCACGGCTGACGAACTCTTGCGGCACATTGGCAAATTCTGTTTCACCGGCATCATCCAGATCGCCGTCACCGTTGAGGTCCTGCTGGATCAGCGAAACCTCGAAACTGGTCGGGAAAACCTCTTCAGTCACGACCTTGATCGTGGCGGTCTGGTTATTGACCGTCGTGATCTTGGGTGAAGAAAGCGTTTTTGTCTTTGTACTATTATTGATCGCATTCAGCACAACGGAAAAAGCAGGATCAGTAAGAACCCCGGCAAATTCCAATGCTGAGCCACCACCGATGGGAGTTCCTGTGCCAACACCTTCCCAATCCCAACCGGCGCCGGAGAGAATACCATACTTGTTCGCACCATTCTTCGTCCCGATCTTATAGTCAGAATCAAGGCTGAAATCAAGACCGAGGCTGTTGTTATCTTCCAGGTCTACTTCGATAAAACGTGATTCGATCAAGATCTGTTGTGGCGGCTCATCGATAATATGAAGGATCTCTTCGATCTTCTTCAGGTTCGACGGCGTATTGGTCACGATAAGCACACCAAGCCGTTCATCAAAAATGATCTTTGCCCCCGGAGGAAAACTGACCGACTCCTCAATGACATCCTTGATCGTTTTTATGCCGTCGACCGAAGCAGTTGCTCTGGTCGTCCCCAATTCTCCCATGAGGCTCTGTGAAAAGTGCGAAAAGACACCCGAGCCTTTCTGCAGATAGAAAACGCGTGTTTCCAGCTCTTCGTTCTCCATCTCATCCATGGTCGCGACCCAGATCACATCCTTCTCGATCCGATAGGTCAGTCCTTGGCCCTTAAGAATATATTTTAAGGCACTTTCAAGCGGCAAGTTCTTGAACCGCACTGAAACCTTGCTCTCTTCGGTCAAAAGCGTTTGGGACGGTATTATATTGATCCCTGTATAATCAGAAAGGAAGTTAAGGACACTGACAAGGTTCACGTCTCTAAAATCTGCCGTAACGGGGATCTGTAACTTGTCCGCAAGCGGCACTTCCAGTGACGGTTTAGGCTCGCGTAATGACCGTGCGAATCCTTTACCGGCCATCGCGTTTTCATAGTCTTCTGCGCCCATTGCGTTCTTGGTCACTTCACGGATGAGCTTTTGGTCGTCGATCTCTTCGACCTGCAGCAGGAACTCATCCATCTGTTCTTCGACCTTGAGCTCGGCTTCCTGCAAAGAGCTGCGCGCTCTAATATCATTCGGATCGATCGCAAGTATGTCCTTATACTTGGTGACCGCCAGTTTATACCTATCGCCGCGTTCAGCCTGCCGCGCTTCACGGAACAGTTCTTCTTTATATTTCTTCAGGCCCATTTTTTCGAGCTTTTCAAACTCGATCTGGCTTTCCTGGGTCGAATCGAAATATGATTTCACGATCCCATCGCGATCTCCTTCGCGTTGTGCAAGCATCTTGTCAAACGCGCTCCGTATCTCCTGACGTTCCTGCAAAACCTTTTCAGCACCCAAGAGCGCCTCGCGTTTTGCCAGGTCGGCCTCTTTTTGGCTGAGGCTTTGGCGTTGGAATGTTTCCAACTTGTTCTCATACTCTTTGGCCCGCGGATTGGCCGGATCGATCATATACACCTTACTGAGCTCGTTCTTCGCCTCACCGATCTTGCCTTCACCATAGAAGGAATCAATGCGCCGAAAATACAAATTCAGCAGTTTGTCCGCCTGTTGCTCCGTTCCAACACCGGGTATCATTTCCGTCTCAGCCGCGAATGCCACGGACTGCACGGGCAGATCGTACCCGATCATGGACGAGGCAACGAAGAAAAACAGTGTCACCAGGCTCAATACTTTCATCCTTTTCATGTCCTTACTCCTTTTTTATTGGTAATTCGTATTCGGTTCCTGTTCTATCTTTTATCGTAATGCCATATCGTGCGATTTCCACGAGTATGAGGTCTCCTTTGGTGACGCCTTCCTTAAGAAAATGGGTCTTGAATATTTCCGGCTCTTCAACGATATACGCCTTCTCCCCCTCGAGCATCATCGTACCTCTAAAGAAATATTGCGGCTTTTTTTCTTCAACCACCGGTTCCGGTTCCGGCTCGGGCCGCGGTTCTTTGGCTTTCACCTTGGTCACGATCTCGGTGATGGCCGGAAGCTTTGGCTGTTCGATCTTGGCCGGTGTGAATTTTGAGAATAAGTTGCGTTTATCAAGTACAGAATATTCGGCAAAGGTCTTGATGTTGCATAATTCATTGATATCGACCGCAGGCACGATCGCTTGTTCCGAGGGAAGCGGATCATTCATGAATGTGAGCTCCTCGGCAGCCAACACCTCGACCCCGGTATATTTGTTATATGACCACAGTGATGCTCCTATACCTGCGATCATGGCAATGATAAAGAATAGTTTCGCTCCATCCAATTTCATTATTACTCCTCGGCAATAAGCCGTGTTACCAACATATGCACTTCCAATATGTCAGTCCTGATCTGTCGGGCTTTTAAGCCTTCGACAACAACGAACGGGTTCATGTTCCCTATTTCATACAAAACTTTCTTAAGCGCTGCGAGCGGACAGTTCATGCTGATCTTCACGGTAATGTTCTTACACGGCATTTTATTCTCTGCGGCATCATACATCGGGCCGCTTTCTTCAAACTCGATCAAGATTATTTCTTTGACCTCACTTTGCAAAACATGCATCAGGACATTTTCGACGAATTCAAGCTGCATGAGCATGAACGGCACCTGGGCTTCATTCGGGAGCTCATCGTCAAACCCAACATCTTCCGGCAAGGTCGCATTCAATCGCTTTGCCTCAGCAAACAAGTTCTTTTCTGTCAGGTACAGCCTTTCTTTGAAATACACCCCATATTCCTGAACGTCTGAGGGCATCGCGATCATCGGCATGCAACTGTACGACATGATCGATGAGATCTTTGTCCGGGCTTCTTCAAGCACTCCGCGTTGCGCATCTATGACCTCTTTGCTCGGCATGGCAAATCCATCATTATAATAATTGCGTACCTGAGAGACGACGGTCGCTGCCTGCGCTTCTTTCGCATTTATAACGGAATGTAGCTTTATCATGCCTATCGAATAGACAATGATCGGCAGTACTCCGAAGAGGAATATGAATTTAACCATCTTGGCTTCTTGTGCAGCCCCCATATGCTATTGTTTCCCTTCCGCACGATCGAGCACCGACCGCAATTTTATATTCAAAACGAACTTGAATTGCCCTTCACCGCTTTCTATCGCTTCCGGCTTGACTTCCTTGATACTCTTGATTCTTTTTATGTTCGCTATGAATGCATTAAAATCATCGTACGATAACATGTATCCTTTCATCTCGATCGTGTCGACCTCGCCGCCGCTCAGGTCCGCTTTGCCATACATCTCTTCTATCCAGATATTGAGCGGTACGATCTCGGCTATGCTCTTCATTGCATCGAGCCATATATATCGTTTTGAAGCGTAATTCAAAAAGAACCGTGCTTCTCCCCTCATGCGTTGCTTCTCTTTTCCGATCGTAATAACATCGTTACGATAATCCGTATATTTTTGCAGGACCGCTTCCGCTGCTTCAAGCCGCCCCTGATCGGTCTTTAAGGCCAATAATGAGAACATTAAAAATATCCCTGCCCCGATGACCAAGCACGCTGCCCCAAGCACTCCGAACATCTTTTTCGATCTTTGATGCGCTCCGCTCTCTATCGTATTGCGTAAAAAATTAATGGTGATCTCGACCTTGCCTTTGCGCGCTAAGGCGGCCCCCATGGCTACACCGAAGTACGCCGGGATCGTATCGTCATCAAAGGTCCGGTCCTTATCTCCCACTAAGGCAATATTTTTTGCGATCGTCGCCGGTACTTGCATACGGCTACCGAACGACAAAAGACTTGTTGTAAGCCCCAAATGGTGCTGAAAGAACTCACCTATCCCGGACATCTGCCCCATCGCACCGCACAGGAGCACCCGCACCGCTTCCTCGCCGGCCACTGCAGCACTTGCACCATGCTTGCGTTCTTGCTCGGTCTTAAAAAAGCTGATCGAACGTTCGACTTCTGACCCGATCTTGGAGAGATTCGCGATCACAATATCGCGCACCTTCTGCCCCGCATCCTTATTGGTATTTTCAAGTTCCTCCGGGGATTGTTTCTTGATCGCTTCGGCCTGTTGAGCGGATATGCCGAGGGAGGCAGCGATCTCTTTGGTGATCGCATATCCCCCGAGAGAAAAACTACGCAACCACAGCTCCCCTCGTCTGTATATCACGACTCCCGTGGTATCGGCGCCGATATCGACAACAATGCCCATTTCGTTCTTTTTCAAACAACGGTTAAGCAAACAAAAGTTCATCGCATTGATCAAACCTAAATTAATGAAATCGCACTTTAGATCAGCCGCCTCTATGATCTGACGGCTCTCGGCAATCAGTTCGTTCTTAACGGCCATGAGCACGGCTTGTTTGTTCTCGGCATTTTTTGCGCGAATGTTGAAATAATCCCACGCCACTTCTTCGATCGGGAACGGGATCTGCTGTTTGGCTTCAAAGGTAATGAAATCCTTTTCTTTCTTTTTCGCTGATCTCAGGATCTCAAGATAGCGAATAAATACCGAACTGCTCGCAAGTGATACCACTACCTCGCTGCGATCCTTAATGCCGCATTCTTTCTTCAGGTTTCTGAGCAAGGTCTGCTGTCGTTTGATCTGTTCTTCTCTGGGGATATTCTCGTCAAGAGGCACAGAAGCAATCCCCAATCGTACAAGTTTATAAACATCGGGTCCTCCCCTTTCAAATTGCGCTAATTTTATTGAATGTTGACTTAAATCTATTCCGATCATAGTTTATCCGATCATTTCCCGTATTGTGCAGGCCCAGACCTTACTCATCAACCCTGCCCATTATGACCCTTAAAAGGCGCACGTCATCGGTTGTGTATTCCCGCCAATTATTGAGATTGTTGCGTTTCGGCCGGGGGAAAACACCTTTGTTCTCATAACGTACCAAGGTTTGCTTGGAGATCTGCAATTCTGAAGCTACCTCATTTACATTTAGATATTTTGCCTTCGCCACGTTATCCCTCCTTTAAATACTTATATATAAATTATATGTTCTTATAGTTTCAATTTGTTGAACTGCTGATGCTTGAACCATATTGATAGAGATTGATATAGTTTAATACGGTTACCATGTGTATCGTCTTAACCAATAGTGAACTTAACGAGAATAGTAATTATCTATATGATATTTTTTGAGGCATAGGCAAATGCATCTCGTTGTGTCATTATGGCCCACAAAGAGGCTATTTTTTGCGATAATCCGTTCAGGCGTAGCGCTTGTTAAAGTTTTAAGAAAGACAACCGTTACAGTGAAGTGGTGAAATAGTGTTAAGCGAGAAGTCTGTGAGGAGATGAAATGAATATCTTATATATTGATGATAATAAAGAATCGCTCGAATTCGTACAAGAACTGCTTGAAGCCGAGGGCTTTAATGTGATCCCCTGCCAGGAAAGCCATACATCGCTTAAGATATTGGATTCAACAAAGATACATTGTATCGTAACGGACCTTCGCATGCCCGTTCTTGACGGCAAGGACCTGGTCCAAATATTCGCCGGGAAATATCCGGCCATACCTGTTGTAGTGCTGACCGGCCATGTCGAAGCCAAGGAAGGATTGGATGGGCCGAATGTTTTTGCCGTGCTGGCAAAACCGATCCAAGCGGATGCACTTATCAATGCGATCTATGATGGGATAGCGTGCATATCCAATAAACTGTTTTTTATTTTCAAGAACACTGACCTGGCAACATTGAAACGAACGGTCTATATGCGAACGATCAGTTCCGTATTACATAAGACAAAAGGCAATCAAGTCAAGGCAAGTGAATTATTAGGCATATCGCGCCAATCATTGCTGCGGTATATAAAACTCTACGGTATAAAACTACGCCGTTACGAATGATCCTTCCTTCTCAGGTCTGCTTTTAGTATCTACACTACAGGTTTTCTTTTGGGGAGCACGGAATGTATAATACATGCATTTTTGCACATCCATTGTTGCGTGATGGTCCACCACGACGAAAATGCCGTCAAAAAATAATGTTTCGTAAAGATAAATGTGCGGGTCCCTGATCTTGTGTTTCCTTTTTAAAATATCCCGGATGATCACGCGGGTTTGATTACCCGTACAGTTAAATTTCATTTCTAGGACATCTTCCAAAGCATAAACCATTTCTTTGTACATCTCATCCCCCTGTTTTTACCGTTATTATTGTTATGGTATGAAGAAGTGTTTTGGATTGACCGTCATAGGGGCGTAATAACTGACGTTGTTCTTAAGGACCCGCACCACTGAATCCTGTTTTTCCCATGAGGCATTACGCCCCGACGATCATCATCATGCATTCATTGTTTCTTTCTACCGATACTATACCACTTTTACAATACTTGTCAAGTCGCAACATATTGAAATTAAAAGAGTTATGAAATATTTTGTGTCATCTCCGTGTGTTTTATGACATTTTTTGTTACACGGTGCAGTGATATGTGAGGCAGAATGTCTATTTTCTTTACAGGATGAGAACGTAATTGCCCACTTCTGCACCACATTTGATTTTTATAAGAATTCGTATTAAACGATGTATAATATGTTCCGATAACATATATAGTAGTATGCAGAAGAAATCTGTATTTCTGCATGCAATGTATGATAAGGATGACCGTAAGCTATATGAACGATGTTGCACAATACATAAGAACAAAGGAGTATGTATACCATGCGTAACGAACTGGACCTACTGATCGTTGATGATGAACAATACATAGGTGACACGATGCTAGAACATATAGCCCGCTATAATCTCAAAACAAAATTCGTCACAAAGGTCCAGGATGCGATCGATGTGATCAAAAAGCAACGCCCCAAAGTAGTGATCGTTGATATCTTCCTCCCCGAGCTTGATGGGTTCGATCTGGCGGAAGAGATCTACAGTTATGCTAGAGATGCCAAGATCATTCTTATGTCGGGCATTTATGATTTCAAAAAAGAACATTTAAGCCAGCTCGGTTTCGAGGATTTCCTCCGGAAACCGATCGATTTTGCGTTATTGGATGAACTCTTGAAAAAATACAAATTAATTGAACAATAAAGGGCACTAAAGGAGTAGTTATGGATCTAGGTACACTTATCGGGATCGTCGGAGGTCTAGCACTTATCTTTATCTCCATCCTCATGGGGAGTGAAATGGCTTCTTTTATCAATATCCCGTCGGTCTTTATAACCGTAGGAGGAACGATAGCGGCAACCTTGATCAACTTTCCTCTTCCGCAAGTGATCAAGACGATGCAAGTCGTCAAAAATGCGCTCATCTTCCGCCTTCCCTCACATGATGGTGTCATAAAACAGATCCTCTACTTCACCGAAAAGGTCGCAAAGGAAGGAACATTGGGACTCGAAGCCGAACTGGAGAACATCACCTATCCATTCTTTAAACGCGGTATCATGTTCGTAGTTGACGGCGTCAATGTAAATATCATCAGCAATGTCCTTAAGAAAGATATCGAAAACATGAGGGAACGTCACAAAAAAGGACAAGGGATTCTTACTGCAATGGGCACCTACGCGCCCGCCTTCGGTATGATCGGGACCTTGATCGGTCTTATAGCGATGTTACGCAACCTGAACGACCCTTCTCAGATCGGCGGAGGCATGGCTGTCGCACTGCTCACGACGTTTTACGGAGCGGTAATGGCCAACCTTATATTTTTACCGATGGCCGGGAAATTACGCGAACGCAGCAAAGAAGAACTCCAGTTGCGTGAACTGGTCAAAGAAGGCGTTCTGGCGATCGCGACCGGAGAAAGTAAACGCTTTGTTGAAGAAAGGATCATTACCTTCCTCTCGCAAAGCAGCCGAGAAAAGTTCAAGAAATAACACACACAATCATGCGCCAAACGCAAGAATTAATAGCCGATGATGAACCGGTCGTCTTTGACGATGAACCATCTGGTGGCCCCCCGGGCTGGATGGTAACCTTTGGCGACTCTATTTCTCTGCTACTGACCTTCTTTGTTCTCCTGCTCTCCTTCTCCTCATTTGATCCAAGTTCCGCTCAAAGAACACTGATCACCTTTAGCTCGGTAATAAGCATGGGCGAATTCGATATTGGAACGAACTTACGACGGCTCGATCTGAGCAGCGAGATCGATTATAAGGGAACGGATTTCGACCAACTGATCGAAGAAAGCAAAAAAGAAGGCACGCTGGAGCTCAGCGAAGAAGAAATAAACGAAAGCCTCATGCTCGAACATCAGAAAACCGTGGATTTTACGGTAAAACAATTACGTAAATTACTCGATGAAAGCGATATGCAGGACGGGATCCGCTTGGAAAGCAATCAAAGCGAGCTCAGTTTTGCAATCACGATAGACCAAGGCATTGCCTTTCGCGAAGGCAAAGCCTCGCTCAAGAATTCAGCATATGCATTCCTGAAAAACCTTTCGATCTTGTTACAGGATATCCCGAATGACATAATCATTACCGGCTACGCCAATGAAGAACTCGCCTGCCCACCCGAAGAACTGCGCGAGGAACAATTCAAGCTCGCGATCTTACGGGCCGATAAGATCGCCCGTTATTTTATCAAGGTAGCCTATATCAATCCGGCTCGTATCAGTATAACCGGATACGGCGGCGAAGCAACATTGGAACCGCACGATCCTAAGAAACCGCCTAAAGTGCCTTCGCGTGTTACTATCACTGTGACCGGTACTTTTGACGGTTATCTATTAACATTGAAAAACAGGCTCTTGACACAAGATGAGGCAACGACCCCATGAAATCTTTTGAGGATGATCCTTATTTAAACCATAATATAGACGGCACAAGCACTGCTGCCACGACATCCTATGATGATGATGAAGGTGCTGCCGAGGGGGCAGACTTCATCGTCCTCTACACATCGCTCATGCTGTTACTCCTCTCTTTCTTTATCGTCCTCTTCTCGATGGCTTCGACCTCGACCGGCAAGTTTTCCAGCGCCCGGGATTCGCTCAAAAATGAGTTCTCGACAATGGGCCTTAATACCGCGAAAAAAAGCCTGGTCTTCATGTATTCCTTCATGAAGATCAAAAGCTCGTTCAATCCGGTCATGCATCCTTATCTGGAAGAAGAGGAAAGACCGGATGACATCGTTGCCAAAAGAAGGAAAGAAATAACACGCGTCTATTGGGAAGAAGAAGAGAGCGTGGACGTCTCGGCTAAAATGGGGGACCTGATCCTCCTCGGAGTCAATGCCGAGCGGCAACGCAACGACCTTCTTTTGCGTATTCCATCATCCAAACTTTTCTATCCCGGCCAAACCACGCTCGCCCCTGCAGGTAAGTTCTTAATAATTAATATGCTCAATATTATACGATCTGATTTTGAGAAGATCGCAATACATTCCTTTAATGATGAGTCAGAGAGTGAATCCGATCCGTTCGCTAAAGACAGCTATATCATATCGACCGAACGGGCCTTCGCTGTTGCTCAGGTGATCGCTGATCAACTCGACATGCCGCTTAAAAATTTTCCTTACTATGGATATGGCAAATATCGCTCGAACGATCCGACTAGTAAACTGGAGGCCAATATATTCAACAATCGTGTAGAACTTTGGATCAGAGAACTCTGGACCACAAAAGAAGAAATAACTGACATTGCTTCAGAAAATGTAGCCGGCACCGGGGACCCCGTCACACCAGCAATCCCGCAATAAAACTTATAAACAGCAAAAATGCCAAGACCTTACGCCTGCCGACAGGCAGGTACGCAGTGTTTTTTAAAAAACTCAAGCTGTGTTTGTGCGTGATCTTCTTGTTACTTGTACGTTTATTGATCGGCGGATCGCCCCCCCCCCCCCCCCCCCCCCCGGGGGGCCCCCCCCCCC
>JAFGJY010000093.1 GCA_016928875.1 Candidatus Omnitrophota bacterium | reverse complement strand
CCCGTTTTACTCAATATCAGGGTCGGACTTCGTTGAAATGTTCGTAGGGGTCGGAGCTTCGCGTGTTCGCGATCTTTTCGAGCAGGGGAAAAAATCAGCACGAAGTTCAGGCAAGGGTTCGATTATATTTATAGATGAGATTGATGCAGTCGGCCGTCAGCGTTTTGCCGGCATCGGCGGTGGCCATGATGAGCGTGAGCAAACGTTAAATGCGCTTTTAGTGGAAATGGATGGCTTCGATACTTTTGAAGGAGTGATCCTTATCGGTGCGACCAATCGTCCCGATGTTCTTGATCCGGCATTATTGCGACCGGGAAGATTCGATCGACAGATCGTTGTCGATATCCCTGACCTTAAGGGAAGAGAAGAGATCTTAGTCGTGCATTGTCGCGATATTAAACTGGCGAAGGACGTGGATCTTAAGAAAATTGCCAGGCAGACCCCGGGTTTTTCAGGTGCTGATATCGCTAATCTCGTTAATGAAGCAGCATTGCTTGCAGCGCGTCAAAATAAAGAAGATGTATCACAACGTGAGTTGGGTATTTCGATCGAAAAGGTCATGGCTGGGCCAGAACGGCGCAGTCGGATCATTTCGAAAAAAGAAAAGGGGATCGTGGCGGTCCATGAATCAGGCCACGCACTTGTTTCACTACTGGTTGAAAATTCTGATCCTTTACACAAGGTGTCGATCATCCCACGCGGCAAGGCGGCACTTGGATACACATTACAAGTACCATTAGAAGACCGATATCTTGTGAGCGAAGGGGACCTGATGGATAAAATAACTGTCATGCTGAGCGGGAGGGCTGCGGAAGCGTTGCTTTTTGATGAAGTGACGACCGGTGCGTCAAATGATCTTGAAGTGGCGACTGATTATGCCCATCGTATGGTATGTGAATTCGGTATGAGCAAGAAATTGGGGAATCTTACGTTCGGCAAAAAGGAACACCAGATTTTTTTGGGCCGTGATCTGATGAATGAAAAGAATTACTCTGAGGCGACATCGGTCGTGATAGACAAAGAAGTCCGTGCGATCATTGATATTTGTTATACACGCGCGTATGATTTTTTGAACAAACATAAGGATAAACTGCTTTTATTGCGTGATAAATTGCTGGAAAAAGAAGTCCTTGATGGCGATGAGGTCTGTGATCTGCTCGGGATGGAACATCGCAAGGACGGGGTTGAATATTTTAATAAGCAGAACGGTAATACGACAGCGGAATCCAAAGAACCTCCCGAAGTTCCTGAAGGTGATAATTCTTCTGATCTGCGCAACGAAGTGAATGATCAGGGCGAAACGTCAGAGTAACGGCATCTGACGATGGAATACTATGAAATATAAAGCACGCGGATATGAATTCGATCTTTCACAAAAGACATATATTGTAGGCATCCTGAACATTACCCCGGATTCTTTTTCGGATGGTGGCAAATATCTTGAATGTGATAAAGCGCTTGAATATGCAAAGGAACTTGTCCGCCAAGGGGCGGATATTATTGATATCGGGGCTGAATCATCGCGTCCAAATGCGCAACGTATCACAGCTGCGGAGGAGAAGAAAAGGCTTATGCCAGTGGTGGACGCGCTTATACGATCTGTCGATGTGCCGCTTTCAATTGATACCATTAAGGCCGATGTCGCCAAAGCAGTGCTTGAGCGGGGAGCCAGTATCATTAATGACATAAGCGGTTTCAAAGCTGATCCTGCCATGGTATCGACGGTGAAAAAATATGATGCCGGATGTGTATTGATGCATATGCGCGGGACTCCGCAAACGATGCAGCGGCTTACCGATTATAATGATGTGATCAAAGACATTATGCAGGAGTTGAACGAAAGCATATCGATAGCGTTGCATCAAGGGATCAATCGAGATGCGATCGCGATCGATCCTGGTATTGGGTTTGCAAAAAACGCGGAACAAAACAATGAGATCATGGGCAGGGTACATGAGATCGTTGCAACGGGGTATCCTGTATTAATTGGGCCGTCCCGGAAATCTTTTTTGGGGAAAATATTAGATGAAAATGATCCTGCCAAGCGTATCTTCGGCACAGCGGCTGCGGTCGCATTAGCCATCAGCGCTGGGGTGCATTTCATTCGTGTTCATGATGTTGCAAGCATGCGCGATGTAGCGAAGGTGGCCGATAGTATAACGGCGATGCGCAGAGATTAACGCTACGAGTTGGACTTGAAAAAAGTATAAGGAGGGAATATACATGTCAGGGCATTCAAAATGGGCGTCAATTAAGCACAAAAAAGCTGCTACGGACGCAAAACGAGGGAAGATATTCACAAAAATAATCAAAGAGATCACTATAGCGGCTCGTATGGGCGGAGGCAGCTCGGAAAGTAACCCGCGCTTGCGACTGGCAATAAGTAATGCGAAAAATAGCAACATGCCAGCTGACAATATAGATCGTGCGATCAAGAAAGGCACCGGTGAATTGCCGGGGGTGTCGTATGAAGAAATTTATTATGAGGGTTATGGCCCGGGTGGCGTTGCGATGTATGTAAAATGTTTAACGGACAATAAGAACCGTGCATCGGCTGAGATCCGTAACGTATTTTCAAAGAACAATGGAAATATGGCGGGTGCCGGTTCAGTAGCGTGGATGTTTGAGGCCAAAGGGCTTATTGTTGTAAGAAGTGATCAAGCAGATGAGGAGAAACTCTTCGAGCTTGTTATTGACGCTGGAGCTGAAGACATGTCAATGCAAGGTGACAGTTTTGAGATCATTACCGATCCGAGTAATTTTGAGAATGTAAAGAACGCGATCGCCGGTGCGGAGATACCTATAGCGTCAGATGAACTGACCATGTTACCCAAGAGCACGACCAAAGTGGAGGGCAATCAAGCCCGGGGAGTCTTGTCGCTTGTTGAAGCGCTTGAGGATCACGACGATGTGCAGAATGTGTATTCTAACTTTGATATTCCAGATGATGTTTTGAATGAAGGGTAGCTACTTATCCTATATGGAGGTATAGACGATGAATAAGGCATTGTTGCTCGCAAAAGTAAGGCTTTGGAAAGCTGAATTGGTAGATGTTATCGAGACGCTCAATGGCGAAGGTAAATCTGGGCCGATCATACATCTCTTAGATAAACGTTGCAAAGAGATGGACGAGCTCATTGCTATGATCGAAGAAAAGAATTTTATGCCGAAAGACGCTGAGGCGTTTGAACCCGAACCCGTAATGGAAGAGATCAAGGAAAAGGTCAAGAAGGTCAAAGAAGGTGTTAGAAAGATAAAAAAGCTTTCCGATGAAAAGACCAAGATCATAGACGATCTTACAAAAGATATTTAAAGTTTCGAGTGACGTAGGTTGCGACGTTTGATAAGGGGTTTCAATGAGAGTTGTCGGTATAGATCCGGGTGTGCAAAAAACAGGTATCGGTATTATTGATGCCGAGCCCGGATTGATGAAACCAGTGTTCTTCGAAACGTTCCATACTAATGCCAAACTGTCACGCTACGAAAAATTATCTTCGATCTTTGAACATGTCTCACAGGTGATCGATGAATTCCGGCCAGAAGCCCTTGCACTCGAGAATATCTTCTTTGGGCAGAATTTTAAAGTCGCGATCCGTCTCGGTGAAGCGCGTAGCGCTGCCATTCTTGCGGCGACGCTTAAGAAAATAACTATCTGTGAATATTTGCCGACACGAGTAAAAGAAGCGATTTGCGGTAACGGCCGCGCAGCAAAACAACAGGTTCAGCGGATGGTCATGGGGCTTTTGAATATCGTCGAACTTCCCGAAGAAGATGCCGCTGATGCTTTGGCGATTGCTATGTGCCATGTACAGTCCGACCAAAGTCTTTTACGTTCGCGCATGCGGTCAAAATAGTGATAGAGTGACATCATATGTATGAGTGCATTTCAGGCAAAATAATAGAGCTAAAACCGACGCATGTTGTTATTGATGTGCAGGGGGTTGGCTACTTCATTAATATATCGCTTACGACATTCTCTGAATTGCAAGGGAAAGAAAAAAATTGCAGCGTGTACGTTCACCTTGTCGTGCGGGAGGATGATTTGCGATTGTACGGGTTTTCCGAGAAAGAAGAGCGGCAAATATTCCGTCTTTTGATAAGCATCTCAGGTATAGGCCCGCGCGTGGCAATGACTGTTCTCTCTGGTATCGGGGTAGAAAAGTTCAAAGAAGCCGTCAGTAGTGCGAATCTTGTGGCATTGACCAGCATTTCCGGGATAGGGAAAAAGACGGCAGAGCGCTTGATCATAGAGCTGAGAGAGAAGATCGGTGAGTTTTGTCCGGGCACCATTGATGCGGGGAGTGCCAGTGGTGTTATTACTTCAGAAAAATCAGAAGATGTTTTGTCCGCGTTGATCGCATTAGGCTATAAACGGGCCGAAGCGAGTAAGGCTGTTAATAAAGCGTTCGAATCGAACCCTGATGGGCCGGTCGAGATACTTATTCGTGAAGCATTGAACTATATTAAGTGAGTTTCATATGAGCCAGGATGAGAGAATAGTATCAAACACATTACGTGAAGACGATGTCGAGTTTGATGTTTCTTTGCGACCTGAGAAACTTGATGACTTCGTGGGACAGTCCAAGATAAAGGAAAATTTGGGTGTGTTCATGGAGGCGGCCCGCAAACGCAAAGAAGCGCTAGACCATGTCCTCTTCTTTGGTCCTCCAGGATTGGGTAAGACGACATTAGCACATATCATTGCCAAGGAAATGCAGGCGAACATAAAGGCAACGTCCGGGCCAGTTTTGGAGCGGGCAGGGGATTTGGCAGGGCTGCTTACCAATTTACAAGAGGGTGACGTACTTTTTATAGATGAGATCCATCGCCTTAATAATGTTGTCGAAGAATATTTATACCCGGCAATGGAAGATTTCTTTTTGGACATTATGATCGATAAAGGAGCAAATGCGCGCTCGGTAAAGATAAACCTTCCCCGGTTTACCCTGATCGGGGCGACGACACGCAGTGGTTTGCTGACCTCGCCATTACGTGCGCGGTTCGGTATTGTTGAGCGTTTGGGATTTTATGCGCCTGATGAATTGGCGGTCATAGTCAAACGTTCTAGTGCCCTTATTAATATTGCTATCGACGATGCCGGCGCATATGAAATCGCACGCCGTTCACGCGGGACGCCGCGTATCGCTAACCGTTTGCTTAAGAGAGTGCGTGATTTTGCGGAAGTCAAAGCGGATGGACTGATCACAAAGGATGTTGCCGATCAAGCCTTAAAAATGCTGAACGTTGATAGTTCAGGATTAGATGAAATGGATAATCGAATTCTGCAGTTATTACTTGAAGAATTCGATGGCGGTCCGGTAGGGATCGCTAATCTTGCGATAGCGGTGAGCGAAGAGGCAGAGACGATAGAAGAAGTATATGAGCCATATTTGATACAGAAAGGCTTTATTAAGCGCACGCAAAGTGGCCGTGTGGCGACCAAACTGTGTTATGAACACTTCGGTAAGGCATTGCCTTCAAATAAGTTAGGGAAAGCCGAGCAGGGGCTTTTTGAATAGGCGAGGAACGATGTCATGAGAGAGATCGCTCGGATGCTTATCATGGTCGGAGTTGTTAGTCTTCTTGCAGGCGGTATCTTTTATGCAGTTTCACTCTTTGAAAGCGGCAAGTTGCCCGGGGACATTGTTTTTAGTGGTAAGAAAGTTACCGTGTATATCCCGATCGCTTCCTGTATTGTAGCGAGTTTGGTCTTAACGTTGTTACTCAATCTGTTCTTTAAATCTCATTAATGTTCAAGAAAAGGAAGAGAGCGCACTAATGGATTTATTAAGTACGATATGGCGGCCGGTCGTTGAGATCGTAATATTTTGGTATGTGATCTATAGGTTTTTATTGTTTATTCAGGGGACGAGGACCGTGCAGTTGTTGATCGGGCTTTTGTTCCTGATGCTTGTCTCTGTGCTTTCACAATGGTTCGGATTCTTTTCGATCAATTGGGTACTCACTAATTTCTTCGCTATCGGAGTGTTGGCGTTAGTGGTCATTTTCCAGCCTGAGTTGCGTCGCGCGTTAGCGCGGCTTGGACAGAACGCAGCGTTTACCAGCATGATCAAACGTGGTGGAATGATCGATGAGATCGTTAAAGCCAGCGGGATCTTGGCCAAAAAGAAGGTCGGCGCTCTTGTCGCGATCGAACGCGATATAGGATTGCGTAATTATATCGAAAGCGGTATTCGTCTTGATGCGGTCGTGAATTCTGACTTGCTGACAACGATCTTTAATCCTTCAGTTTCTTTTCATGATGGCGGGGTCATCATATCTAATAATCGTATTGCATCCTGTGCTTCGCTTTTTCCTCTCTCACAGAACGCTGATATCAGTAAAACACTGGGGACTCGGCATCGCGCAGCCGTTGGCCTTACCGAAGAGACCGACGCTATCTGTATTGTGGTTTCCGAGGAAACAGGGGCGATCACGGTTTCAGTGTACGGAAAGATGACGCGCAATCTCGATGCAGACGGACTCAAACGCGTGTTGATGAGTTTATTACGGCCTGATGAAACAAGACGATCAATATTTGATATATGGAGGAGCAAACATGGCAGACAAAGTGAAACGGAATAAGCTGTTAGTTCTTGCATTATCATTTATCCTTGCGGTCGGATTATGGGCCTATATCTCGGGTGAAGAATCAATCGAAGTGACACAGAATGTAGTTTTGCAGGTTGTCACGCCTGAAGGTTTTACGGTTGTTAATAAATCTGATAATGTCGTCACAGTAATTCTCACTGTGCCACGGAACATCATGAGCGTTTTAGAGAATCAACCTGTGTACGTTACTCATAGTATCTTTGATATCGAAGAAGCAGGTCGCTTCAGTTTCGATCTTAAGGCTCAAGATGTTAAACGTCCTTCGGCTTTGGTCAAGGTCAAACAGATCATCCCGGAACGCATTGCCGTGACGGTGGATAAGGTGATCAATAAACGATTGCCGATCGTTGCGCAGCTGATCAATGAACCTGCTGCTGGATATAAAGTGGATAAAGATGGTTTGCAGATCGATCCGAACGCAGTGCTTGTTTCAGGCGCACAAACGGTGCTTGATCGAACGGATTTCATAAGAACCGAGCCAATCGACACGATCGGAAGGATTCGTTCGTTCCGTAAGAAAGTCGCATTGGAAGAGAGCCAAGATTATGAGATCATGAATCCAGGGCTTATCGATGTGTTTATTCCGCTCTTTGAGGCTTTTGCCCAAAAGGAATTCAAAGACATCCCGATCAGGCTTTTAAAGAATCCAAAACAAAAATATGATGTGTTGGTTACCCCAGATAAGGTGACGTTTTCGTTGCGAGGCCCTGGTAAGGTGGTGGAGACATTGGATGCCAGTAAAGTTTTGGCATATATCGATGTCGTACAACTCGAAGCGGGGAAGTATAAACTACCTTTACAGCTGAACCTGCCTGCGGGCGTTGCGTTGACCGAGACCGTGCCGGTCATTGAGGTGATCATCGGCGGTGCAGATGCTCAACGTGCAGTACCTTCTGTAGTGTTGCCCGCCGAAACGCCGCCAGCCAAGGATAAAGCGAAAGAATGATTAAATTAGGCGTTAATATCGATCACGTTGCCACCCTCAGACAAGCACGTGGAGGTATAGTGCCGTCAGTGCTCGAAGCTGCGTTGCTTGCCGAGAAAAATGGCGCTGAGGGCATTACGGTGCATTTGCGAGAGGATCGGAGGCACATTCAAGACGAAGATGTACGGTCGTTACGCACCACAATAGCAACTCGGCTTAATCTTGAGATGTCGGTTGCGCCTGAAATAGTCGATATAGCAGTAGCGGTCAATCCCGCTCAAGCCACACTCGTACCGGAAAAGAGAGCAGAACTTACTACTGAAGGTGGTCTTGATGTTATTGCAGGCACGAACACGATCGAGAAGGTCGTATATAAACTGGTAAAAGCCGGGATCGCAGTAAGTCTTTTCATTGATCCGGAAAAATCGCAGATCGAAGCGGCATGTGATGTGGGGGCACCGTATATCGAGTTTCACACAGGCGAATATGCGAACGCATCCACGGACGAAGAACATGACGAGCAATTCTATCGACTGCTTATGGCGGCTGAATATGCGCATGCGAAGGGATTGATCATCAATGCTGGCCATGGTCTTGACTATGAGAATGTGAAAAGGATATGTACGATCCCGCATCTGCATGAATTGAATATTGGGCATTCGATCGTAACGCGGGCGATCTTTGTTGGTCTAGGCCAAGCCGTTGCTGAGATGAAAAAGATTCTGATCGCGTGAGACGCAGAACCATGAAGAGCTGCTTATGTTGGATAAACGAACAAAGAACGAATTCGCACGGGCATTTCCAAAGCGAAAGACAGGTTCACATAAAGGTGACTACGGGAAGGTGCTTTTGATCTGTGGATCAAAAGGCATGACCGGAGCAGCGTGTTTAGCAGCGCAGGCAGCTGTTCGGTGCGGTGCGGGTTTGGTAACTGTTGCGATCCCTGATAGCCTTAATACTATTGTAGCGATAAAGCTTACTGAAGCAATGACCCTTCCTATCGATGATGATCGGAAGGGTTTTTTATTACGAGAGAATCTTGATGAGGTCAAACGGGGCATAGCCGGCAAGGATGTGGTCGGGATCGGTCCGGGGCTCGGACATCAGGAAAGTACAAAGCAGTTTGTCCGTGCTTTGTATCCTTCGATCGAGCAGCCGCTTATCCTTGACGCGGATGGTTTGAATGCCTTTATTAATGACCGAGAGCTGATGCGATTACGTAAAGGTAATACTATAATTACTCCACACGAGGGAGAGTTCAGAAAGCTTTTCGGCGACATAACACCATCACGGGAAGAAGCGGCCGGTTCTGTTGCGCGTGACTATAATATGATCGTTGTCTTGAAAGGGTCACGTACCGTTGTGGCAGATTCTGGTGGTGAGATATTTGTTAATATGACAGGCAATCCGGGCATGGCAACCGGGGGAACCGGTGATTGTCTGTTCGGTATGATCGCTGCATTTGTGGGCCTTGGGCTTCCGCTTTTTCAGGCCGCGAAATTCGCTGTTTTTATGCATGGTTTATCAGGTGATATCGCTCGTGATACATACGGCGAAGTATCAATGACCGCCTCTGACCTTTTAGATTCTATCCCGCACGCATTTTTACGTTTATCTAAATGAAACAGCCACATTATGAAATCTACTGTTAAAACAGAGTTCGAACGGTATGAACGTCATATCATCGAACGTTCGATAGGAGTTGAGGGCCAGCAAAAGATCATGCGTGCACGTGTTATTATGATCGGTGCCGGCGGGTTAGGTTCGAGTGCCGCGGTCTATTTGGCAGCGGCAGGCATTGGCACTCTCGCGATCGTTGACAACGATACGGTCCACCTCAGTAATCTGAACCGGCAGGTGTTATACATGCCGTGTGATATTTCGCATAAAAAGGTTGATGTCGCAGCGAAACGTGTATTCTCTCTGAACCCGGATATTGTTGTTACGACGCGTGATTGTTATGTGGATAACACAAATGTGAAGGATATTATCAAGGGGTATGACATCGTGATCGATGCTACCGATAATCTCGCATCAAAATATTTACTTAATGACACATGCGTTCGATCACATATTCCGCTCGTACATGCGGGAGTCCAGGGATTTATTGGGCAGATAATGGTCATAGCGCCTGGGTCAAGTTGCTTACGGTGTTTCATGCCGAATATTCCGCAAGACGAATTTACTAGTGATAATCCACGGCCGGTGGTAGGTGTTACGGCAGGTTTAGTGGGTCAATTACAAGCTGCAGAAGTTTTGAAGCTCATCATCGGTGCTGGCGATATTCTTCAAAATACTATGTTGTTTGTTGATCTTTTAACGATGGAATTTAAAAAGAAGCATGTGCCCAAAAAGGCGACATGTGCGATCTGTGCCTAGGAAACACATGGAAACATTGAGCAAAAGAGCGTTTGCATTGGTCTCAGGCGGCCTCGATAGCATGGTGGCGGTCAAGATCATACAAGAGCAGGGCATTCATGTGATCGGGGTTCATTTTAAGTCTCTCTTTTTTCAGCCTCGTTCTCGCAGAGAAAAAGAAAGCCCGGTTGAACGCGCTGTGCAGGCACTCGGCATCGAGCTCATCACGTTCCCTAAAGACATAGAATTCCTTAGCATGATCCAAAATCCCAAGTATGGGTACGGATCCGCGATGAATCCGTGCATTGATTGCAGAGTATTTTATTTACAGAAGATAAAACCGCTCATGCAAAAATATGATGTTTCATTCGTGATCACGGGTGAAGTATTAGGGCAACGGCCAAAATCACAAATGCGCGATGCGCTTAATATCGTTGAGCGTGATTCTGGATTGCAAGGGTATTTAGTTCGGCCTTTGTGTGCCCATCATTTGGATTCAACGGTACCTGAACAAATAGGATTACTTGATCGGAAGAAATTACTTAATATCGCGGGCCGCGGACGTAAAGAACAAATGGCGGTCGCCGAACGATATGGATTGACCGAATATCCCAATCCAGCCGGAGGATGTCAGTTCACCGAGAGAGAATTTGTCGGCAAGGTCAGCGACCTTTTTGAGTATGGGTATCATGATGATTACGATATTACGATCCTGACGTGCGGGCGGCATTTTAGGATCAACGGAAAAACAAAATTGATCGTAACACGGAACCAAGATGAAGGTGATTTTTTACTAGAGAATGCGCATGACGATGAAACGTTCGTGGTACCGTATGATTTTCCGGGCCCACTTGTGTTGATCAAGGGGAATGCGGAGGAGTCCATGGTCTTCCTAGCCGCAGGGTTTTTACAATATTATTCAAAACGGCGCGGAGAGGCTAATGTGCCGGTAAATGTTATAGCAGGACGCAATCTTGCTCCCGTGAGAACTGTCATGTGTCCGATATTAGGCGAGAATGATATTGAACAATACCGAATGACCGTAGAAAAAGAAAAACAATAAAAGGAGGATTGTATGAATACATTGAGTGGTTTATTACTGTTTGGAATGCCGGGGCCTTTAGAATTGATCGTTATCTTACTTATCGTGTTGCTCGTTGTCGGTCCCAAACGTTTGCCTGAGCTTATGCGTTCGATCGGTAAGTCGATCCAGAGTTTTAAAAAGGGGATGAAAGAAGGCGATGATGAGAATGCGAGCGGCCATACACCTGAGAACGATAATAAACCTTATAGTGGTTGATCATTGTTTGTCTTGATAGATAGAGACTTTCGTAACATATTGCGCTTGCACCGTTAGAGACAACGGGGGTAGTGCTTTACAAAAGCTTATTTATAAGTATAATGGAACTTCTTTCCACAACTAGTGTTACACGTATGTGGCTATTATAGTGTGCAAAGCTCATAATCGCCTACCTTGAATGTTTTAACACATTCATTTCAAATGGAGTTGTGCAGAACGATCTTAATGGATTGCAGAAAATCTTACTAAAAATACATATACATAATAGGAGAGTGGGAAATGGAAAAGAAAACGGTGCAAGCGGTCAAAGAGAACAAAGAAGTGGAGAATGCGAATAATAATACGGAACGTCAGAAAGCATTAGAATTGGCACTATTGCAAATAGAGAAACAATTCGGCAAAGGGTCGATTATGAAGATGGGTGAAGAGACGCATGTGGATATTCCGTCAATTCCGACCGGCGCTTTAAGCCTTGACCTTGCTTTGGGTATCGGCGGTGTGCCACGGGGGCGGATTATCGAGGTTTATGGACCTGAGTCGAGCGGCAAAACAACATTGACCTTGAGCATCATTGGGCAAGTGCAAAAACTAAAAGGTGTAGCGGCATTTATCGATGCAGAACATGCATTGGATCCGAACTATGCTGAGAAGGTTGGTGTAAAGCTGGATGATCTCCTCATATCGCAGCCCGATACCGGTGAGCAGGCTTTGCAGATCGCGGAGATGCTCGTACGTTCGAATGCAGTTGATCTGGTCGTCATCGATTCGGTAGCAGCATTGGTGCCGAGGGCCGAGATCGAAGGTGAAATGGGAGATTCGCATATGGGGTTGCAGGCACGTCTGATGTCCCAGGCTCTTCGCAAACTTACGGGTATTGTGAGCAAATCAAAGACCAGCGTGATCTTTATTAACCAGATCAGGCAAAAGATCGGTATCATGTTTGGGAATCCGGAAACAACGACCGGCGGTAATGCTCTGAAGTTCTATGCTTCAACGCGCCTTGACATCAGGCGTATAGCCGCCATCAAGCAAGGTGATGTAGTTATCGGTGGCCGCGTTCGCGTTAAAGTAGTTAAAAATAAATGCGCGCCGCCGTTCAAGACCGCAGAGTTCGATCTGATGTATGACGAGGGCATATCCCGCAGTGCGAGCGTGCTTGATATGGCGTGTGAAACGAACATTATTGAAAAGTCCGGCACATGGTTTGCGTACAATGGGGAGAAGATCGGACAGGGCCGGGATAAAGCCCGTGCCTTTCTCAATGAAAACCCAAAGATGCTCAACGAGATCGAGAAAAAAGTCCGTCAAACGTTTACGCAGAAAAAATAATAACGTAACAAGTCAGAGGCATGAACATGAAAAAAATTTATCTCACGGTCATGATGTGTTTGGTGTGTCTGTGTTGCCTGTCATTTGTGTATGCAAATGACGTAGCAGGATTGCAGGCGAGTTTCAACTCTGTCGCACAGCGGATATATCCCACGGTCGTAAGCATTACGACAGTACACATCGAACGCGTCGCGGGTGAGATGTATTATGTGCCTTTTGAGGATACGCTTTTTGATGATTTTTTAGGAGAACTCTTCGGTTATTCACATCCGACCGATAAGGCCTATCGAACCCCCGCGCTTGAGAAGCGGCATGTCGGTATTGGGTCAGGGATAATTGTTCATAAAGATGGTTTCATCCTGACCAATTATCATCTGGTCGAAAATGCGGAAAAGAACAGGGTTACCGTGATGTTGACCGATGGTAAAGAGCGTGAAGGTATCATTGTGGGGGTTGATACAAAATACGATCTTGCGGTCATTAAGATCGATGAACGTGACCTTCCGTATGCCGAACTTGCTAATTCTGATGATATCAAGGTCGGTGATTGGGCGATCGCGATCGGTAATCCCTATGGTTTTGTCTTTGAAGACGCGCAACCGACCATGACCGTTGGGGTGGTGAGTGCCTTGAACCGGACATTGCCGGTTTTGATGCGGTATGGCAGGTCGTATAGTAATTTGATCCAAACCGATGCTTCGATAAATTTGGGTAATAGCGGTGGGCCGCTTGTCAACATCGAGGGGAAAGTAATAGGGATCAATGTTGCTATAGTTTCGACCACCGGTGGTAACCAAGGTATAGGATTTGCGATCCCGAGCAATCATTGCCGCGATGTGTTGGCCCAATTCGTGGAAGGCAAGAAGATAGCCTACGGGTGGCTTGGTGTTGAAGCGCAGAACATCAATGATGACCTGGCGAAATATTTCGGCGTGCATATCGATCATGGAGTGGTCGTTATGAATACGCTCAAGAATTCACCGGCCTTTAAAGCAGGGTTAAAAGAGGGCGATATTTTGGTTTCTTTTGATGGGAAGAAGATCATCAATATCGAATCTTTATTGATCTTCCTCGAAACAGCAAAACCGGGCACGCAAGCGCAGATCGGCTATATTCGCGGGAAGAGAAATGCGTCTGTATATGTTGTGATCGAGCCACGGACTCAGGTCCCGGTGGATGTGACTGATGTAGAGGCTTATTATTGGCGGGGTGCAAAACCGGAGGTTATTTCACCGTTGCTGATCGAAGAATATAATTTAAGGAATAGAAGCGGCCTTGTGATCACAAATATTTTGCCTGCGAGTAGTGCTGCAGAGGCCGGGCTTGTTGAGGGTGATGTGGTCTTGAAGATGAATGACAAGAAGATCGACTCGCTTGATGATTTCTTTTCGTTCAAGGACTTTAATGAAGATGTGTTGATCAAGACTAACCGGGGTTATTTCGTGTTGAAGCGTGAGAGCTAAGACGCGGATCTGATAAAGGATGTTCATGAGAACGGACGAGATACGACAAAGATATTTGGATTTCTTCAAGAGGAAGGGGCATGCGGTCGTTCGGAGTGATTCATTGATACCGGCAGGGGACCCGACTTTGCTTTTTACGGGTGCCGGCATGAACCAATTTAAAGAATACTTCTTGGGTATCAAAAAAGATATGCGGCGTGCTGCTTCAGCCCAAAAATGTTTACGGACTGGCGATCTTGACAATGTAGGGGTGACGAACTATCACCATTCGTTCTTTGAGATGTTGGGCAATTTTTCATTTGCGGATTATTTCAAAAAGGAAGCGATCGAGTGGGCATGGGAGTTCCTGACCAAGGATTTAAATATACCACCACAGCGATTACGTGTAAGCGTGCATCGCTCGGATAATGAAGCATATAAGATCTGGAACGAACACATTGGGCTCGATGAGCGGATCATCGCTGAACTTGGTGATAAAGATAATTTTTGGCCGTCAAATGCGCCGACCGACGGTCCGAACGGACCCTGTGGGCCATGTTCGGAGATCTTCTTTGATCAGGGTAAAGAGGTTGGATGTGGGAAATCGGGCTGCAGTATCGAGTGTGATTGTGGCCGATTTGCTGAAATATGGAACTTGGTATTCACCCAGTTCGATCGTGTTGGCGTTAATGATCTGAAACCGCTTGGCGGGAAAAATATCGATACCGGCATGGGACTTGAGCGGTTAGCGTGTGTAATGCAAGGCAAACGCAGCAATTTTGAGATCGACCTTTTTGAGAACATGCTGGCATATCTACGTCGGACCACCAAAAAGAACGAAACCGATGATCTGGTGACCCGTAAAGCTATGTATGCGATCGTTGACCATATGCGGGCGGTGACCTTTGCGATCGCCGATGGGGCATATCCGTCAAACGAGGGGCGTGGGTACGTTATTCGTAAATTGATCCGGCGTTCCGTATGGCATGGTCGCATGCTTGGATCAAAGACATTATTTTTAGCGCCGTTGGTAGAGTTACTTGGAAAATCAATGGGGAAGGCGTATCCCGAGATCATTCAGCATCGCAGTGAGGCAGAGCAGATCATTACTGCCGAAGAGCAGCGTTTTCTTACGACCCTTGAAGAGGGGCTTGTGAAACTTGAGAGCATGATCGATCAAGCAAAGAGTGCAAAGAGACATGTTATTAGCGGGGAAGAGGTCTTTAAGCTTTACGATACATTCGGATTTCCCGATGAGTTGACCGAATCGATCGCTGAGGAACATGGATTAAAGATTGATAAAGATGCGTTTGAAAGATTGCTGGATGAACAGCGCGAAAAAGCACGTGGTGCGAGTAAAATCAGTGATTCAATATTCGATATTTCTGGATTTGATAAAGAGTTAACTGATCTACCAGCGACGCACTTTTTAGGATATGAGAATACGCAGGTAAATGATTGCGCCATCGTCAAAGTTGGGATATCTGATTTAGAAAAGGAACGTATAGAAGGTGTTCCTGTTGGCATTGATCTTGTCTTGGATAAAACACCATTTTATGCTGAGTCAGGTGGGCAAATTGGGGATTCAGGAATTATAAGAAATGCTAATCTTGAGATTAAAATTTTTAATACATGTAAAAAAGGAAATGTCTATATTCACAGAGGAAGAATTTGTAAGGCAGAAGACGGTATACAGATTGGTGCTGTCGTTGAAGCAATTGTTGATAAATCACGTGTAGCAATCCGACGTAATCATACAGCTACACACTTGCTACATGCGGCATTACGAAAGGTTCTTGGCAAACATGTGCGGCAGTTCGGCTCAGAAGTACGCGCGGACAAATTTCGTTTTGATTTTTCGTTCCAACGGGCACTTACCGCTGAGGAGATCAAGAAGGTCGAAGACCTTGTCAATGAAAAGATCAGAGCGTGCATAGAGGTGACCAAGGTCGATAAACCCATTGATGAAGCGACGGCAGAAGGTGCGATCGCGCTCTTTGGCGAGAAGTATGGCGATACAGTACGGGTGGTCACGGTCGGCGATTTCAGCAAAGAATTGTGCGGAGGGACGCACGTTGATAATACAAAAGAGATCGATCTGTTCAAGATCGTCAAAGAATCATCCATTGCGAGCGGTACGCGGCGTATTGAGGCAATGACCGGCGAAGCAGCCCGTGTATTCATTAAGGAACAAGAAGCTCAGCAAGCGGCCTTAGATAAAAAACGTGCCGAGAAAGAAAATAAAAAGAAAGAAAAGTCCCAGCGTTTCGAAGAATTATTGGGCGAAGGAGCGTTTGATGCTGTGCTGGCCGATCCTATCGGGAGCGAGGCGATCGATAATGTAAAGATCTTTGCCAAGGTGTTCGATGAGGTCGATAAGAACGGCCTGCTTAAGATAAGCGATCATTTAAAACAAAAGCTCAAAAGTGATCCGCGGTATATGCTGATCCTTGTGGGCAGAGAGGCGGAAGCAGAGAAGCTATCGGCGGTAGTGGTACTTTCGGATGATTTGTTAAACGACGGACTTAATGCAGGATCTATTGCGACGGCATTGGCGCACGAGCTTGATGGCCGTGGGGGCGGCAAGGCGAACATAGCGTTTGCAGGGGGAAGTAATATGGCGTTCGATGATAGATCGCTTAAGACATTTACGCAAAAATGCCAGGTAACACAATAAGTGAGGTGCTATGCAGGTTATATCATGGGATAAAAGTAAGATAAAACGGTTGTCCTTTCTGACATCACAGATCTACAATAAGACCTTGTATCGCAAGGTAAATCGTATTGTCCAGGATGTCTATGAAAAAGGCGATACGGCAGTTCGCAAATATACCAAGCTTTTTGATAATGTGACGATCCCGGCCAATAAACTGCGTGTTACGGAAGGCGAGATCAATCGGGCCTTCGGTAAGATAAGCTTTAAATTCGTTCCGTTCCTGAAATTGATCACAAAGAACGTGCGTCAATATTACGAATGTGAAAAACAGGAATCATTCCGTGTGAAACTGGAACATGGCGGTTTTGTCGGGAAGAAATTCAATCCGATCGAGCGAGTCGGCGTCTATATCCCCGGAGGGCAAGCACCCTTGGTCTCTACGGTATATATGACCGTATTGCCTGCCCAAGTTGCCGGCGTAAAGGACATTATCATTGCAACACCGCCGAACAAAGAGACAGGATATATCGATCCGCACATCCTTGTGGTCGCGAATCTACTGGGAGTTAAGGAGATCTATAAGATCGGCGGCGCACAGGCGATCGCTGCTATGGCGTTTGGTACCAAAACAATGAAAAAGGTCGATAAGATCGTTGGCCCGGGCAATGAATATGTAACAGAAGCAAAACGGCAGGTGTACGGCTTTTGTGATATAGACATGGTCGCGGGTCCAAGTGAAGTGGCGATATTGGCGGACAGTACGGCGAATCCGGATTATATTACCTGCGACCTTCTTGCACAGGCCGAACACACCAGTGGGGTCGGTATCTTGATCACGAATTCAAAGCGATTGATCGATCAAGTTGCGCCACGGATCGATACCGGGTATGTAATACATGTTAAGTCGATAGAAGAAGGGATCAAAGTGGTTAATGAGATCGCTCCGGAACATTTGGAACTTATGATCAAGGATCCCGAGCTTATGATGGATCAGATCACGCATACAGGCGCTATCTTTATTGGGGACTATTCGCCTGCGGCGGTAGGGGATTATTTTGCCGGACCGAGCCATGTCCTACCGACAGGCGGTACGGCACGATTCTATTCACCGCTCGGTGTTTCTGATTTTTTAAAAAGCAATCAATATATAAATTATTCGAAAGAAGATCTCTCGAACGCGCGTGAATATATCTGTAAGATCACAGAGATCGAAGGTATGTTGCAACATCGTTTGTCTGTGGAGACACGGTTTCAGGATAAAATAGAGGAAAAAGCGAATCAAGGAACGTAACACTTGAGACATTATATCGATCGAATCGAACAACCTTTACCGGGAGAATGAGGCGATGCCAAAAAAAAATTCATCAAAACGAAAAGCAGTGATCAAACGGAAAACACGCGAAACGGATGTGATGCTGAAACTTACGATCGATGGTGTAGGTAAGAGCAAGGTTGCGACCGGTGTGGGTTTTTTGGATCATATGCTGACACTGTTCGCTAAACATGGTTTTTTTGATCTTGAATTAAAAGCAAAGGGTGACCTTGCGGTTGACATTCATCATACGAACGAAGATATCGCCATTAGCTTAGGTGAGGTGTTCCAGAAAGCATTGGGTACGAAAAAAGGGATCAGGCGCTATGGTGCGGCCTATATTCCGATGGATGATGCGCTGGTACGGGCCGCGATCGATATCTCGAACAGGCCGTATTTTGTTATCTCTGGACTCCATTATACCGATGTAGAACGGGACGATTATTATTTTTCTGATCTGGAACATTTTATGCAGTCATTCGCGCAGCACTGCGGAATAAATCTGCATATGGATATCTTACGGGGGAACGATAAACATCATATCATTGAAGCATGTTTCAAGGCATTGGCACGCGCGCTTGATCAAGCGTCAGGAATAGATAAACGCGAAAGGAGCGTTCCTTCGACCAAGGGAGTTTTATGATCGTAATTGTGGATTATGGCATGGGCAATTTGCTTAATGTTGCCAAAGCCTTTGAGTATATCGGTGAAAGCGTGAAGATCACGCAAGATAGAAAAGTCGTGGCGCGGGCAGACCGCTTGATCGTGCCGGGCGTAGGTGCGTTCGGTGATGCCGTCAAAGAGTTGCAGCAGCACGATCTTTTTGAGTCCATCGTAGATTTTGTCGGGACTGGCAGGCCATGTCTTGGTATTTGTTTGGGATTGCAGCTTTTTCTCAATGAAAGTTCAGAGTCCCCCGGTATTCCGGGGCTCGGTATCATTGATGGCAAGAATATCCTTTTTGCGGGCAAACCTTTTGAGGGAAAGGATCGCTTGAAAGTTCCGCACATGGGATGGAACAAGGTTCGGATCATCCAAAAAACATGCCCGCTTTTTAAAACGGGCGTTGAGGATGCATTCTTTTATTTTGTGCACTCATATTATGCGTCTGTTACTAATCGTGCATATATTGTGGGGGAGACCGAATATGGCATTACCTTCGCGTCAATGTTATGGAAGGACAATGTGTTTGCTACCCAATTTCACCCTGAAAAAAGCCAGCGTGTCGGATTGGAACTTTTGAAAGGATTTGCGCAGTTATGATACTCATCCCTGCGATCGATATACTTGGCGATAAAGTCGTGCGCTTACTTAAAGGAGAGTATGACAAGGTGACCGTGTATTCTGATTCCCCGGATGAGGTGGCTCGTATGTGGGAGTCGCAGGGTGCCGAATGCATACATGTAGTTGACCTTGATGCTGCGAAGGAAGGTCGATTGGTCAATCTAGAGAGTGTCGCAAAGATCTGTCAGGCGGTCAAGACCGTTGTGCAATATGGTGGTGGTGTGCGTTCTCAGCAAGATTTGCAGCAACTGTTAACAGCCGGCGTGGACAGGATCGTACTCGGGACATCGGCATTCGATAGCGGGTTGCTTAAGAAATTGCTTAAGCAATATGGTGAGCAAATCGTTGTGAGTGTTGATTCGCGTAACGGTTTCGTTAGAGTGGGCGGGTGGACGAATGATTCGCACGTCCCATATATGGAGTTTTGCAAACGATTAGAAGAGATGGGCGTCGCTTCGATCGTTTTTACGGATATTGAACGCGATGGTACATTACAAGGTCCGAATCGCGAAGCGCTCAAAGAGGTTTTGGGTGGCGTTTCGATGCAGGTCATCGCTTCCGGCGGCGTTGCCAGTCCTGCGGATGTTGAGTGGTTCATGCAATGCGGGTATAATAACCTCTATGGTGTTATTACGGGCAAAGCCCTTTACGAAAAGAAGATCATACTTAAGGATATGATCAAACGAATAAATTCTCAAACCCAGCGATAATACGATTGTTGCTTTAAGGGAGGAGAGGTATATGGACACGATATTAGATGCAGTCAAGCAGACGGACGTGGTGCAGTTCTTTGCCAGCGATGATGAGGTCATTCGTTTTGCTTTTATCGGTATCATTGTGCTGCTCATGGTCTATTTTATAGAAAAAGTGTTGATCTCCGGCATAAAAGAGGATATGCGCGCGTTCGGTAAAGATGTCATGAAGAACGCGACACAAGCGTATCTCGGTACTGCATGGGTTGGTTGGTTGTTCGTTGTGCTCGGGTTTTGTGTAGGCGAAATGGCGGTTCTGCAACTGGGTTTCTTCTCTAAGTATGAGCAGAATTATGTTGGCGCGTTACTTGCTGTATTATCGATTTTGGTAGGAATATTGATCAATTTTAGGAGCTATTGCCATAAGCTCACATCAGCGTTACGGAATAAGTTCCATTAAAATTCGAGACCACTATGCTTGCAAAACGAATAATACCATGTTTGGATGTTAAAGAGGGGCGCGTGGTCAAAGGCGTTAACTTCGTCGGATTGATCGATGCCGGTGACCCTGTCGAATGCGGGAAGAATTACGATGAGCAGGGTGCGGACGAATTGGTGTTCCTTGATATTACTGCATCACATGAAGCACGCTCGATCATGATCAAGGTCGTTGAGAACGTAGCTTCGTGTATTTTTATACCTTTTACGGTTGGGGGCGGCATAAAAACAATAGCGGACATCCGTGATCTTTTGAATGCGGGTAGTGATAAGGTGTCGATGAACACTTCAGCCGTACTTGATCCAGACCTTGTGGCCACGTCGGCTGCTCGTTTTGGAAGTCAATGTATTGTGGTCGCGATCGATGCCAAACGTAATCAAAGTGGTAGCTGGGACGTCTATACGCATGGTGGTCGCAATCGGGTCGATCTTGATGCGATCGAATGGGCACGTAACGTTGAAAAGGCCGGTGCCGGTGAGATCTTGCTAACGAGCATGGACCGCGATGGCACAAAAGATGGCTACGATCTTGAGTTGACGCGCGCTGTATCAGAAAGCGTCAACATCCCGGTCATTGCCTCAGGCGGTGCGGGGACGCTTGACCATTTAGTTGATGTATTGCTCAAGGCACGGGCCGATGCCGTTTTGGCAGCGTCCATCTTTCATTATAATGAATATACTGTGGCTGATATTAAATGGCACTTAAAACAGCATGCAATATGTGTTAGAGAATAATATAACAGGAGGAGAACGTGATTGAATGTAAATTTAACAGCGAAGGCCTTATCCCGGTTATCGCACAAGACTATAAGACCGGCGAGGTGCTGATGCTGGCATATATGGACAAAGATGCATTAGCGAAGACGATCGAATGTAAAAAAATGTGTTATTATTCACGGAGCCGAAAAAAATTCTGGGTAAAAGGTGAGACATCCGGGAATGTCCAGTTAGTTAAAGAATTGTTCGTTGATTGCGATAAAGACACGATCGTAGCTAAGGTTGAACAAGTTGGCGGGGCCGCGTGCCATGAAGGGTATCGTACGTGTTTTTATAGAAAGATCAGTAATGACGGTAATTCGCTTACGGCTATTGGTGAGCGTGTCTTTGACCCAAAAGATGTATATGGAGATAAATAAGTAAATGAGGATAACAAGCTACGCAAAATTCAAAAAAATGTATACCAAGGGTAATCATATCCCTGTATGGAAGGAGATCCTTGCCGATATGGAGACACCGGTAAGCGTCTTATACACGTTCCTTGAGAAGGAGCAGAATTGTTTTCTGCTTGAGTCGGTCGAACATGCTAAGAATATCGGGCGATTTTCGATCATCGGGATCCGTCCGTCCGAAATATTATGTAATATCGGCAATTTGACCAAGCACTATAATCCTAAGGGACGATTGGTTGCACGTGAAGACCGGCCAGTATTGGATGTTATTGATCAGGCAATGAGAGCTGTGCGGTTTGTCGCCGATCCCGAGCTTGAGGGATGCATCAGCGGGTATGTCGGTCACATGGGGTTTGAATGCGTGAGTCAATTCGAGGATATCGTTTTTCGCCCAAAGAAGAGATTGCATGAATACGACGCAATATTTTTTTTGGCAAAGACGCTGATCGTGTTCGATCATTTTTCGCACCGGTTACGTGTCATTAAAGTGGTTGAGAAGACCGGTGCGCTCAAAAAGGATTACGACGAGGCGATAAAAGAGATCGAAGCGATAGCGCGTGTGATCGCAAAAAAAATATCTGAACGTCCAGCTCGTCTGGGCCGAGTGCAGAAAACAAAGCAAAAGATACGCCCCCTTATTTCAAAGCAGACATACATCAAAGATGTTAATCGGGTGAAGGAATATATTAAACAAGGGGATGCTATCCAAGTTGTGTATTCTCAGCGCTTCAATGCGGGGCGGATCACAAGCCCGTTTAATGTCTATCGTGCCCTCAGGACCATCAATCCATCGCCATATATGTTCTATTTTAAATATAGGGACATTGTTACGATCGGTTCTTCACCTGAAGTACTTGTTAAAAAAGAGAAAAATAAGGCGATTATCCGTCCGATCGCAGGAACACGTCAACGCGGGGAGAATGATATGGAAGACCGACGTCGTGAAGAAGACTTGCGCCGTTCACCGAAAGAGAACGCGGAGCATCTTATGTTGGTTGATCTTGCACGTAATGACATTGGCGTTGTGTGTGATTACGGTTCGATCAGTGTAGAACGGCTTGCCTACGTCGAAAAGTTTTCGCATGTTATGCATCTTGTGAGCAATGTGGAAGGAACGTTACGAAGAAATAAGAATGCGGTCGATCTGCTCAAAGCTACCTTTCCCGCGGGGACCGTCTCCGGAGCGCCCAAGATCCGTGCAATGCAGATCATCGATGAGCTCGAAGCAGTAAAGCGGGGGCCGTATGCAGGTGCATTGGGATATATAGGGTTTTCTGGTGATATGGATATGTGCATCATGATCAGATCGATGTTCATTGAAAAAGGCAAAGTTTATCTGCAGGCTGGTGGGGGGATCGTGTATGACTCCAATCCGATCAAAGAATATGAAGAGACCATTAATAAAGCGGGTGCTCTTTTCCACGCGATCGATATAGCAAGGGGATTTAGTAAAGATGAATAAATTACTTGTGATCGACAATTATGATTCATTTACCTTTAATGTGGTGCATTATCTCGAGGAGATGGGCGCTAAGACGGTAGTCGTCCGCAATGATAAGATCGATTGTAAGAAGATCAAAAAGATGAAACCGTTCGGTATCGTGATCTCGCCGGGGCCGTGTACGCCTCTTGAGGCGGGGATATCGAATGACGTGATCCGGGAATTTTCGGGGAAAATACCGATCCTCGGCGTATGCCTGGGTCATCAATGTATCGGGCATGTGTTTGGAGGGGATGTCGTGCGGGCGCGGCGTATCGTGCATGGTAAGACATCTTTGATCCATCATAATAAGAAAGGGATATTTGCTGGTATCGCGACACCTTTTGCGGCAACGCGGTATCATTCATTGTTAGTAAAGGATTCAACGTTGCCGGGCGTTTTAAACGTAACTGCTACGACGGATAAAGGTGAGATCATGGCCTTACAACATATCTCTCATCCCACCTTCGGAGTTCAATTCCATCCTGAATCGATCAAAACCGACCATGGACATACCTTGCTTGGAAATTTCATAAAGATCGCCAAGAAATTTCGCCGATAATGTATTATAATCGTGGGTAGTAATTCCATAAATATTCGGAGATAAGAAATATGATAAAACAGAATGTCTGTTTGGACATATACATACGATCGTGTGTTGTAGTGCTGGTCTTGTTGTCGTTGGCTTTTTCAAAAGCATGGTCAAAGAATGAATCAGAAAACGAGTTCCTTGTGATGGTCCAGAGAAAAGCGTTCTTATATTTTGAAGAATGTTCGAACAAAGAGACAGGGCTTGTGCAGGACCGTGCCCACAATTTCAAGCATCCAAAAGAAGCGCGGCAAAAGCGGTATCGTATTGCGAGTGTAGCGGCCACTGGATATTATTTATCTGCATATATTGTTGCAGCTGAGAATGGATGGGTAAAGAAAGAGGAGACGCATGAGCGCATTATCAATTGCCTGCGTTTTTTTGCAAATGAAGTTGAGCATGTTAATGGCTTTTATTATCATTTTATGGATATGGATACAGGAGTTCGACTTTGGAATTCCGAGCTTTCTTCTATAGATACGGCCTTGTTTCTTGCCGGAGTCCTGTTTGCCAAAGAATATTACGCGGAAGATGAAGAGGTCCAGCGTTTTGCTACGACCTTGTATGAACGTGTCAATTGGCAATGGATGACCAATAAAACCGATTTTTTGTGCATGGGGTGGCACCCCAATCCTAAAGGCGGAGGACGCTTTTTAAAGACCTATTGGGATCATTATAATGAATCAATGATCCTTTATATTATGGCGATCGGATCGCCAACATATCCGGTCCCGGTTGCATCGTGGTTTAAGATCAATCGTACCATTAAGCGTTACGGCGAGCATGTTTGTATCGCGAATGCTCCATTGTTCGTTCACCAATATTCGCATATCTGGGTCGATTTTCGCAATAAAAATGACGGTATAGCCGATTATTTTGAGAATTCGAAGGTAGCGACTTTGGCAAATAGGGAATTCTGCATCGATAATAAAGAAAAGTTCAAAACATATGAAGAAAATGTGTGGGGTTTAACAGCCTGTGATGGACCTGATGGGTATAAAGCGTACGGTGGAAAACCGGGGCACGAACATCATGATGGGACTGTTGCGCCCACTGCCGCAGCTGGATCGATCGTATTTACACCGGAACTTTCGCGACAAGCGCTCTTGACCATGTACGAAAAGCATGGTGAGCGATTGTGGGGCAGATACGGTTTCTCGGATTCGTTCAATGTGGGCCGTGATTGGTTCGCGCAAGATTGCATTGCTATTGACCAGGGGACGATCGTGCTCATGATAGAAAACTTCAGGTCCGGACTTCTGTGGGCATATTTTATGAAAAACCCATGGATCGCAGAGGGTATGGAACGTATCGGATTTTCTGGCGGGACCAAGATCGTCACAATGCCGGAACCGCCGCGGCTCATTGCATATCGTACGCGGGAACAGATCGTGATAGATGGGCAGCTTGATGAGTGGGATCTGTCGAAAGGGTTCAGCGTTGATGATATGAATATGGAATACGGCTCGATAAATGATGCAATGGATTTTAGCGGCAAAATTTATCTCCAATACGATGATGCTAATCTATACGTTGCCGTGAGGGTGAAGGATAATGATATTGTTGATGAGTATGAGGCGGAAGATATACATAGAGATGATTGTTTGGAAATATTTACGGACCCGGGAGCGGACGGCTTGCGGTGGGGTGATCCTCAGGATGTGCAGATAGGCATTGTCCCTAATGTGAAAAGCACAGATTACGGGGTGAAAAGCTGGTCATGGTTCCAAAAGACCGATACGAAAGTAAACGGGACAGTGGTCGGGGCATGGAGCGAAAATGATTATGGGTATGTGTTAGAAGCCGCGATCAGTTTCAAGGCGCTGTTGATCGAACCGAAAGGCAAAGTCCATCTGAGTATTTCGCTGCATGATCAGGATGATGCAGATTCTTCGCAGGCAAAGGTCACGACCTATTTCGAAGAGCTCAACGGCAAGGATGGGGCTCGCGAGCTGGGGTATCTGATCTTCGAGTAAAAAGGAGTGTCATGAAATTTTTAAAAGAAAGCCTCTATTGTGCTGAATACATGCTTTTACGATGTTTGTTCACTATCGTTGGGTTTGTTCCGTTGCACTTTTTGTATGGTTTAGCCTGGTGTGTCGGAACCGTTGCGTATTACATTTTACCGCATAAGCGTGCGATCGCACTTGAAAATCTTAGCCTTGCTTTTGGGAACGAAAAAACCTCAAGAGAACGGCGGCGTATAGCGCGCGCTGCAATGCGGAATCTGGTTTTTGTATATTTAGAGTTCCTTTTCTTCGCAAGACGCAAAAAGGGTTTGGATAAATACTTCTATTTCGATGAGGACAGCGGGAAACGTACAATGGGCTTGACCAAGATGCCGCGGGCAGCGATGTACTTGACAGGGCACATCGGTAATTGGGAGTTGCTCGCATTAGTTGCCGGATTTATAGGACAGAAAATGCATGCGATTGGCAGGCCGCTTAAGAACAGATATGTTTTTGACTATATTTCCCGTTTGCGGTGTTCAACTGCAGGAGCGGTCATTGACAAAGAGCATGCTGTCCGAGGGACGATTGAGGCCTTTAAGAAAAAAGAAATAGTGGGCACATTGATCGATCAAAGAGTAGGGGCTTCGGGAATCGTGGTCGATTTTTTTGGTCAACCTGCGTACACTACGCCCTTTCCGGCGCTTATGAAAATAAAATACGATTGTATTTTGTATCCAGCATTCGCGATCCGCGAGAAGATCGGGTTTTATCGGGTCATCATTAAGGATGAAATAAATATCAGGCCAGGGGAGCTTGGGAACTTAGAACGCATCAAATATATGGTCCAGGAATACACGAAGGTCATGGAAGAAATGGTGCGTGCATATCCGGAACAATGGTTATGGTATCACCGTCGGTGGCGGATTTAATGTAATTTCGCTTTGCGTACGGGAATAATACAGTACAATATTTAATGTAACATAGTGCAAAGATCAAGAGAAAGTGATGTCGAGTTATGACCGAAGGTATACGAGCAAATATTTTTATTGGCATGATCATCAACGAGCGATTGCAGGAAGCACTCGATAAATGCGAGCCATATAATGAACGGTTTTTTAGGCGCAATGATCCGGACTATCTGCAAATGACGACTACCGGGGACAAGAGTTTGATCGGTAAGCGCTTGAGTAGGAGTGTGCCGCTCAGTGAGATCGATAACATTGTGAATAATATCATGAGTATACTCAAGAAGATCTGCCCGGATTTTTATTTTGATAAGAACGATGTCAGTGTCTTTACTGAGATCGCGATCGGCTAAAGATATAGTTTCAAATAAAAGGATCATGTTGTTTGAGCGGGGACAGGCACCTTGAGCGTCTTGTCCCCGTTTTATTTTAAATGTCATTTATACGTAATCAGGAGGATGTCATGAAAAGTTATACTGAACATGTATGGATGCATACACAAAAACGCTATGAATTTGTACATATCACGAATACGGTCGCGGACGCTGTCCGTAAAAGCAATGTCAAGGAAGGATTATGCCTTGTCAATAGCATGCATATTACCTCAAGTGTTTTTATTAATGATAATGAGGGCGGGCTGCACCAAGACTTTATGGAGTGGTTGGAGGAATTGGCGCCTTACAATGTCGAAAAGTATCGTCATCATAGAGGTGGCGAAGATAATGGCGACGCACATCTGAAACGTACGATCATGGGGCGCGAAGTGGTTGTTGCGATCACGAAGGGAGAACTCGATCTCGGGCCATGGGAAGAGATCTTTTATGGGGAATTCGATGGCCGGCGGAAGAAAAGGGTTCTTATAAAAATAATCGGAGATTAAAACCCCTTCGGGCTCATCCTGTTTTTTTTACCGTTTCGTCCACGCTAACAAT
>JAFGJY010000092.1 GCA_016928875.1 Candidatus Omnitrophota bacterium | reverse complement strand
CCCAAATATGAGGACCTCAAAGTCATCTTTAAGGAGCTCATGAAGAAAGAATTCACTAAAGAAGATTATGAAAAACAATTCACCTTACGGATACCGGAAAATCTGGCTAAGATCGAACGTATAGAACATATATATAAGACCAAGGTGCCGGATACGCCGAGTATGTTGTATAAATTCCTCGATGCGCAAAAACAACGCTTGCTTGAGACACGAGAGAAGTTCGGTGATTATGTTTCCCCAGCTTTATTCGAAGAAGTGAATTAAACTACGCGCGGGCGGGTGAACAACCCGCCCGTTCATTCATCACGTTTACAATAGTAACCAGCGCTACATAATCTACAATTTGGGAGAACGTCTTATGACATATACCGCGATCATTTCTTTTACTACCCCCAATATCAAACATTTACGTACCGGCAAAGTCAGAGAGCTTTATGGTATCGCTGCGACAGCGGATCGTGAAGAATCATTACTTATGGTCGCAACGGACCGTATTTCTGCGTTTGATGTGATCATGCCGAACGGTATCCCTGATAAAGGCCGTGTCCTGACACAAATATCAAAATTCTGGTTCGATCGCTATGGCAATGATATTCCACATCATTTGATCTCAGCCGATATAGATGAGATCATCGGTATTGTACCGGAGCTTGCCGATCATCGTGCTGCACTTGAGGGACGGAGCATGCTGTGTAAAAAGGCAACGCCACTGACGATCGAATGTATCGTACGCGGTTATCTCGCAGGTTCCGGATGGAAGGAGTACAAAAAATCCCATTCTGTATGCGGGATCAAACTGCCGGTAGGATTAAAAGAGTCTGACAAATTGCCGGAGGTTATCTTTACACCGTCGACGAAAGCTGATGAAGGACATGATATTAATATTACAGAAGAACAAGCACGTAAGATCGCCGGGGATGATGTTTTTGAGACCGTACGAGAAAGAAGTGTTGAACTTTATTCAAAGGCAGCTACCTATGCTTTGAATAAGGGGATCATAATCTGTGATACAAAATTTGAATTTGGGCAGATCGACGGGGAGCTGGTGCTTATCGATGAGGTATTAACGCCGGATTCATCGCGATTTTGGCCGAAAGATCAGTATAAACCAGGCAGATCACAACCGAGTTTTGATAAACAATTCGTACGCGATTATCTCGAGAGTCTTGATTGGGATAAAACGCCGCCGGGGCCTGTATTACCGGATGAGATCGTTTGCAAGACAAGAGAGAAATATTTGCAGGCATATGAATTCATTACGGGGATGAAGCTCGTAGAGGCGTAAGGTAAAAACCAGTCTATCTCAATAAGAAAGAATTATCATATGGATGAAGCTAAGCTCGCAAAGATCTTGATCGTGGATAACGACAAGGATTTTTGCAATGTTCTGGAAAACACCTTGACGCTTGAGGGGTGTAATGTCGACTCGGTTTTTTTCGGTGAAGATGCGTTACATTATGTTGAAGAGCGGTATTACGATGTTGTCATTATCGACTTAAATTTGCCGGATCTCAACGGTATGCGGCTTATGAAACGCCTTAAGGAGATGCGCGAGAACATCCAGGTCTTGATCATCTCCAGTGCGGATTCGGCAGGATGCGCGGTCGAGGCGATCAAGTCCGGGGCTTTTGATTACATCACAAAACCGATCATGTTTGACGAGATCTTACTTTCTATCAAGAAAGCGATCAAACAAAAACAGAAGACGGATAAAGCGAAGGAAGAGGACGAAAGCGAAAGTTTAGTTGGTGCGACCTCGGAACTGCAGAAGGTACGCGATCTGATCAAAAAGGTCGCTCCCACCGATACAACAGTCTTGATCTTGGGTGAGAGTGGAACTGGTAAAGAGATCATTGCTCAGGAGATATACCGTCTTAGTGAGCGGCAGGGTAAACCATTCGTGAAAATCAGTTGTGCCGCCTTACCGGAAACATTGCTCGAGAGTGAACTTTTCGGGTATGAAAAGGGCGCTTTCACCGGTGCTCAGCGTCAAAAGAAAGGTCTGTTCGAGGTCGCCGACGGCGGCACATTGTTCTTAGATGAGATCACCGAGGTTTCTCTCGGGATCCAGGCGAAATTATTACGCGCCCTGCAGGAAAAAGAGATCAAGCGTCTTGGGGATACTAAGGATATTGCGGTCGATGTACGGTTTATTGCGGCTAGCAATAAGAACATTCACGAGGAGATAAGTGCCGGCCGGTTCCGTCAAGATCTTTATTATCGCCTTAATGTCATCAACATTCAAACAACTCCATTACGGGAGAGGAAAGATGACATTGAGCCCTTGTGCTTTCACTTCATCAAAAAATATAAATCACGTGCGAAAGACGGCGAGAAGAGCGTCTCCAAAGAGGTCATGAATTGTTTTATGCGCTATGATTGGCCAGGTAACGTGCGTGAGCTGGAGAATGTGATCGAGCGGGCGATGGTGCTTGGCATGGGCAGCATGATCACATTAGGAGACATTCCGGACCGTATTCGTAGCGTTTTCTATGAAAAACGCGTTTCCAGCAAACGCGATTTTGATTTTGAACATGAAGTTGACCTCGAACTTGAGATAGAAACACTTGAGAGAGAGCTTATTTCGAAAGCACTTGATAAAGCGGGTGGCGTAGTGAGTAAAGCTGCTAAGCTTTTGAAGATCAAGCGGACGACCTTGATCGCTAAAATGAAAAAATACGAAATTAAATAGAGAACGTTTGAAAACTAAAGTTGAGGAGATTATGAGATTGAAGGAGATCCTGGAACAGTGTGCGACATTAAGTGTATATGAAGAGAGAAGCGCGACCGATGAGTATTATGAGATCGTTTTTTACCGTAAGGATATCGAACAATGGGAGCGTAATATAGCTGCGGTCATGGGTGGGGTCGCAAAACCCGCCGGGACAAAGCCGACTCGTGAACAGCTTCAGGCGACACAAGAACTTGGTGGCCTTTGGATCGATCAGACGTTATTCATGAAAGAAACTGAGAATGAGCAGATCGTTGCCATGTTTTGGCCGTGGCAGGACAGGGCGCATGTTACGTTAAAACTAAAAATGTTTAAAAAGTAATGCGAGGTTAGCTGTGACTGAAGACGTCGTGCGGGTATGGCAGAAAGTGAATACTGATGAGATTAACAAGCATTTGCTCAATGTGGGCGATAGTTTAGGAAATTGTGAGAGTTGTAAAGAACTTGGGCTTGCGTACGCAACTGTAACTCATTGTCCTGCTTGTGGTACCGAATTTAAATACGTGACCTCCAAAAATGCGAGCACCCAAGGCGATGGCCGTTTTCACGTGGTGAAACAATTCTTTAAAAAAAGACAGGACCTGATCTATATAGATTATGATGATTTTAAAAAAATATCGGGGCGGGATCAGGCGAAAAAGTTCTTTAATGACTAGCCAATATTATTGTTGCATTGGCGGGATGATGTCGGTATAATACGGTTCCTTTTGGAT
>JAFGJY010000091.1 GCA_016928875.1 Candidatus Omnitrophota bacterium | reverse complement strand
TAAACAATCGTTTTTGCGGTGGTTTTGCTACTTCAAAAATCAGTAAATTAGCAACACTTTTTAACCTTTATGCCCATTGCGAGGAGGCCGCCAGGCCGACGCGGCAATCTCAGTACAGAGATTGCTTCGGTCGCTTCCCCAAAGATTTCTTCGAAATTTAGACATGAGTGTGAAGATTGGGGACACACACTTTTTTTGTGTGTCCCCGATGTCGCTTGAGGGGAGTGTCTCGCCATGGCGGGACGAGGGATGTTAGTACTTGGTATCTGCACTTAACATTTCCATTAATCCCCCTCGAAAAGAAGCGTTGCCTCAACGAGTCTTTACGCCTTCAAAGGGGGATTAACGAGGTCCGTATCTTCTTTGTTCACAACAAGTAAGATTATGCCATTGACACACATAGTGAATGATGTTATATTCACACGATTTTGCTGGGGATATCCAGCCTCAATGGCCACTTCACATAATACCAATATATAGAGCGAGTTATGACAGATAAAAAGCAGATCGCAAAGCTGGTTTTAGAAGACGGGACTGTATTTACGGGACTCTCGTGCGGTGTTGCGGGAGAACGGTACGGGGAAGTCGTTTTCAATACGAGCATGACGGGCTATCAAGAGATCATCACCGACCCTTCCTATCGTGGTCAGATCGTGACCATGACCTACCCTTTAATCGGAAATTACGGCGTGACCAATGTCGATATCGAATCACGTGTGCCTTTTTTCGAAGGCCTCGTGATGCGCGAGTGCAGCGAGATCGCGAGCAACTGGCGCCACGAACAAACCCTGCGCGATTATTTTATCGAGAACAATATCGTCGCGATCGAAGGGATCGACACCCGCCGGCTTACGAAACATATCCGTGAGCAGGGCGCGATGAAAGCCGTGCTCTCAACGACCGACCGTAATGATAAACGTTTGCATGAAAAAGTAAAGGCCTCACTGGGCCTGGTCGGCCGCGATCTGGTCAAGGAAGTAACCTCCGATACGATCCAAGAGTGGAACAAGGAAGGTAAATATAAGGTCGTGCTCATCGATTGCGGCTGCAAGTATAACATCATTCGTAGCCTCGCCCATCGCGGATGCACCGTGACCACGGTCCCGGCCGAGACGCCTTTCGAGACCATTCGCGACCTCAAGCCGGACGGCATTATGTTATCAAATGGCCCGGGCGACCCTGCGGCAGTGACCTATGTGATCGATACGGTAAAAGCGCTCATCGGACACTATCCGATCTTCGGAATTTGTCTCGGGCATCAAATGCTTGGCCTTGCGCTGGGCGGCACAACGTATAAGTTGAAATTCGGTCATCACGGCGGCAATCAACCGGTCAAGGACCTCAGGACCGGCAAGATCGATATTACGGCACAGAACCACGGATTTGCGGTCGATGTCGCTTCGATCAAAAAGCATGACGTTGAGATCACGCACATTAATTGTAATGATCAGACCAACGAAGGCCTGCGGCATAAGACATTGCCGATCTTCTCGGTGCAGTATCATCCTGAAGCAGCACCCGGCCCGCACGATGCTTCATATTTATTCGATGATTTCGTTGAGAATATGAAAAAGAATAAACAGCTTCGATAGCTGCGGTAGCTTCAAAGCTTCTTAGCTGCTTGGCTTCAGAGCTTCTTAGGGGAAATATGGCAACGATCCATTCATATAAAGAGTTAATAGTATGGCAAAAAGCAATGGATCTTTGTTTAAAAATATTTGACATTACAGAACGATTTCCCAAAGAAGAACAATATGGGTTGTCTTCGCAATTACGGAGAGCAGCCTTATCGATCCCTTCAAATATCGCTGAGGGACGATCCCGTGGTACGAAAAGAGAATTTGTTCAGTTCCTGAGAATTGCATATGGTTCAAGCGCTGAAGTCGAAACACAACTCGAAGTAGCGCAACGGTGGAACAAAACAAAGAATGCCGATTTTAGCGATGTTAACGCATTGCTTTTAGAAGTGATGAAAATGTTAAAAAGTATGATCGCTAAACTTAATCCTTGATTTTTTTACTAAGAAGCTGAGAAGCTTTTCAGCTAAGAAGCTGACACAATGCCCAAACGCACCGACATAAAATCCATCCTCATCATCGGCTCCGGCCCGATCATCATCGGTCAGGCCTGCGAATTCGATTATTCCGGCACGCAGGCGTGTAAAGCACTACGCGAAGAAGGCTACAAGATCATCCTTGTCAATTCCAATCCTGCCACGATCATGACCGACCCTGATATGGCGGACCGGACCTACATTGAACCGATCACACCGCAGGCGGTCGCGAAGATCATCGAGAAAGAACGGCCGGACGCGATCCTCCCGACCCTCGGCGGACAGACCGGACTTAATACTGCGGTCAAACTCTATGAACAGGGAACACTCACAAAATTCAATGTCGAGATGCTCGGTGCGAATTACACGTCGATCAAGAAAGCCGAAGAGCGCGACCTTTTTAAAAAGGCAATGACCTCGATCGGCCTTGATCTACCGAAGAGCGCGCTCGCGCACACAATGGAAGATGCGGTCAAAGTTGCGCGTCAGATCGGGTTCCCGGTCATCATTCGCCCGGGCTTTACCTTGGGCGGCACTGGCGGCGGTATTGCGCACTCTATGGCAGAGTTTAAGAAGATCGCCTCGAACGGGCTTAAGCAAAGTATGATAAGCGAGATCTTGGTCGAAGAATCGCTGGTGGGCTGGAAAGAATACGAACTTGAGGTCATGCGCGACCTTAAAGACAATGTGGTGATCATCTGTTCGATCGAGAATTTCGACCCGATGGGTGTTCATACAGGAGATAGTATCACGGTCGCGCCGGCACAGACGTTAACGGACCGGTGTTATCAGGATATGCGTGATGCGGCGATCAAGATCATCCGCGAGATCGGTGTCGAGACCGGCGGGTCGAACATTCAATTTGCCGTGCATCCAGACACCGGACGTATGGTCGTGATCGAAATGAATCCGCGTGTATCACGCAGTTCAGCACTTGCCAGTAAAGCGACCGGCTTTCCGATCGCAAAAATGGCGGCAAAGCTCGCGGTTGGCTATACGCTCGATGAAATTCCCAATGATATTACGAAAGAAACGCCGGCGGCCTTCGAGCCGACGATCGATTATTGCGTGGTAAAGATACCGCGCTTCACGTTCGAAAAATTCCCTGAAGCAGACCCGACGCTCGGCGTGCAGATGAAATCCGTTGGCGAGACAATGGCGATCGGCCGTACGTTCAAAGAGGCGTTACAAAAAGGCCTGCGCGGCCTTGAGAAGGGCAACATCGGACTTGATAATATCGAATACGAACTCCTTAAAAAAGATAAAATAGCACTCGAGAACGTGCTCATCGAGAAGTTGAAAAAACCGAACGATCAGCGCATTTTTTACATTAAATATGCGATCGAAGAGGGCATGCCGCTCGATAAGATATTCAAGTATACCGCGATCGATCCGTGGTTCCTCTTCAACATGAAACAGATCGTTGATGCGGAGAAAGAACTCTATTCCACAGCGCGCAAGAGCGATAAGCGGCTGCGGAAATCGAAAGCGATGTACGAATTCATACGCGAGCTGAAGCGCTACGGTTTTAGCGACCGCCAGATCGCGGACGCGTATGATACCGACGAGATCACGGTCCGAAAATTCCGCAAAGCGATGGGCATTGAGGCAACATTTAAATTGGTCGATACCTGCGGAGCCGAATTTAAAGCGTATACGCCGTATTATTATTCGACCTACGAAGATGAGTGCGAGGTAACTGTCAGCACGAAAAGGAAGATCATGATCCTGGGCGGCGGGCCGAACCGGATCGGGCAGGGGATCGAGTTCGATTACTGTTGCTGCCAGGCGTCCTTCGCCCTGCGCGAGATGGGGATCGAGACCATCATGGTCAATTCAAATCCCGAGACCGTCTCGACCGATTATGATACCTCGGATAAATTATATTTCGAGCCGCTTACCTTCGAAGATATCATGAACATCGTTGACCGCGAGAGGCCGGACGGGATCATCGTGCAGCTCGGCGGACAGACGCCGCTCAATCTCGCACGTAAACTGTCGAAGGCGGGAGCGCCGATTATCGGTACAAGCATTCGATCGATCGATGACGCCGAAGACCGCGAAAGATTTCAGAAGCTCATGCAAAAATTAAAGATCGCGCAGCCACCGAACGGCACCGCGTTCTCGTTCAATGAAGCGCGCAAAGTCGCGCGCGAGGTCGGTTATCCGATCGTGGTGCGTCCGTCATATGTGCTCGGCGGGCGGGCGATGAAGATCGTCTATACCGAGGAATCGTTGCGTGAATATATCAAAGTTGCTACGCGTGTTTCTCCGGAACATCCGATCCTCATCGATAAATTCCTTGAGAATGCGATCGAAGTTGACGTGGATTGTGTGAGCGACGGGACCGAGACCGTGGTGGCCGGGATCATGGAGCACATTGAAGAAGCAGGCGTTCACTCTGGCGATAGCGCGTGCGTGCTTCCGCCGTTTACGCTCGGCACGCGGATGATCGAAGAGATCGTCGATGCCTCGAAACGCATTGCCGCGGAACTGAAGGTCTGCGGCCTTATGAACATTCAGTGGGCGATCAAGAACGACGTTCTTTTTATCCTTGAGGTCAATCCGCGCGCATCACGCACCGTGCCGTTCGTGAGCAAAGCGACCGGTGTTCCGCTGGCGAAGATCGCGACCAAGGTCATGGCCGGGAAGACTCTCAAGCAATTGGGATTTACAAAACCGGTCATCCCGGAATATATATCGGTCAAGGAATCGGTTCTGCCATTCTCGCGATTCTCCGGTGTCGATACGATCCTCGGGCCTGAGATGAAATCAACGGGCGAGGTGATGGGCGTTGATCAGAATTACGGGATGGCATTCGCCAAATCGCAATTGGCGGCCGGGCAGATCATTCCCTCGGAAGGGAACGTATTTGTAAGCGTCTGTGATAATGACAAACGCGAGATCATCTTTATTGCGAAAAAACTGGTCGAGCTCGGGTTTAAGGTCATCGCGACCGAAGGCACGGCGCGCGTGCTTAAAGTGAGCAACGTTGAGGTCACGGTGATCAAAAAGATCGCACAAGGGTCGCCGAATACGCTTACTGAACTACAAAAAGGTAATATCCATCTCATCATCAATACTCCCTCCGGAGAATTGCAGCGCAAGGACGAACAGCTCATCCGTTCCGCTGCGGTCCTCCTGGGCATTCCCTATGTCACCACCATGGCCGGCGCCATGGCTGCCTGTATCGGCATCGAATCCATGAAGACCGGCACCTTCGATGTCAAACCCATCCAGGAATACCATAAAGAAGTGCTCAAGAAAAAATAGTCTTCAGGCAGAACATATTATAGAATAATAAGTTATGGCATAACTATAAGTATGGTATTTTGACTTTATATATACTATGAGATACTCTTTATAGCGGATAGACGGGTAATACATCAGGATATTCCTGATGGATTACCCGTTTTTTTATTGCAGGATGCAATAATCCGCCACGTAATGCAGGATGCATGAATTTTGGCGGATCAGGATCATGGATTCCCGCTTTCGCGGGAATGACAACAGAACGTGTTATGCGGGATATGCGGAGAAAATATGCGGAAGAAGTGTGTATCTATATTTATTTGTATTATTTTCATGGCGACGCAGGTGTATGCAACAGTGCCGCAGCGTGTCTCCACGATCTTACCATTCTTGCAAAAGAACACGGAACAGAAGATCGAAAACGAAACTGAGAAGCGGAACACAATGTCACGCAGAAAGGCCATAGGTACAGGGATCAAGGGATTCATTGGCGTTATGTTCAGTGGTGGAGTGCTTGACCTTCTTTTCGCATGTGAAAGGATCGACGATATAGTTCCTGAGATCCCAAAAGATGAGCCGATCGAACTGCCTGAGGACGTTAAACCGGGCGAGACCATTTCTTTTGCAGAAGCAAAAGATCGTGCACGAAAGTATGTGCATTTTGGGGTGAACCAAGGCCTTCAGTTCCCGTACGATGTGATCGCGCTCGGCGATCAAGGCATAGATGAAGCAGGGTCCGATCACAGGACACAACCGACGCTTATCGGTTTTTATGCTCAGTATTTATTGGATATCATTACCGGTAATGAGACCGAGGGAGTGATGGATGAGGGGAAGGCGCGTGAAAACCTTACCATACTTCTTACGAAGTTGCTTGATGTACAAACGAACTATGGCTGGAAAGGGCTCATACCGACCTGGCTCAATATTCAAGGAGGGATACTGTCACAGGAAGACGATATATATACGGTCGGCGATAATCTTAATCTTGCCGTTAAATTGTTCATGATCAAAGGCGCACTGGGAGAGACAGATCCGCTGTGGAACAAGGCGAAGACATTTTTAGACAGGCAGGAAGAAGGATATGCCGCGATGGTCGATAAAGGGAGCGGGCGTTTTTTTGGTGCCCGTGTGGGCGAGGTATCGGGCGGCCGTAAAAGCGCACAATTGTCTATCGAAAAGGGCCAGTCGATCGGATACTATCGTATGATCAACTCTCATTCGGTCACGAAAACGGTACTAAAGAGCGGCCGTGTTTCTGACATCATTTACGATTGGCAGCTCGACCGCATTACAACGGAATTCCTTCCGGGTATCGTGTGGGCTGCGGCCTTCTATGGAGCGGTCCCGGATACGGTCCTTACTTCGCTTATGGTCCATGAGAACGAGGGGATATTATCTTCCTTTAATGGCGACACGTTTACCTATTCCTGGCCCCTCTTGACCTTTGATTTAACAATGATGGATCCGTGGCGCCAGGTCTATACTAAATATCTTGCAGCAACGATGAAAGAGTCCGTACGAAATGGGCAGATCACGACGAGCGATCCGGCCTTTCATCCGTATGGAGGATATGTGATCGGAGGCAGGTGGCGGACAAGCGAAGGAGGATTCATCGTTGAGGGCCTCGGCAGTGTCCACGGACTCGCCGCATTTACGGAGAGCTCTCCGCTTCATGACGGTGTTTATACATGGATAGAAAATATCCTGACTGTGCCCGGACTGGTAACGCGTTTCGGATTGCCGGATGGGATTATCGGCAATGGTACGGAGGGAAATCCGTATCAGGGAACGCTTGTCCATACCGGTATCGCTAAATTTGCGGAGCTTCTTGGGCTTACCAATTCGCAGGGGAACCGATATTTTCTCGATGCCCTTCAAGATAAAGAAGGCCATTTTATCGAGATGTACCGACAGCTTGGTAACACCGTGTCCGCATTCGGATCTTCAGAAACACTTCCCGAGCCGGTAGACGTATCAGAGGCAGAGTGGAAGGTAAGTGACCATGAATATGCATTAGATAAGATCCCGGTCAATAGAGACGGATTTCAGTGGTGCAGATATCAGCGAGATGAAGAGGCCATTGAGCTCAGATATTTTATCGTATCGTATATAAAAGAGAAAGGATGGACGTTGATACCGCCTGCAAATATACCATATGATAGAGACATCGATCATCCTAATGTGCGCGGTTTTGCAGAGTGGTTCACCGGTACCGATGTGTTGCTCGATCCCGTAGAACTTCGTAAACGGTGGATGCCTGAGGAGGGGAAAACGAAGTATGCACTCTTCGAAGAGAAGATCGCGACAGAACAGTGGATCGACCATGAAGGATCATCGGGCGATGGCCGCACCTCTACGGGGGGCATCGGCATTGCCGCACTGATCGTCCAGTCCAAAAACTTCCTTAAATCTGCGTAATTAGTACGAGATCTGTTTCTTGAACTTTTCCCAGGGGAATTTGGTGCCGGGGCATTCGGTGTTGGCGCCTAAGACGTTGCGATGGCCTATGACATTTTGTGCGGGAATATGATAGTACTTCATTAATTCTCTGATCAAAAACACAAGCGAATCCATTTGCGGCGCCGACGGCAGGGTCTTACTAAAGTTCCCGACCAGTGAGACACCGATCGCGACTTCATTCATATCACACGCTTTGCAATGAGCTCCCTTCATCTGCTTGATCCAGCGAGGAGATATTTCGATCTGTCCGTCGCCCTTACCGACGGTACCGTTATCGATAATAAAATGGTAGCCGATCCCTTCCCATCCGCGTTTTTTATGCCATAAATTCACCAAACGAGCGTTGCCGATATCAGACGCCGTATGATGAACAACGATAAATTTCCACCGTGTGTTAGGGTAGAGAGGGATGAATGATTTCAGCGGTGCCGCGGCCGGAATGACCAGTTTTTGTCCGACCTTGAGCGCATTCGGGTCAGATAAGCTGTTCGCATGCATGATCTCCTGCTGGGTCACATCATACATTTTGCTGATGCGCCAGAGGGTTTCCAGCGGTGCGACTTCATGAATGGTGCTTGTACGGGGCAACGATTGCGGCGGAATGAAGGGTTTTAACGGTGCGGCCGTTGTTTGTTGTATTAAGTCCGGGATCGGCGAATCGATCGGCGTTTCTATGGCTTTTTTCGGTGCGGCACACGAGGAAAGGACACATGCCAGCATAATGCACCGGAGCAGCATTACGAAATAGGATCGCTTGTGATGAAAATGTGGTAGTAAACTCATAATTTTATATATTGGTTTGCCATTCAAATTGCCCTACTGTAACAAAATATCAATGAATTTCAATGATTTTTTTAAAAAGGGGCACCACTATCTTATACAAATAATCATTTATTTATACCCTAAAATGAGGTAGATTACTCTTCTGCAACTTAATGAGGAAAAGAATTGTTATAACTAATAGGGAAGTCATGGGATTAGAGAGCGCCTTACAAAAAAAATACGATCGCCTTCTCGCGTACATTGGTTCATACGAAAAAATCGTGCTTGCATATTCGGGTGGTGTTGATAGTACCTTACTGCTTAAGGTGATAGCACAGGTCCTGCCTGCAGAAAATATCATTGCGGTCATTGCAGAGTCACCGACATTCCCGCAGGAAGAAAGCATTGGTGCACGAGCTATCTGCGAAGGGTGGGGTGTTCCTTATGCGGTCATTACGACAGAAGAGATGAATGATGCGAACTTTGTGAATAATCCCGAAGACCGGTGTTATTTCTGCAAGAGAGAATTGTTTAATAAAATACTACAATATGCTTATAATAAAGGAATTACGTATATATTTGAAGGTTCTAATGCCGAGGATATACACGATCATCGGCCGGGCTTGCGGGCATTGCGGGAGCTTGGTATAAAGAGTCCGTTACTTGAATGTGGGCTTAGCAAAGATGAGATCCGTGCTTTATCCCGCGAGTTTGGTGTCCCGACAGCGGCAAAACCATCGTTGGCATGTCTTAGCTCGCGGATCCCGTATGGGACACAAATCACAGAAAAAGTATTGAAAATGGTCCACGATGCTGAGAAAATCATCAGATTATTTGGCGTTACACAATGCCGCGTGCGGCATTATGGCGATTGCGCGCGGATCGAAGTCGAGCCAAAAGATATAGGAACGCTTACGCGACATGAAATTCGCACACAGATCTGCGAAGCATTGAAAAAGATCGGTTACAAATATATTACCCTTGATCTTGAAGGGTATAGGAGCGGGAGCATGAATCTCGTTCTTACAACGAATGATAAGGAGGAAAGGGATGAAAAGGCTTAAGGTATTCAGCGTAGTGACGTTCACAGTGATGGCAATGGTCGTTTGTGCGGTAATGACAAATGCTCAGGCACAGAAGACGGCCAGTGATTTTACGTTGCAGAATTTAAATGGTGAAGAGGTGAACTTGCGCAGTTTTCAGGGGAGCCAGAATGTCCTTCTTGTGTTCGGGACAACATGGTGTCCTTATTGTGCAAAAGAGATCCCTGACCTTAATCAATTACAGGCTGAACTGGGCTCATCCGGCCTTACGATCTTAAGTGTATACGTTCAGGAGAAAAAGGGTAAAGTTACTCAGTTTACCGCAGACAGAGATGTCGCGTACGAGGTGTTGCTTGATATTGAGGGGGACGTTGCGAGAGCGTATGGCGTGCGTGGCATTCCGGCCAATTATTTCATCGATAAGACGGGCGCGGTCATCTATTCAAGTACCGGCGCGGTCGATGTCGACAAAATAAAAGCATTGGCGCAGGCATAAGAATACATTGGTGTCAGGCACGTGCCTGACACCTTAGGAAAAATATATGAGCGAAAAACGTACCTTACAACAGTTCTATAAAAAGTATTCGATCAAGGCTGATCACGCCGGAGCCTTGTTCGATTCTATCGTTGCCCGTGCTGCCCACGCGCAGGACCTTACGGCGCAGCAAGCGAAACAAGCTATGGTATTGCTCATGTCGGGTTCGCTGAGCGAAGTGCAGATCGCCGGGTTTCTCTCAGCCATGCACAGCAAGGGCGAGAAGGTGGGAGAGATCGCGGCATTTGCCGAGATAATGCGTGCATTTGCACCAACGATCTTCGCCTCACATCCCTCGAAGATTCGTATCATCGATTCATGCGGCACCGGCGGCGGTACCGTTCAGACTTTTAATATATCGACCGTGGCAACGTTTGTGCTTGCGGCGGCCGGCTTGCATGTTGCAAAGCATGGCAACCGGGCGATCACCTCACTGGCAGGAAGTGCAGACGTTCTTTCGGAACTTGGCGTCACTTTGGACCTCCCGCCGCGCCGTGTAGGTGCCTGCGTAAAAAAGGTCGGCATCGGTTTTTTGTTCGCGCCGCACTTTCATCGTTCGACACGGTTCGTTCAGCCTGTACGCAAACAGCTTCCGCATAAAACATTTTTTAATATTCTCGGGCCGCTTACTAACCCTGCCCGGCCACCCTATCAAGTGGTCGGCGTGTATGCCCCGGAACTGACAAAGACCGTTGCGGAAGCATTAAAGAAATTGGGCACAAGACGGGCAATGGTCGTTCACGGGCTTTCCGACACAAAGGGCGAGTGCCTCGATGAGATCTCATTGCTCGGTCCGACCACGGTGACCGAACTTAAGGGAGGCGCACTCAGGACATACACCTTTGATCCCAGAAAATATGGATATCGATATTGCAAAAAGAGTGATATAGCGGGCGGTTCTGCACAGGAAAACGCACGCATTCTCAAAAACATCCTTACCGGGAAAGATAAAGGGCCGCGACGAGATGTTGTGGTTCTCAATGCCGCTGCCGGCTTGATCGTAGGCGGGAAGGCCCGTACTTTTGCTTCGGCGATCTCGCTGGCTCATGAAGTCATTAACAATGGTACGGCATTTGATAAAGTTCAGAAATTGATACGTTTTACTTAACGGACGGTGCAGACGATCGTGTCTTGTGCCGTATATCGACAAAGGAGGCAGACGTGAGAAAACAAAGTGTAATGGTAGTGATAATATTCGCAGTGTGGTGTCTCGGCGGCATGATACCGGTGTGTGATGCGCAGGAAGAAGGACAAGAGCAGAGAGCACAGAATGCTAATGCACAAAACACGATCAAATTATATGAAGGCGAGATCACCAATGAGATGATATTATCCTTTTTGAAGGCGGATGCCAAGATCCGTTTTTTACGCCAACAGATCACCCAAGCCACAGAAAAGATCCTCATCGATGAGAACATACCGCCGGAAGTGTACATGGCGATCGCGCAAAAAGTACGGCAGGATGAGGAATTCCTTGAAAAGGTCAGGGGCATTGCGGCGTCAATGACCGCGGAAGAAGCTACGCCTGCTGAAAACGCCACAGATACAGAATAAGCACAGCATTTCAATAACGGGACGCAGGTTATAGTTTCGGTAATCGCCCTGTAATCGTTCAAATGTATTCCCCCTTTGAAGGGGGAAAGCGACGAAGTCGCAGGGGGATGTTGAGCAGGGCATTATTACACGGAATGTATTCTATGAATACGATCGGCATTATCGATATAGGTTCGAATACGGTCCATTGCGATGTGTTTCGCACTGATGAACGTACGATACGCACGATCGGGTCCAAGGGGGTCGTTAATCGTTTAGGGGTCCATCTTGCGGGGTCGCGGACCATCCCGGCGCATAAGATCACCGAAGCGGTGAACATTATTAGATCTCTTATGGCTTACGCGCGTAACAAGGGAGCGCGGACCACGCACGTCTTTGCGACGAGCATTCTTAGAAAAGCAGCCAATCGAAAAACGTTCATTCACAAGGTCAAAGCCGGGTGCGGAGCCGATATAGATGTGATATCGACGGGACAAGAATGTTTATGTGTTGAGAGGGCTGCCCGTTTTTTTATCCGCCCGACTAATGACCGGATCTTGCTCGTCGATATCGGCGGCGGGAGCACGGAATTCATAATTTTCGACAAGAACAGGACATATGTCCGGAAAAGTTACGCGTATGGGCTTTCATACGTCAAGGGGAGAGCGGGCGCGGGAGAGGTAACGGCCGTACGGGAGCGGGCGAGGATTTCACGGTTTTTTGATGCAAAAGTGAGACTTTTTGCAAAAGGGGTGTTACAATATAAATGTAAAAAGATCATTGTGACATCAAGCATTGCCAAGGTCATGGCCGGGGCAAAATACGGAGGCATGGTCACGATCGCCGACGGGCATCGTAAGACGATCAGCCGGGACAATATAACAGCCCTTCAAAAAAAAGTGCTTTCAAAACCACACACAGTTAATATTGCTCCCGCACAAAGGGAGCTGGTATATATCGGCACATATTTTTTTCACCATCTATTACAAGCGTTCCACAAAAAGCATTTTTATGTAGGCCCGTATTCCGTGAGGGAAGGCTATGTGTTGGAAAGTCTGGAGTTAGGATCTGGTATTTAGGATGTAGGATTTGGTGTTTGAAGATTAGAAAGAACACATGAATTTCACAAATCCGAAATCCTATATCCCACATCCCAAAATAAAAGGATTTAGAATATACAAAGGAGATATCAATGAGGCATCGCAAAACGTTGGCTGTCATACTCGGCGGAGGCAAAGGGACGCGTCTTTATCCGCTTACAAAAGAACGATGCAAGCCGGCAATATCGTTCGGCGGTAAATATCGTCTGATCGATATCCCGATCAGCAATTGTTTGCATTCCGGGGTTAACCAGATCTTTATTCTCACACAGTTTCTCACCTCCAGCATTCATCGCCACATATTTCAGACATATCATCTTGATATGCTATCACGCGGGTTCATCGAAATACTTCCGGCAGAGCAGACCCTGGCAGGCGAGGAGTGGTATCAAGGTACCGCAGATGCGGTGCGGCGTTCGGCCCGCTATATCAAGAACCTGCAGGTCGATGACATTCTTATTCTTTCGGGGGACCAGTTGTGCCGGATGAACTATAATGAAATGCTCGATTTTCACCGCAAGAAGAAAGCAGATCTTACGATCATCGGGCATCCGGTCGATAAGCGTGAAGCGCGGCGGATGGGGATCATGAAGACCAATCAGGACGGCAAGGTGAAGAAACTGGTCGAGAAACCGCAGGACCTTGCGCTTATCGAAGGCTTCCAGAGTGATCGCGGAACATATATGGCATCGACCGGCAATTACGTTTTTAGTCGTCATGCATTGTTAGATATCCTCGAAAAAAATACCGAAGAGGATTTCGGCAGACAGATCATACCTAAAACGATCGAGGATTATGAAGTGTATATGTATCCTTTTTATGGATATTGGGAAGATATAGGCACGATCAAGTCATTTTTTTATGCCAATCTTGATCTCGCTTCACCGCTGCCGCAATTCAATCTTTATGACGAGCAGCATCAGATCTTTACTCACGCGCGATTTTTGCCCGCCGCTAAGGTACAAGACTCATCGATCAAAAATGCGCTCATATCCGAAGGAAGCATGATCGAAAAAGCATCGATCGAGAATGCGGTGATCGGCATCCGGAGCGTGATCAAAGCCAATGTGACGATCAAGAACAGTATTCTTATAGGGAATGATTTTTACGAACATAAGATCGATAATAAAAAGCTTAAGCCGTGCATTGGTAAAAATGTCCGTATCGAAGGCGCGATCATTGATAAGAACGTTATTATCGGCAACAATGTTAAGATCAAAGGTTTGCAGGACCCGAACAGAAATTCTGACGGTGATCTTTATTGTGTGCGCGATGGTATAATCGTTATCCCTAAGGGTGCGCGTATCCCTGCGGGGAGAGTTATAAAATAGGGTTTAGGGTCCAGGGGCATGGGACCAGGATGACAGCGGTAGGTATTAAAGTAATTGGTGTCAGGCACGTGCCTGACACCAATTAACCTAAGAAAAAGGCGTAAGGATTTCGGGACCCTTAACCCCGGACCCTTGCCCCTTTAATAACACGAGGTGATACAATGGCCAAGAGACATTATGCAGGATTCGAAAGGAGACGGTTCGCGCGCGTGCACAGCGAATTCATCCTGGACATCGAAGAGATCGATCTTAGGAAGGAGCTCGGGATCACCAAAAAAGAAGAGGCCCATCTGATCGGGAAGACATTGAACGTTTCGTCCGGCGGATTGTTATTCGAACTCGGCGAGAACATTCAGGTGGGAACAGTTGTCAGCCTAAAGATCAAAATACCGGGGTGGACCAAATATGTTATGGCAATATGCAAAACGCAACGGCCGATGCGCGCGTCATCGTTTACCGCGATCGCAAAGGTCGTGCGCAACGAGGAGATCAGGCATAATGAGTTGTACGATATTGGGGTGGTGTTCATCAATATTGATACCTGCCATAAATTAGCGCTTAATAAATATATCAATGATAACGGATGAGGACAGGGCAGCCATGAATTCAATTATGATCAAAAAAACTATTATGTGCATAATAACATGCGTCATTGTATGCATGTTCTCTTTTTATATGCCTCAACGTTCGCTCGCCCAGAACACTAACGATGATCTTTTGCTGGATTTTATCCGTGAAACATTCCCGTCGGCGGTTGTTTATGAAGAACCGAAAACCAGCGATGATTGGATCGTGATCTATGATCCAGAGCAAAAGATCATTGGCTATGCCACGATCACAAGCCCCTACACCGATGATATCCTGGGACATGTGGGGCCGATCTCACTGCTTATTTGCATCGATACCCGTGAGCGCATAGAAAGTGTCAAATTGTTGCAGCATTTTGAGACGATCGGCCTTATGGAGATCCTGGCCGAGAACGGATTCCTTGATACGTGGAATGGAGAGGCGTGGGACCGGGCGATCGAGCGCGAGGTCGATGCGATCAGCGGTGCGACCGTCTCAACGCAAGCGATCATAGATTCCGTTAAGAAACGACTCGGAATGATGAAGGCGCCCAAGAAATGAAATAATGGATCAGATCACGCTTATTTCCTCAGATGATATAGAAAGCCTGCCGTATCACATTCGTTTTACTGCCTGCAATCTGCCGTTCATCGCACGAACATTGTATGTGATCCCTAATGACATGACCGTGCGCGACCGTGTGCGGTCGATCATAGAGGATCGCACTCGGGCAGAGCGTTCACGCATTGTTGTGATCGATGAAGAAAGCATCGTTCCTTCGTCGGTATGCGAAAATAAATGGATCTATCAACAGCTCGTGAAATTAGCGATTTCAACGCTTCGCGAAAGCCATAGGCTCTCCGAGCCGTTTTTATTTACTGACATTGATACGATCTGCGTGCGGCGCGTAGCAGAGGGCGATCTTATACGGGAGGGGAAATATGTTTTTTGGATCGCGCACTATGGACATGAACCCGCATATTTTGATACGACCTTTAAACGCACTACTACGCTTAAAAGATTACCTGCGATCGATGGAAATACGGCAAGCTGGCTTATGAGCTTTTCATGGTGCGCTCAGGCATTGCTTGGCCTGAAGGAGCTTCCTGCGGTAAGTGCGGTGAATGCCTGTGTACTATGGTCAAGCACGGTCCTTACCGGATTGCGCTATATGGTCGAGAAACGTTTCGGCAAACCATTCAATGAATGTGTCCTTGATAGCTTCAGGGCCTTTATCAAAGAACATAACGATCATTTTTACGAATATAAAGGATATCGCCGGATCGTCATGTCGTACTACGGCGGAGAAGGCCTGGTCAAAGGCGACTATGACGATGAATATTATTTCAGGAATGTACGGCTCGGGTTTTCCGAGTGGCAGCTTTACACGCTTTTCTTAAGCATGCTGCAACGCCATCCGTATGTATTTCATTTTCAGCCGCCGCATACGAATGAATTCATTGCGGAATTCAATGCCGAAGTACAGAATATCGAAATATTACAAGCGGCGATCGCATCGGCGGAGCAGGGCGGGCGGCGGTGCCATTTCATTAATTTTTATCC
>JAFGJY010000090.1 GCA_016928875.1 Candidatus Omnitrophota bacterium | reverse complement strand
ATATGGTCGATACGGAAGGGTTATTTGAAAAATTGGAGGCATTGGTACGAGAGCGGAAGATGTGCCAAAAATGTCCGCGACTCTACGCTGATAGCCGTAAAATCACGCTGTCGTAATGATCGTCGAATGAGTTGATAGCCGTCCCGCCGTGGCGGAACGTGAACTTATCAATTTCACTGACGCAGTGTGAAAAAGAATTCCTGCCTACCGGCCCGCCTCGCGGAGGGCAGGCAGGCATCTCACACTGCGTCAGTGGGAGAAGTGGCATATGAAATGATAGTTCAGTATTCTTAAACAGGAGTAGAACGGATGAACATGAAAAGCTTAAAAGAGTTTGATCCTGATATTTATCAGGCGATCAAAGAGGAAGTATTACGTCAGCACAATAATATCGAGCTAATTGCAAGCGAGAATTTCGTTTCTCCGGCGGTCTTAGCGGCACAAGGATCGGTCTTGACCAACAAATATGCGGAAGGGTATCCCGCGAAGCGGTGGTATGGAGGGTGCGTGCACGTTGATAAGTGCGAGGCGCTTGCGATCGACCGGGCGAAGAAACTATTCGGGGCCGAGCATGCCAATGTCCAGCCGCATTCAGGATCAGGTGCGAATATGGCAGTGTATTTTGCCGTGCTCGATATCGGGGACAAAATATTGGCGATGAATCTCGCTCACGGAGGGCATTTGACCCATGGCCACCCGATGAATTTCTCAGGCAAATATTTTAAGATCATTCCGTATGGGGTAAGTAAAAAGGATGAGCAGATCGATTATGATGAGGTTGAAAAGCTGGCACTTGAACATAAGCCGAAGTTGATTTTGCTCGGTGCTTCAGCATATCCGCGGATCATTGATTTTAAACGCGGTCGTGAGATCGCAGATAAGGTCGGTGCTTATTTAATGGTCGATATGGCGCATTTTGCCGGCTTGGTTGCTGCCGGTGTGCATCCCAGTCCGGTTCCGTATGCGGATTTTGTTACGACAACAACGCATAAAACCTTGCGTGGGCCACGCAGCGGGATGATCTTATGCAAAGAGAAGTATGCGAAACAGATCGATAGTATGATTTTTCCCGGTATTCAAGGTGGGCCGCTTATGCATATCATCGCTGCTAAAGCAGTCGCCTTCAAGGAGGCGTTATCGGATGATTTCAAGGAATATCAAAAAAGTATCGTGCAGAATGCACAACGATTGGCCGCGCAACTTACCAAACGCGGGTTCAGGATCGTCTCCGGAGGGACGGACACGCACCTGATGTTGGTCGACGTGAAACAGAAAGGGTTTACCGGAAAAGAGTCTTCGACTCTTCTGGATGATGTGAACATCACGGTCAATAAGAACATGATCCCATTCGATACGGAGTCCCCATTTATTACATCAGGGATACGCCTCGGAACGCCGAGCGTTACCACGCGCGGCATGGAAGAAAACGAGATGGATGAGATCGCCGAACTGATCGACATGACCCTTGACCGTGATAATCTAGAAGAGAAGGCCGTGCGTAGCGCGATCAAAGACAGAGTTAAACAATTGGTTGAAGCGTTCCCGCTTTATCCGGAAATAAGGAAGCAACTGACATGATGAAACGACCTGATTGGGATTCGTATTTTATGGATATTGCCACCTTGGTATCACAACGTTCAACATGCATGCGGCGTCACGTCGGTGCAGTGATCGTGAAAAATAAACGCATTTTGGCTACCGGATACAATGGCACACCGTCGGGCATAACCCATTGTGATGTGCGGGGGTGCTTGCGGGACCAGCTCAAGGTGCCGTCAGGCGAGCGGCACGAGCTATGCCGCGGCCTTCATGCAGAACAAAACGCGCTCTTACAGGCATCGTTGCATGGGGTAAGTCTTGAAGGCGGTATTATCTATTGCACCAATCAGCCGTGCTCCATTTGCGCCAAGATGTTGATCAATGCCGGGATCCGCGAGGTCATCATCGCTGACGGCTATCCTGATCAGTTGGCCAGAGAGTTCTTGGAAGAAGGCAAGATCACGGTACGACAGATAGAGAAAGTTGAGAGCAAGCCGTAAATACATGAATTTCTAATTAACCTAATTTCTAATTGACTTAAAAAAGCTTTTTGGTCATTTGAGATTTTTTCGGGAATTAGAATAATTAGGAATTAGAGCAATTTAAAGCAAAGGAGTATACAATGCGATGTCCTATTTGCAAAAGTGATAGTGACCGTGTCATAGATTCGCGTCCATGGAACAATGGCTTCGAAGTAAAGCGCCGGCGTCACTGCAGTAACTGCAATAATAATTTCAATACCTTCGAGAAGAGCGAAACGATAACACTCATGGTGGTCAAGAAAGACAAGCGGCGAGAACCGTACAGCCGAGATAAGGTACGTAAAGGTTTGTTGATCGCCTGTAAAAAACGGCCGATCTCATCCGAACAGATCGAAGGTATGATAGATGATCTCGAGAAGATCATTTATCAGAAGAATTCGTCCGAGATATCTTCCCAGGAGCTCGGTGAATTTCTGGTGATGAAACTTTTTGAGATCGATGAGGTCGCGTATGTGCGGTTTGCCTCTGTGTATCGGCATTTCCGCGATGTAAATCAATTCATGAGCGAACTCAAAGGGTTGCTCTCGAAAATGGAGTAGTATTCATGACAACGATATTAGTGACTGGGGGAGCAGGGTTCATCGGGTCGCATCTTGTGGATGCTCTGATCGAGAGGGGAGATGCCGTTACCGTTTTCGATAATCTAGAACCTCAAGTACACGGAGAGAGCGGTGCTCCGCCCGCCTATTTAAATCCTAATGCGCGGTTCATTAAAGGTGATGTGTGCGATGGCGAAGCGCTCAAGGACGTGATCGCGGGCCATGAGGTGATATTTCATCAGGCGGCACGGGTGGGGGTCGGACAATCGATGTATCAGATCGCGCGTTATATGGAGACCAATACACAAGGGACCGCCAATCTCTTTGATATCGTGGTGAATAATTATAAAGACACCATAAAGAAAATTGTCGTTGCAAGTTCGATGAGCATCTACGGAGAAGGGTTGTATATATGTTCGTCCTGTGGAGATATCGTCGCAGGATTACGTTCCGATGATCAAATGGCCAAGGGACACTGGGAGCAGATCTGTCCGTTGTGTGGTAAGGACGTAAAGCCGTCACAGACGCCGGAATCAAAACCATTGGATGCGACATCGGTCTATGCGCTTTCCAAGAAAGACCAGGAAGAGTTGACGCTCATGCTCGGGAAGAATTATGGTATTCCGACCGTGGCATTGCGCTATTTCAATGTGTATGGTCCGCGGCAAGCGTTGTCCAATCCGTATACAGGGGTGTGTGCGATATTTTCAGCCCGGCTTAAGAACGATAATCCGCCGATCATTTATGAAGACGGCCTGCAAAGCAGGGATTTTGTAAGTGTTTATGATATTGTTGCAGCTAATATTCTGGCAATGGAAAAAGACGAGGCGAATTATCAGTCGTTCAACATCGGCACAGGCAAGGCAACAACGATCCTTGATATCGCAAATGTGTTGGCCCGGTTATACGGTAAAACGATCACACCGCTCATTGAGCGGAAGTATCGTGCCGGCGATATACGGCATTGCGTAGCTGACATTACGAAGGCGAAGAAAATATTAGGATATACTCCGCGGGTCAGATTTGAGAAAGGGATGGAAGATCTGGTCGCTTGGGGCAAAGAAGCGGAAGCGGTCGATACGGTCGAAGATGCGATCGCAGAGCTCAAGGAACGCGGTTTATCGAAGTAGGTGGCACATGAGACGCAAAGTGATATTTATAGATCGCGACGGTGTTATTAATTGGGACCCGATCGGCGACTACATAAAAAAATGGGACGACTTTAAATTCCTTGATGGCGTACTGGAGGCATTGTACATGCTTTCTGCTGCAGGGTATGAGATCATTGTGATCTCTAACCAGGCCGGGATCGGGGATGGCAAATATTTAAAAGAAGACCTGGACGAAATAACCGAGAATATGGAGCGGGTCGTGCGTTCGTACGGCGCGAAGATCACTGCCGGGTATTATTGTTTGCACGGGAAAGACGAAGGATGTACGTGCCGCAAGCCGGAGATCGGGCTTTTTGAACAAGCAGCGCGGGACCATTCGTTCATACCGCAAGAGACATATTTTATCGGAGATAAAATCTCTGATATAAAAGCCGGCAAGCGTTTTGGCCTTAAGACCATCATGGTCATGACCGGACATGGCCCGCTACAGAAAGACTCGGTCGACGATAGTTCTCGGCCGGACCACATTGCCGATGATCTTATGGCAGCCGTACACTATATTCTGGGTTTTCACAAGGGTGAAGGATAAAGTTAAAAAAGCATACGGGAGACGTTCTTTTTTAGCTATTATAAATCATGAATTTTAAGATAAGCAACAAATGTCCTTGACCTTTCTGCCGGCATGCAAAAAAACGCTCAAGAGAACCAACACATTCAACGCATCTTGTATCCTTTATCCTTCATCCTTTAACCTTTTACTCCGAGGAGTACTAATGAAGGTCCTGATAATGTATGCTACCGCAGGGCACGGGCATAAAAAGGCCGCTGAATATCTCTGCGAGGAACTGGAACGGCGCAAACGTGAATACGGTAGTGACATTGAGATAGTATCTACGGATCTTTTTAAGCAAACACCGGCTGCTTTTGTAAAGACGTATCCGGTCTCGTATGAGTTCATGGTCTCGAAGGTCCCGTGGTTTTGGGGTTTTTCATATTGGCTTACCAATATGCAATGGTTCGCACGCCTGGTTGCACCGATCCGACGTTTTTATAATAAGATCAATTCCCGGCAGCTGGAACAATATTTGATCACCGAGGCCCCGGATGTGCTCTTGTTCACCCACTTTTTCCCGCCAGAGGTCTCAACCTATTTGAAGCGCAAAGGACGTATCAGCTCCCAGATCGTAACAGTGGTCACCGATTTTTTTGCACATTCAACGTGGATCAATAAAGGTACCGATCATTTTGTTGTTATGACCGATGAGAGCAAACAGGCTTTAGCACGGTGGGGAATACCGCCCGAGACGATCAACGTCCTTGGTATCCCGGTCGGAGCGAAGTTTCAGTATAATGAGGATAAACGGGATGTGCGTGCACGGCTGGGGATCGAACAAGAGCGTTTGACCTTGTTGCTCACGAGCGGTTCATTCGGCATAGGGCCGTTTGAAGAAGTCCTCTCCGCGCTTGAAGCATTTAAGGATTCCATTCAGGCGCTTATCGTGTGCGGGAACAACAAACATTTGTTCGAAGCCTTATCAAAAAAACAGTTCCCGTATCCGGTCAAGGTCAATGGGTTCATAGATAATATGCACGAATTCATGGATGCCGCTGATGTTATTATCGCCAAAAGCGGAGGGATCACGACCTGCGAGAGTTTGGCCAAGAGCGTTCCTATGATCATAACTAGTCCTATTCCCGGACAGGAGACCGGCAATGCGCGGTATCTGATCGAACATGATTGTGCATTCGAATTAAAACGGCCGAAGGATATAGCAGAGATCATCGGGTCGATAGTGCGCTCCCCGGAAGTCTTACGGGAAAAGATCGAGAATATCCAAAAGGTGCGCAAGCCACAAGCAACGAAACATATTATTGACTTAGTGCTTTCACTGAAAAAATGATGTTATGACAAAACAGACCGATAATAGATCGATCGATGTTATCATCAATGCAGTGCGCGGGCATTGTGCGATCTTAAAAGAAGAAGGTATTACGCGGCTTGATCTGCCGTTCTGTGTTGTAGCTCAGGGTGCCGCAGAGCTTGAACCGGTACGGGAAGATAGTGAGACAGGGGTTGATCCTCACGAGAAGCGTGAACGTTTGCTTGCTCTCAAGGAAAAAGTCCTTTGTTGCGGCAGTTGCGAGGAACTGGTCAAGAACAGGACTAAAATGGTTTTCGGCGCCGGGAATGCGAATGCCGAGTTGTGCTTTGTCGGGGAGGCACCGGGCAGGGATGAAGATATTCAGGGTGTTCCTTTTGTCGGCAGGGCCGGACAGTTGCTCACTCGTATCATCGAGTCGATCGGTCTTACGCGCGAACAGGTGTTTATTACCAATGTACTCAAATGCCGTCCTCCGCAAAATCGTAATCCACGGCCTGAGGAGATCATTAATTGTGAAGCGTTCTTGATCGAACAGCTTGCGGCGATCAAGCCACGGGTCATTTGTGCATTAGGTACGTTCGCAGCGCAGACGTTGCTGCATACGCAGGATCCGATATCACGGTTGCGCGGCGGATTCCATGATTATCACGGGATAAAGTTGGTCGCGACATTCCATCCGGCGTTCCTTTTACGTAGCCCGCAGTTCAAACAACACGTGTGGGAAGACATGAAGATGATCCGGCGTGAACTCGATAAGCGCGTCTAAATTTCTTACAAAGACACCAGACTCAAGACCCCAGTTTCAAGACATCAAAATTGATTCAAAGTCAACGTAGAAATCTCATGTGTTATCTTGACGAATGTTTGCTTGATGATCGTTAGGTTAGAACTTGAGATCTCGGTTTAAGATCGGGACAACAACGATCAAAGTGTCATGGTAAGAAATATTTGATTTTTTAAACTGGAGTCTAGCGCCTGGAGTCTTGGGATAAATTTATGAACATCAAAGCAGATCTTACGTACATAAGTGTTGCGTTGGATATCCCCAAGGGGCCGTTTGTTTATGGGGTTGAGCACGAGTATCAAGCGGCATGTGTGCCTGGGGTTCGTGTGCGCGTACCGTTTCGTGATACAACAATGATCGGGATCGTTACCGAGCAAGGAGCGTGTCCGCCGCAAAAGGGGCTTAAGAAGATCGAGAGTGTACTTGATGCTGAACCTGTGATGTCGGCCACGATGCTAGCGCTCACGCGGTGGATGGCGGAGTATTACTACTGTTCATGGGGGGAGGCGATCGCCAATGCGTTGCCGGCATTACTAAGACGAGGCCGGCCGATCAAGACAGATATATCGTTACCTACATTACCGGATGTTGTACTTAAGCATACTTTGACGCCCGATCAGCGAGATGTTTTCACAAAGGTCGAGGAAGCGATCATAAGCGTACGCGAGAGTGCATTTCTGCTGCAGGGTGTGACCGGCAGCGGTAAAACGGAAGTATATTTGCATCTTATACGGCGAACGCTGATGCAGCAAAGAACGGTGATTGTGATCGTGCCCGAGATCGCACTTACCGTTCATTTAATGAATTATTTCAATAGCTACTTCGGAGAGGCACTGGAGGTTCTACATAGCAAGATGACCGATGCGGAGCGGTTTAATGCGTGGTGCCGGATCAAGAGCGGGCATAAACGAGTGGTCCTGGGTGCACGTTCGGCGTTATTTTCACCGCTTGATGACATAGGACTCATTATTATTGATGAAGAACATGAAAATAGCCTGAAGCAGAACGACACGCCGCGGTATCATGCTCGTACGGTAGCTGAAGAATTAGCAAAGCTTAGTAAGGCAGTGTTGTTGATGGGTACGGCAACGCCCTCGCTGGAAGCACGGTATGCCTGCGAAGAGGGGCGTTATGTTTTATTGAAACTGAACTCCAGGATCGTGAACAACGTCATGCCTAAGGTCGATGTGATCGATCTTCGTAATGAGATGAGCCGTGGAGGGAATTTACTTATTTCGCGGCCGCTTAGAATAGCGATCGAACAGACATTAGTAAAGAAAGAAAGTATTATTTTATTCCTCAATCGACGCGGCTACGCTACGTTTGTCGTGTGCATGGACTGCGGAGAGGTGGTTATGTGTAAATCGTGCAAGGTCTCTCTTACGTATCATGCAGCGGCGGGGAAATTGGTCTGTCATTATTGTAATTATCGGATCGATCCTATCGATACGTGCCCCGCATGTAAAAGCAAGAACGTGAAATTTGGCGGCATGGGGACCGAAAAGATCCAGTTTCACGT
>JAFGJY010000089.1 GCA_016928875.1 Candidatus Omnitrophota bacterium | reverse complement strand
CTTTTAGTTCTCATAATATTAAAATTGGCAATATGTTACAACTTTAAAACCAACATTTTATCAACATTTTTTGACCAATATGCCCATCGCGAGGCCAGATATTATGTCGTCCCGGCCCTCATTCACGTCGTCCCCGCGACCATCATGTCGTCCCCGCGACCATCATGTCGTCCCCGCGACCATCATGTCGTCCCCGCGCCACGCCCCGCCAAAAGCGAGGCTCCGCGAATGCGGGGCCGGGGGAAAGCGGGGACCTAGATCCCGGATAAGCCTCCCGCCACAAAAGCGAGGCGGGCAGGTCGGCTTTCCGGGACGACATCATTAGCATTACGCCATACGATATACGAACTACGAACGACGATATACGCCATGTGTCAGGCACCAATTTTATAATAGTAACATTGGCAATGGTAAAAACACAGACTTTTAATATCACGAAAATTTTACCGAAGTATAAAAATCTTGCAAGAATTTTATACTTTGGTGTAAAAAGCATGATTAAGTATAGCTGCTATAAAATACAGTAACTACTATACGATGTTACAAAAAAACCATATATTTGCGACAACGCAGGCTAAAGCCTGCGGCTACCGTACGCCTTATCGCAACAACACACCGCACAACGTAATACGAGGTACAGTATGAGTTTTCTTTTTTGGTTATTTTTAATTTTGATAATTTACACCTACGCCGGGTATCCTGTGCTTATCTGGATCATCGGGGTTGTTAGCCCGAAGCCTGTGATCAAGAAACAGGTCGAGCCGACCGTGGTGGTCATTACCTCTGCGTATAACGAAAAGGACCATATTGAAGCCACCGTCCGCAATAAATTCGAGCAGGACTATCCGAAAGACAAATTACATTATGTGGTTGTCTCAGACGCAAGCACAGATGGCACCGATGAGATCGTAAAAAAATTACAGAGTGAATACAAGAATCTGCATTTCATCCGCCAGGATGAGCGCGCAGGGAAGACAAGTGCGCTGAATAAGGCATACGAGTATTGCGTATCGCGTATAGCGTATAGCGAAAGAGATGCTGATCCTTTATCCACAGGTCGTCCCGGCACCGATTCATGTCGTCCCCGCGAAAGCGGGGACCTAGCCATGTCATCCCGGCCGCAGAGCCGGGACCTAAGTACCGAGATCCCCGCTTCCGCGGGGACGACAATAGGTGATAACGGTGATGTTATTCTTATCTTCAGCGATGCTAATTCTATATATAAACCAGGAGCTATAAAAGCCCTTATCCGTAATTTCGCAGACCCGACCGTCGGCTACGTAACGGGTAAAATGGTCTATCAGACAAAGACAGACAGCGGTGTCAGTGAAGGCTGCGGCGCCTACATGGCCTATGAGAACACATTGCGCAAACTCGAGACCAAGGTCGGCTCTGTGATCGGCGTTGACGGCGGTATAGACGCCTGTCGTCTAGAGCTTTATGAAGATATGGACGCTGAAGACCTACCGGATTTCGTATTGCCTTTAACAGTTATGCAGAAAAATTACCGCGTTGTCTATGAGCCCGAAGCGGTGATCGTTGAAGATGCAAATGAGACCCATGAAGAAGAATTTTCGATGCGTGTGCGCGTGGCGCTCCGCAGCATTCATGCGCTCATGAAATTTAAGGACTTATCGTTTAACGTTTTTAATAATGGCCTTGTAAGCTGGCAGATCATCTCACACAAGGGATTCCGTTATGATATAGGCTGGATGCAGCTCGTCGTCTTTATAACCAATTATTTTCTCATCCCGGCCGGTACGTTGTATCACGTGCTGTTTACGCTGCAGTTGGTATTTTATGCATTGGCGGTGTATGGATATGTTCGTTCCGGCGCAGCCGCTGTCATCCTGAGCCCCGAAGGGGCGAAGGACCCAGGTTACTTGAATCAAGTGAACGAATATCCTGGATCCTTCGTCGTTCCGCCTGAAGGCGAAACTCCTCAGGATGACAGCAAGAGACGCAATGACGACAATGGTGCGACGAAATACGATATACGAAATACGATATACTCAGTTATCCGTCTCTGTTACTATTTGTGCCTTGTCAACTACGCCTCTATGGTCGCCGGCATCCAGTGGCTGAGGGGGAAGAAATTAGTTACGTGGAATCCGAGAACATAACGTAGCACGTCGTCCCATTTCATCTTCATGTCGTCCCCGCGAAAGCGGGGACCTAAGTACCGAGATCCCCGCTTCCGCGGGGACGACAGAAGAATTCCGGGACGACAAAGGGAAGAGGCTGAGGACGACAAGGAAGATTGTACGTTTATGTTATTATCTTTGCCTCGTCAACTACGCCTCCATGGTCGCCGGGGTTGAGTGGCTTAGAGGCAAAAAACTGGTTACCTGGAGCCCGAGGACATGATTCAAGTAATGCATAATGATACCGCTGTCATCCTGAGTCACGCCAAAGGCGTGACGAAGGACCCAGGTTATGCGAACCTAGTGAACAAATATCCTGGATCCTTCGCCTCGCTGCGCTCGTCTCAGGATGACATGAAGAGTAAGAGCGCTGTGTTCACTCGCAATGACGACGGAAGTAAGGGCCCTGCACTCTTTCGCAATGACGACGGAAGCAAGGGCCCTGCACTCTTTCGTAATGATGACGAGGGGTGCAACGCAATACGCACGACGCAATACGCTATACGATATACAAGGAGCACCAAGTGAAGATCATACTCACCTTCGACGTCGAAGAATATTACCAAGTGGAGAACTTCAAGTCTGTCATACGTCAGGACGAGTGGAAGAACTTCGACTCACGTCTTACCGTAGGCCTCATGAGAATATTGCGTATCCTCGATGATCATAATGCCAAGGCGACCTTTTTTGTGCTTGGGTGTGTGGCAGAAAAACGTCCTGATGTGATAAGACACATTGCCGAACGTGGCCATGAGATCGCCTCTCATGGCTATGGGCATGAACTCGTATACAAACAAACTCAAGAAGAATATAAGAAAGATGTAGAAAGGTCTCTGCAGATATTAGGCACCTTGGCGCAGAAGAAGATAAGGTCCTATCGAGCGCCATGCTTTTCAATATCACGGAAGACCATGTGGGCATATGATGTTATAAAAGAACTTGGGATTGAGTTCGACTCATCATTGTTCCCGATGCATCATGATCATTATGGCTTGCCGAGTAAAGAGCGTTATCCGTATGTCATAAAAACGCAAAAAGGGCAGTTGCAGGAGATACCAATATCAACCGCAGAAGTATTAGGTAAGAGGATACCCTTTGCCGGCGGCGGTTACTTTAGAATGTTGCCTTTATGGGTAATAAAAAAATGTATGCAACAGGTCAATGCCGCAGAGCAGGTTGTGAATATGTACTTTCATCCGTGGGAATTCGATCCGGAACAGCCGCGCATAACGACGAACGCGTTAGCAGCATTCCGACATTATATAAACCTTGATAAAACAGAATCAAAATTGCGTGCGATCATGTCGGGCAATGAATTCATGACCATCGCGGAGTATGGGGATTCCCTGAAAGTATAGTGCATGGTGCATAGTGCGTGGTGCATGGTAAAGCAATAAAGAATATGAATAAAAAGATACAGACATATCAAGATTTGATCGTGTGGCAAGAGGGGATGGTCTTGGCTAAATTTGTCTACGAGGTCTGTAGCAATTATCCCGATGAAGAAAAATATGGAATTGTTATACAAATGAAAAGAGCTGCGGTTTCAATTCCTTCGAATATTGCAGAAGGGTTTCGACGTTCACACAAGAAAGAGTTTAAGCAGTTTTTGAGTATCGCGCGAGGGTCGTTAGCTGAATTAGAAACGCAAGTAATGCTTTCATATAATTTGGGATTTTTAAATAATGAAATTAAAGAACGATTATTGAGCTTGCTGTCTCAATTAGGCCGTAAAATTACAGCATTAATGAAGAGTATCGTACCATGAACCATGAACTATGCACCATGAACCCTGATCTGTCGATCGTAATTCCTATTTACAACGAACAAGAATGCGTTAAGAAGCTCTATGAGCGTGTCCACGATGAAGCGGTAAAGCTTGGGCGTTCGTATGAGATCATATTGATCGATGATGGCTCGAGTGACAAGACACCTGAGATATTGAAACAGTTGGTGTCAGGCACCAATGACCTGCGCGTTATCCGCTTCAGAAAGAATTACGGCCAGACGCCGGCCATGGTCGCGGGTTTCGATCACGCACGCGGCGATATCATTATTACCATGGACGGCGATCTGCAGAACGATCCGGCTGATATGAAAAAGTTGCTTGATAAGATGGACGAAGGCTATGAGGTCGTGAGCGGGTGGCGGTACAAACGCCAGGATAAATTCTTAACGCGCAAGTTACCCTCAATGTGTGCCAATAAGCTCATATCGATCCTCACCGGCGTTCATTTGCACGATTACGGTTGTTCGCTCAAGGCATACAAACGGGAATGTATCAGGGAAGTGCAGGCATACGCTGAGATGCATCGCTTTTTCCCGGCAGTGGCTTCGATCACCGGTGCTCGTACCGCGGAGATGCCGGTGAACCATTATGCGAGGGTGTATGGGAAATCAAAATACGGGCTTTCACGGACGTTCAAGGTGTTTGCGGATCTATTTACTATGGTGCTTTTAACTCGTTTCTCAACAAAGCCGGCATTATTCTTCGCGTTCTGGACATTACCGTTCCTGGCATTAAGCGTGCTCTGTCTCATCGCGACCATAGAACATTATATCTTTGCGCATACGCCGGGCATCGTCTTTCCCGGAGCGACATTGCTGATGCTCATGCTGGTGACGCATTTTATTTTTTTAGCGTTATTAAGCGTGATCATTTTACGGCAAGGAAAATACAAAGCGGAAAAATTAAGTACAGTTACAGCTGAAATAATTAAATAATGCTGTCATCCTGAGCCCCGGAGGGGCGAAGGATCTAGGCTACAAGTACCACGTGAATGCTTATCCTGGATCCTTCGCCTCGCTTCGCTCGTCTCAGGATGACAATAAAAAACAACCCGCACCAATTATAATTACAAGAGGAGAACATAAATGAATAATCCAAAGATTTCCGTAGTGGTTCCTGTGATCGAACGCTATCACGATTTGCGTAAACTCTTCACCGAATACTCACAACCCTTAAAAGCACGCGGTTTGACGTTCGAATTCATTTTCGTCGTTGATGGCGTGCATAATGACGCATTCCAGGCACTCAAAGGATTACGCCAGGAATTCCCCGAGATACGTATCATCAAATTCGCACGAAACTTCTTTGAAGCGGTTGCCCTTATGGTAGGCTTCGAACACGCCCGCGGAGATATAATCTTCACGCTGTCAGCCTACTTTCAGGTCGTACCGGACGTCATGAACACTATGCTCGATGAACTTGAGCACGGTTATGACCTCGTTATAACGCGTCGCGAACCGCGCCAGGACAATATCATTAATAGGGTACAAGCCGCGGTGTTCCATGGGCTCATTAAGAATTTCACGAACTTTTCATTTAAAGATATTTCCTGCGGTCTCAGGTGCATGCGGGCTGAGGTTGCGAAAGGCCTTAATCTGACGGGGGACATGCATCGTTTTATACCGATCCTTGCGTTCCAGCAGGGATACAAGATCAGCGAGCTGCCGGCACAGCAACGCGAAGAAGATAAAAAACTAAGGTTTTATGGCATTGGAGTATATGTACGGCGGATGATCGATATCATTTCACTCTTTTTTATCATCAAATTCACCCGCAAACCCTTGAGATTTTTTGGATTGATAGGAAGCACCGTGTTTGTAATGGGGACGCTCATTACGGCATATTTAGGCTACGCGAGACTTTTTCTGAACGAGGCATTGGCTGACCGTCCCATGGTATTGTTGGGAATGCTCCTCATGGTCCTTGGTGTACAGGTTTCCTCCCTGGGGTTGCTCGGGGAATTGATCATTTTTACACACGCGCGGAATATCAAAGAATATCACATCGCGGAGATCATTGAATGAGTTCAGAGTACAGCGTTCTGGGTTCTGGGTTGAACGCTAGGATATTAGAATAAGAGAAGAAAAAAGCATTTGATATTAACATTCGCAAAGAAGTTGAATTAACTCAGGACACAGAACGCTGAACCCAGGACTTAGTAGAAAGTTATAATTAACTATGACAGAAGGAATAAAGCACTATAAAGATTTAAAAATATGGCAGAAAGGGATGGATATCGTCAATGCTATATATGAGATCACGAAAAAATATCCAGAAGACGAGAAGTTTGGGATGATATCTCAAATGAGACGGGCTTCAGTTTCGGTCCCATCAAATATTGCTGAGGGATTCAGAAGAAATCATGCGAAGGAATTTAAACAATTTTTAGCAGTAGCACGTGGCTCTATCGCAGAACTTGAAACGCAAGTGTTTATTTCCGCGAACCAAGGATATATTACTGATGATAAACAAAAGGCTCTATTAGAAGAATTAGACATATTATCACGAATGATATTTACTTTTTCACAAAAATTAAAATAACCCAGAACCCAGAACCCAGAACTATGAACTTTATACATAAGACCTACACCCTCGCCAAAATACTCGCGAACTTTAAGCGCCGTAAGACCACGCTCGATACCATGCCCATCAAGCTGTGGATCGAGTCAAGCCTGATCTGTAACCTCAAATGTGTGATGTGCCCAAACAAAGATTTGGCCGCAGAGAAGAAAGGGAAGATGAGTTTTGAACTCTTTAAAAAGATCATTGATGAGGCTAAAGATTTTGTGAATGATGTCTATTTGCATCATCGCGGGGAACCGCTTACGAACAAAGACCTCTTTAAAATGATCATATATGCAAAGAATAGAGGGATTGCAGTGCGTTTTCACACCAATGCCGGGTTGCTTTCGCTTGATAAGTCAGAACTCCTTATCGAAGCCGCCCCGAATTTAGTATCTATTTCTTTTGACGGTTTTACCAAGGATGTATACGAAAAGGTCCGTCGCGGCGGGAATTTTGAGACAACGGTGGCGAACATAAAAGAACTCCTCAAACGCAAGAAACAGTTGAGGGAGGCACTCCCGTACATTGTTATCGAACGTATTCATTTTAAAGATGAGAGCATGAACGTTGACACGGCTGAGACGCGCGCGCTTGAGCAGGAATTCCGTGACCTTGGGGTAAATGAGATCATTACTAAGCAGGAATATGACTGGGCCGTTGAATCGAATAAAGGCGGCGAGATCCTGAACGGTAATGTATGCACGTTCCCATGGTACGCAATGGTCATATGTTGGGATGGAACCGTAACGCCTTGTCCTCAGGACTTTATGGCGTGTATGAACCTCGGGAACGTCAGCAAGAGTTCTATTAAAGAAATATGGAACGGCGCGGCGTATACAACGCTCCGGCGTAATTTAGCAGGGAACGTTAACGAGCTTTCACTTTGTAAGAAATGCGACCGCCTGTGCCGTAAGCAGATCGGCGGGATTCCGTTTCAATATGCAATAACATTTTTGGCCGATCAGTATTTGGGGTATGGGGCATTACGTAAATTAGTAGGGACGAGTGAACGCAATGGATAATTGGCATTTAAAATTATTCTCAAAATCAGTGCTCAAGAAAGAAAAATGGCACCAGATTAATCGTTTACTACCTAACCTAGATAACAAGGCCTGTCTTGATCTGGGTTCTGATAATGGTGTTATCAGTTATTTATTGCGACAGCAAGGTGGTCAATGGACGAGTGCGGATCTCAGTATGGAAACGGTTAACTCGATCGAGTCATTGGTTAAAACTAATGTCGTGCATATCGACAATCCGCCTCATCTGCCATTTGCTGATCATGCTTTTGACGTTATCGTTATCGTTGATATGCTAGAACACGTAGAGGACGATCACGCTTTTGCGCTGGAAATTAAACGCATATTGAAGCCGGAAGGTGAATTAATAGTACTTGCGCCGCATAAAGTATCGTGGTCACTCATACGGCCTTTACAATATATGCTAGGGTTAACAGACGAAAAGCACGGGCATGTACGCCCCGGGTATACAAAAAAAGAGCTTGCAGAGCTCTTCGATAGCTTTGATGTAGCCACATCCCGGGCCTATTCACGTTTCTTTTCGGAATTGATAGACATCATTATTTGTTTTGGGATGGGATTGTTAAAAGGTTCTGAGTTCAGAGTTCAGAGTTCAGAGTGTACATCTCAGAACCCCGAACCCCGAACCCCGAACTCATCCAATGTCGCTACCCAGAACTCAGAACTCGGAACTCAGAACTTATCCGAGCGTGCAACCCAGAACACAGAACCATCCAAAGGCAACGTCGTGACTTCACATGACATGAATAAATACAAGAAACTATTTATGGCGTATTCACTGACATATCCGTTATTTTGGCTCTTCGCGCAATTCGATCATTTGATATTCTTTTTATCAGGCCACAAATTGATAGTAAAAATGAAGCGGTGGGAGGTATGAAAATACATAATAAAACTATTTATGTTGCTTTGTTCATTTTGATTATCGGTGTAGCTCTTTGTTTGAGATTGTGGGACCTTGGGAAGTTCGGCTTTTGGCAAGATGAGTTTTTTCATGTGTTGGCCGCCAAGGGTATTATTGAGACGGGTCAACCCATAATTCCACCAGAACGACTTTATACGCGAGCTCTGCCATTCACATATAGTGTTGCTGCTTCGTTTAAACTTTTTGGAAGGGATGAATGGTCTGCTCGGTTCCCTTCGGTAATATTCGATATCGCTTTTATAATTATAGGATTTCTTTTGGTGAGAAGTGTTTTTGGGCTTAATGTGGCATTTATATTTATGTTATTCTTGGCACTTAGCCCATTGAACATTCACTTCGCTCGCGGTTGCCGGATGTATGCTCTTTTTAACCTATTCTTTTTTACGGGGGTTTGGTTCTTCTTCGAAGGCTATGAACAAAATCGAGACAAACATATTATCAAGGGAATTCCAATCATAAATAAAATGCAGATATCACCGACAATGCTTTTTTTATCATGTCTTGCCTTTGGAGTTGCGTTCATTCTTCAGCCGTTGGCAGCAAACTTTTCTTTTGTTCTATTCTTTTATGCCATTATTCGCTTCGTAATTGTTACCTATGACAGAGAGGAGCGGTTTTCCGGGGTGTGGTATAAATATTTACTTACTTTAGTAGGAATTCCTTTATTATTTATGATCTGCTATTTTGTGAAGAAAGAATACATGATCGAGTTCTACACAATAGCGCGTTATGGATTAGGGTGGGACAAATATATGACGTTCTCTCCTCATTATTATCGATGGATATTAACCGATTATTATGGGGTTATGATATATTTTCTCCCTTTTGGCATAGTTTGTATGATCCAAAAGTATAAACGTCGCGGTTTGTATTTCAGTATTGTTTTCTTAACGTTAGTGCTATTGCATTCATTTTTGTTTCGAGTCAAACAAGAGAGATATTTCTTTTATGGGATTTCATTTTATTTGCTTATTCCTGCTGTTTTTGCGTCAGTTATCATTAATAGAGCGATGAAAAGCATGAAAGAAAAGGCAATGGCCATCAAGGCGGGTTTGAGTCTTTTTATACTTGTATTCATATTTATAATTACTGTTCCTATTGCACTTCCCGCTATCGATAGAGCAATTAAATGTACTTGGGGGGATTATAAGGCTTTCTATGAATCAATAAAAGATAAGATCGATAGGGATGCTGTATTTGTATCAACAGAATGGGAACATTTTTGTTATTATTTTGGTAAAGAACCTGATTATCTATGGAGTTTTATGGAGTCACTTGATGAATCAGTCAGAAACCCAAAAAGAATTGAGGATTTAAATATAATAAGAAAAGTCTTAGCCCATAAAAAAGTTTATTTTGTATCAAGATTTGATGATCTTGATGATAAGAGGTATTTTAAACCTGAGGTTAAGAAATTCTTAGAAGAGAACTTTAAGCAACTTCATTTCGATAGAAAACTTGATATCAATATTTACGAGAGTATTGGACAATGAAAATCATTTATTTTATCGATTCTTTAGGTTGTGGAGGAACTGAAAGGCAGCTAATTCTTTTGGTTAGAAAGTTAATTGAACGAGGGCACGAGGTTGAGCTTTGTTGCCTTAAAGATCAACCGGGGAAAAACCAAGGAGAACTTGATTTCACGGTTAATTTATTTAAGATAGATAAATTGATGTCTTTCAAGACAATAAGACGTATTGTTCGCATTGTTCAGTACTTAAAAAGAATCAAACCAGATGTTGTTCATACATATTTTATTGATGCAACAGTCGTCGGGATATTATGCGCATATTTATCAGGAGTTCCTGTCCGGATTTCATCACGACGTGACTTGGGGTTTTGGTATAATACAAAGACAAAGTTTCTGATGAAGTTAGCCAATATGTTGTCTCATGGTGTGTTAGCTAATTCTGAAGCAGTTAAGCAGAGTGTTATTAAAAACGAAAAAATAACGACTGATTTCATCTCTGTAATACATAATGGTTTAGATGCGGCCCTCAATATAAAGGATATATGTATTAATAATCAGCGTATTCGACATAACTTAAAGATAGCTGAAGGCATTCCTGTAGTAGGTATAGTTTCGAATTTCAATAGAGTGGTTAAGCGAGTAGACCTATTCATACAAGCTGCAAAACGAGTTTATGAACTAAAGAGGGACTTAGTATTTCTTGTCGTTGGTGATGGATATCAAAGAGAATGTTTGCAAGAAATGGCGAGAGAAGGAAAATTTGGAGATAAAATGCAATTTCTTGGATTAGTTGATGATGTTTTACCTGTCATGTGTGTATTTGATATAGCGGTTAATACGTCTGATACTGAAGGATTGTCTAATGCTGTGCTTGAGTATATGGCATGCAAGTGTGCTGTGATTGTGACTAATAATCCTGGGAATATGGAAATCATTAAAGATAGAGAGAATGGATTGCTCGCCGAGCGAGGGAATGCCGATTCTATAGCAGATGCGATAATTTCATTATTAGATGATGAAAAATTAAGGACAGATTTAACAGACAAAGCTTTTAATTATGTAAAGAAGGAGTTTTTATTAGATGCAATGGTTTCAAAACACGAAATTTACTATGAGCGCTTCTTGAAAGAAGCATAGCATACGATTACTAGTACAACATTGTATTAAAACAATATTATCCCCGATTATGGTCTAACATTAAGATGCCATGTGTCGGCGCACATAAGACGGTGTTTGCCAAGGCAGGAGGAATGACTTCTATAAGGGTGTGTTAACGAAAGATCCAGCGGCGGCTGCATTTTAGAGGGTGGCCTACGAAGCTAATTAAAGCATGTAATCCTGATGCTGAGAGTATATGAAAAAATGTCACAGTTTATAGGTGAGGCGCTGTCGAAGCATTTATTTTATCCTTTATGGGATATTAAAGATCGCAGTGTTCGTTTAAGATCTTTGAAAGAGCTTAATAAGGCGCAATGGATGCCTCTTGAAAAACGAAGTGTAATGATATCTCGAAAGCTCACGGCAATAATTAAACATGCATATGAGACAACACGATATTACAAGGAGTTATTTGATAAACTAGGTATTGATATCGACAAATTAGAATTACCAAGAGAAATTGAATCCATTCCTATCCTTAGAAAAGACGATATTAGAAATAGAACCGAAAATCTTATATCTCTCGCATATGGTAAAAGTGTATTGCTTAAATCAAAGACAGGAGGTTCGACTGGCACCTCTCTTGAGGTATGGGCTGATAAGGAATGCGTAGAAAGGAGAAATGCGGCGGCTATACGTAGTGATATGTGGGCAGGATGGAGATTGGGGGCTATGAGGGGAGCTTTATGGGGGAATCCGACGAAGCCGGACACTCTTAAAAAAAGATTATATAGTATGTGTATTCAACGAGTTGAAGTATTAGATACCATAACTATGAATGACGCAACTTTGAGTGCTTTTGCTAATACACTTCAGGCGAAGGCAATTAAGCACTTGTTTGGACATTCACATTCACTATTCTTATTTGCTGATTATTGTTTGTTTCATAAAATTTCTTTGGTGATGGAATCAATCGTTGCAACATCAATGATGCTCATTGATAATGAAAGACGCATTATCGAAGATGCTTTTCAATGCAAAGTCCAAAACCGCTACGGATGTGAAGAAGTAAGTTTAATCGCCTCAGAATGTAGTTGTTACGATGGTTTGCATGTTAATACTGATCACGTTTTTGTAGAAATAATTAAAGATGATGGCATAAAAGCGCAACATGGCGAAATGGGGCGTATAATTGTTACTGACCTTATTAATTACGGGATGCCTTTTATTCGTTATGAAGTAGGTGATTATGGAGTAATGGCAGTAAAGAAATGTTCTTGTGGGCGAACATTGCCATTGCTTGAGAAGGTTGTTGGGAGAGTAGCTGACTTCTTGATCAAAAAGGATGGAACTAAAGTTGCTGGCATTTCACTTATTGAAAGAACTTTGACGAAGGTAGTTGGGATAAAGCAGATGCAAATAATTCAAGACAAGATAGATTGCTTGATTGTGAAAATTGTTCATGGCGACGCATATTCATCAATAACCAATCAGCGTCTTATTGACGAGTTAGCTGCTGTGTTCCAAGGTGTTAAGATTGATATTTTGACTGTTGAGAAAATCGATCAAGATAAGAATGGTAAATATCGGTTTGCTGTATGTAATCTATAATATGTCTCAAGATTGGGTTAAGAAGATATTAAATATGAAAGTTTTATTTGTACCAGATTACAGAGGATCAAATCTATATCAATCTTTGTTGGCAAACGAATTACGTAGTGAATCGGTTGTTGTTGGTTTTTCTCATGACATACCAATCAAACATCTTTTATTAAATAGAAATGGCACACATGTACTACATATTCACTGGATTAAGCCTCTCCTTTCGTCAAAGGTCAATAATATCTTTTTCAAGAGTTTTAAGCTATTACAATCAACAATTAAACTTTATCTTTTGAGAATTATTGGCATAAGAATTATATGGACGGTTCATAATCTAAGAGAGCATGATACAAAAAATCCGTTTATGAATGATATAATTAATATAGTTCTTGTTTCTTTGTCTCATGCAATTATTGTGCATTCAAAAACCGGGAAGACTATAGTTGAAAACAAATATTTCAAAGGAAAGATTGAGGACAAGGTGGTCGTTGTGCCGCATGGCCATTATATTGGCGCATATAAAAATAATGTTACAAAAGATGAATCAAGAGAAATGTTAGGATTGCCTAAAAGTAAGTTTATTTATTTATTTTTTGGAGCAGTTCGACCATATAAAGGGTTGGATGTGTTAATTAAAGCGTTTGAATTAATCAAGAATGATGATATAGCTCTTGTAATTGCGGGGAAACCGTTGAATGATTCATTTATGGAAAAAGTTCTTAGTTTATCAAAGCTTAACAGCATATATTACTTTTTGAAATATATAGATAATGATGAGATTCAATATTATATGAATGCAAGTGATGCGGTCGTTTGCTCATATAACGGTATTTTTACATCAGGGAGCGTTATATTGGCGATGTCGTATGGAAGACCGGTAATTGCGCCAAATTTAGGTTGTATCCGAGATTATTTACATGAAGATGGAGGCATACTTTATGAGCATGATGATATTGGCTCTTTGTGTAAAGCCTTACTCCAGCTTTACCAGAATACTAGTGATAATCTTGGGCAGAATAATCTTCGCAGAATTGCTATTAATAGCTGGAAAAGAATCGCTCTCAAGACTATAGAGGTTTATAGAAATGATTGACGCTGAGAATTTAAGATCAAAGACAATTAGAAACTTATTCGTCGTTTACTCATTTAAAGTATTATGGATGGGGATTAATTTTGTAAGGAGTATAATTATTGCGAGACTTCTATTTCCCGAGGATTTCGCGATTATTGCGCTTGCTTATTCATTCATTTACTTAATAGAGCAAATGTTTACGTTTGGATTTAGCAAGGTCTTAATACATAAGAAAACTTTGTCGTCAGATGAGCTTAATACTGCGTTTACATTAAACTGTATTCAAAATGTGTTATTTTATGGAATCATGTATTTAGGGGCTCCATTTGTCGCTAGGTTTTATGGCAATGCCGACTTGATCCTAGTTATTAGATTATTGGGCATTGAATTGCTTCTTCAGATACTTGGTTTTATTCCTCGTGTTATGTTACAAAAATCATTACAATTTAAAATAGTGGAATCAGTGACTTTTTTTACCAGTTTGCTAAGTACCATCATAACCGTGGGTTGTGCTTTTCTTGGTTTGTCATTTTGGAGTATTATTATTGGGACACTTGTTGGAAAGTTTACCCAGAGCATAGTGTATCTATATTATTCAAAACTCGAGGCAAGGCTGTATTTAGTAAAATCAATTGTTAAGCAATACTTTAAATTTGGCATTGTGATTTATGTTACGGCTATAGTTACTTATCTTAATTCGTCACTGGATACTATGATGATTGGTAAAATAAGCGGAATGGTAGTGTTAGGGTATTATGCTGTCGCGCGACAATGGGGCCGCTATTTTCTCGATAATTTATTTGTTTATATAACTCAGGTTCTTTTTCCAACATATGCACAAATTCAAGATAATATTGGGCGAATGTCATTAGCTTTCACAAAAACAATAAAATATACAATTCCAGTTATTATGCCTTTTTTTGTTGGTTTTTACTTAATAGCACCGGATTTTGTGAGGGTGCTATTAGGAGCAAAGTGGTTGCCGGTAATTGTTCCTCTTAGGGTCATGCTAATTGCAATGTTATTTGATTCGTTAGGGCAGATGTTTGGCCCGGTAAGCGATGCTGTTGGTAAATTTCAAATCAAATTAAAGCTATCTGTTATAACTCTGTTATTAATGGCTACCATATTTCCAGTGTTAGGTGTAATGAAGGGGTTGAATGGATTTTGTTTGGCCATTTGTATTGTGAAAGGTATAGGATTGATTTATGCGTATAAGGAAATCTGCATAAAAATATTAAATATTAAGTTTTCAAGTTTGGTATTACTTATACGTTCTCCACTGATTAGCACTTTATCTATGATTATCGCAATATGCCTTTTCCAGTTTTTCCTATGCAAATATATAGTATCCGATTACTCTCAATTATTTCTTGTAATTATAACAGGAGTAATAACGTACCTAACGACCCTTTTAGTGATAGATAATAAAATATTTATTGATGTTAAAGACATTGTTCTTGAGTCAATAAGGAAAAAATAAGGTTATGGAGAAATATAATCTGATTGTATTTGGGTATAATCCTTGGAGCGATTTTTGGAAACGGAACCAGACCATGGTCTATTATTTATCCGAAGAGACATGGATTGGGGAAGTTTTTTTTGTAAATCCCTCTATATGGTTTGAGCAGTCGCTCAGAGCCCCTCTTCAAGAATTTTCAAGTTTACGAAAGGCGTATTGGCGTGCATGTTTTCCACATAAAGTTAGGTCAAATATTAAAGTCTATACACCTGTATACATTCCAAAATGTGCTAAATGGACAGAATTATATATAAATCATTTGCTTGCTACGTATACGAACACACCTTATATTTTGCTAATTAACGGAGTTATGCCAAGAGGTGTTGATTTGGATAAACTTACTTCTAATTCTGTACTTTCTATATACGATTGGTCGGATGATTTCGCACAGTTTGCTGGTGATGAAGATGATAAAGAGCGTGTACAAAAAAAAATCAATCACTTCATAAAATCTGTTGATATTGTATTTACGGTTAACGAAAAGTTGCTTAAACGTGCGCTGAAAATTAATACCAACAGTTATCCTATTTGTAATGGTACAAACTTGGCTATGTTTCATGTGCGGATGCAGCCTAAACAAAAGAATAGCCGGCCCGTAATTGGATACGCCGGGTGGCTTGTTCCAGATAGACTTGATGTTGAGCTCATACATATGTGCGCGAAAACATTGCCGGAATATGATTTTGTTTTTGTCGGTCCGAAGGTAGAAAAAGATCCATTACGCTTATGTTCTGCTCCTACAAATATATATTACAAAAAGCCTGTTCCTTTCGAAGAGCTTCCAAATGTTATTAATTCGTTTGATATATGTATTCTTCCTAATAACGTAAATTCTTATACTGACGGAAATGACCCTATAAAATTTTATGATTATCTTTATTTAGGGAAGCCCATTGTGACTACTCGCACTGCTGGTGCGGACAAATTCCTTGATATTGTAGATATATGTGACAATTATGAAGACTTTTGTGAGGCTATAGTTCGACGCATTTCATGTGACGATTCAAATCTTGTATGGATAAGGCAACAGTATGGGATTGAAAATTCGTGGGCTAATAGAATTAAAGAAGTTATTAAGATAATTACTAAAAATTTAGCACTATAGCAAACTTGAAGGAGATAATATGGAAAAAGATAGTTTATTTAGTTTTATTCATTCCATTCCAGAATCAATGTGTTCTCATCCTCAACCAGAGTTTTTATATTCACTCGCAAAAAAAACATCAGAAAAAGGTGAGATAGTAGAAATTGGAACTTGCGCGGGTAAATCTACGATAGCTCTTGGATACGCGCAAAAAGAAAGAGGTGGAAATCCGATTATTACGATAGATATTTATGAGCACCCTGATGTTGGATCTAATTTAAAAAAAGCAGGTGTTGATATGTATGTGACTCGAGTTTTAAAAAGGTCTTCTCTCGTAGCTGTAGAATGGAAAAGACCAATCGCATTGTTGTGGATTGATGGTGATCATCGAAAAAACGGTGTTATCTCTGATATTCGTAATTGGAGCAAATACGTCATTCCCGGTGGATTTATGGCTTTTCATGATTATCCTAGCGCTGAGCATGGTTTTAATGAGGTGTGGTCGGCCGTCTTTAAATGTGTACTATCTAAGCCGGGAGAATGGCGAGTAATTTCTGATCGAGAAGCTGGGAGTATTGTTGTATTTCAGCGACTAGAAAAGAAATCGTTAATGTTAACAAAAAAACAATATTTTAGTAAAAAATTATATTGGTTTAAATCAAATCTACGTTGGTATATCGAGGAATATCAAGCGCAAATAATGAAATTAGTGGGAAAAAGCGAATGAGAAAAAATGTTGTATGGTTAATTATGGATTTTGCCCCATTTTACACGGGACATGGTATTTATATTGAGAAACTTGCAGCATATATGTCTAAGAGTGGCTATAACTTTACAATAGTTACACCAAACCACTCGAATAAGGAATTAGATAAGGAGAAAAGAAGCGATTATTTAGAGGTTATTCGTATTCCTCAAAGGTGGAATAAAAATCTTAAATTTCTTGAGTACTGTGTTCATGTCGTTTTTTATCTTTTTACCAAAAATAAATATTACTCAATAGTGCATGCACATGGATTTTTCGATAAATATGGAATTATTGCTTTTGTGTGCAAAATGATGCATAAACCGTGTATTATGCAAATGGTATTGATGGATGCGGATGATCCCATTTATTTTATGCGGACTTATAAATTTGCCAATCTACGTTTAAAATTATTTAACTTGTTTGATTCTTTTATAACAATATCATCCCCATTAACTCAACGATGCTTGGACGCAGGATTTAGTAAGAATGTGGTAATACAAATACCACAAGGGGTTGATACTAATAAATTTTGTCCAGTAGTGAATACAGATAAAAAAATGAAGTTGAAAAAACAATATGGGATTCATCCCGATGTAAAAGTAATTTTATTTGTTGGGGCTATTATCGAGAGAAAAGGGATAGGAGATCTAATTAATGTTTGGAGAGATATTCAAGATAAAGACCATAAAATTTGTTTACTTTTAGTAGGTCCTTATGATTTTAAAGACAACCAAGATTTTATAGAAACTATAAAAAAGAAAATCGAGAAGCAGCGTTTAAATGTTAGACTTATTGGTCGTGTTGAAAATGTTGAAGAATATATGAAGTTAAGTGATATTTTCGTTTTCCCTTCTCGTTTAGAAGGTTTTGGTAATGTTATTATTGAAGCTATGGCGTGTGGTTTACCTTCGGTTGTCAGTGAGATGAATGGCGTTGCTTATGATACGATAGATGATAAGAATAATGGATATATTGTGAAAAATAGAACAGATATGAAAAGGCGGATATTAGAGTTGCTACGTTTAGAAGAAACAAGGGAAGCATTTGGGACGTCTGCAAGGGAAAAGGCCAAGAAAGTATTTGATTTTAATATCATAGCTTACAAGTATCAATCTTTATATGAAAGTTTACTATCAAATTAACCTCTAGAGTGTTATATGTTCAATGCTGTATTACTATACCTCATAATATTTTATATTCAACCCGGCAGTCGTATCCGCTCCTTAGGTACTCTTCGTATAGAATTAGTGATAGGGGGATTACTTCTATTGATATTATTTGCACAAAGGGGCACAAAGATTTTTAGAAAAACAAAACTTAATAAAGCCATAGCCTTATTCTTTGTATCAGTTTGTTTGTCGATGGGCGGAGCTTTGTGGACGCATACGGCATCTCACTCTATAGAAGTGTTTATAGGAATGCTTAAGTTCTTTTCTATCTACATTATGATTGTAGCAACTGTAGATAGTGAGAAAAAACTTAAAAAATTTATGATAGTTTATCTGGGCTGTATATTTATTCTTTTTACTGAGCCTTTTTTGTTATCATTGCAGGGCATGAATTTTGAATATAAGCAGGGGGTTTCACATCTTTTTGGTGTTGGTCAATTTGCTCATTATAATTCCCTCGGCGGTATTACTGCATCAAATCTCTCATTTATGATCCAGTGGTTTCTATTTACAAAAAACATTCTATTTAAGATACTGTTATTGCTATTTTCTGCGATTGGGATTCGAGTAATAATTTTAACAGGATCAAGGACAGCCTATGTTGGGGCTTTAGTGCTCGCATTATTGGCCATTTTCTTTGGCAAATATAGAATAAGAAATTTAATTATTGTAAGTGTTTTAGGCATAATTATTTATTCATTTATGCCGGATCAATATCGGGATAGATTTATTTCGATTAAACAGTCTGTGGATGTTGTCGAGGGGGAGAAAATAAACGACTCAATGTATACTCGATGGCAAATCATTAAGGACGCCTGGGGTGTTTTTCTTAAATATCCGATTGTTGGATGTGGGTTAGATAGCTTCTATCAATTACGTGGGAAGATTTATGGCAGATGGCAACAATCTCATAATTTATATTTGCAAATTCTTACCAATCTTGGCATCTTCGGGATGGTGGCATTTTTATACCTCTTGAGGACCCTTTTTCAATATATTGTTTACACAAAAAATAGGTTGATCATGGTCGGGAGGCATAAATCTTTTACTTGGCACGTGTTGATAGGTTGCCAAATGTTTATCATTATGCGTTTAGCCGTCGGTATGTTCGGCCATGATCTATTTGAAAATTATTGGTGGTTAATTTCCGGAATAGTTATGGCCTGCTATTCAATCGTGGAAAAACAATCAGCAGACTCTGAAGAAAGAACAGGGCTAGTAACGGAATAGACATAGGTGGTGAAATATGAAAAACATTATTGATCGAATGAATAAACTTGGTATTTTGCAATTATTATGTTACTCCCTTTATTATTTCATCGCCATTCATTTGCCCTATGGCGACAGATGGGGAGTCGTAGGGGCGATATCAAACAGAATACGTGCGGTTTTATGTAAGCCATTATTCAAAAAAACTGGAAAAACATTCAGTGTAAATAAAGGCGTTGATTTTGGATTTAATGGCAATTTGATTTCATTGGGTGAATGTGCGAATTTAGGTAATTATGCATGGGTCAGAGGTAACGGCGAATTGATCATTGGAAATCATGTTATGATGGGTGAAGATGTTGTAATATACACGCAGGATCATAGGATCACAAGAGAAGGATTCGATGGGTATAGTGTGGGGGCGGTCACCATAAAAGATCATGTTTGGATCGGCGGAAGAGTTATATTACTAAAAGGAATAACTGTCGGCAATAACGCTGTTGTAGGTGCGGGGTCGGTTGTTACGAAAGATGTTCCTGATAATGCAATTGTTGCCGGGAATCCTGCCAGAGTAATTAAGATGAGAGATGAACTTTAAGGAGAGTAAATGGGAATTAAAGTATCGATAATTAAACTCACGTTCAATCGTAAAGAATATATTGCTAAAAGTCTCCAGGAGTACTTGAGGCTTGGTTTGCCTTGGGTTGAATTGATAGTTGTTGATAATAGTAATGAGGTCGATAATTCTCATCTTTTCCAAAATCTAAATAACAAGAACATCACATATCTTAAACAAGATCAAAACGTGGGTGTAGAAGCTAGAAACGTTGGGATACGACAAGCAAAGGGAGATATTATTATCTGTCTTGATGATGACGTGCTAGGTATTCATGAAGAGCAGATCAATTTAATAATTAATCTATTTGATCAAGATAAACAACTGGGAGGAATATGTTTTAAGGTTCTTCATCCTGAAACAAAAAAGAATATAAATTGGTGTCATCACTGCAAGGTAGAGGATTTTGCTAACAAGGTTTTTCTTACAAATGAGATCACTGAAGGGGCAGTTGCTTTTCGGAAAGAAGCACTTCTAAAAACGGATTTATATCCCAAAAGATATTTTATAAGTCATGAGGGGCCAGATCTTGCGATCCAGCTGATGAATAAGGGATATACAATTATATACTCACCCACTATTGAGGTTACGCACTGGCATACAAGTGTTGCGAGAGCTGACTGGAGGCGATATTATTATGACACGCGGAACTTGATTTGGCTTGTTATTCGACACTATTCATTTTTCTACGCAGTGAGAATGCTCGTCGTTGGCTTAGGTGCAATGTTTGTATATTCATTGAGAGATGGGTACCTAAGATATTGGTTTAAAGGGATATTAGACGCACTCAGACAATGTTCGGAAGTCATTTCAGAGCGTGAGGTTATGAATGATTACACAAAATTAATCTTAAAAAAGATTGATAAGCAAAGGCCGAATGTTTTATATATGATACATAAACGATTATTAAGTAATACAATAAAAATATAAATGATGGAACAAATGTTGCATTTAAAACATAAAAAAAGGAGATTTTCTATGCAAAATAAATATATCATGCTTTTTCTTTCTTTAATTCTAGTGGCTTGTGGTTCTTCTGTTTGTGCTGCTCCAATAATTAATAATGTAAGTGGTGAATTTTCTGATGAGGCAATTGTCACAATTGGAGGAAGTTCCTTTGGGACTAAAACAACAGCAGCTCCTCAGGTTTTTGATGACTTTGAAGATGGTATTGATATAAGTGAGTGGAGCAATCCTTACCAGCTTACAACTGTAAGTGATGGGCAGCGTGGCGGTGTTGCGCAGGGTGATATGGGTACAAATTGGGCTCGCGCACTTGATAATAAGAATTCAATGCCACCGACCTATGGTGGAAAGTTTTATGCTGCTGTGTGGTATAAATGTACTGGCAACTGGAATTGGTCGGATGCAGGCTGGGGAAATGGATATAAGTGGATGAGATTTCATGGTGGTGATATTGGTGCTGAATTTTGTTGGTCAGAAGTCAGCGGCTCAGCATATTTAACCCCAAACAACGCCAATCCGGCATATAGTATGATTGATGGATGGACGCCAAGGGATATGTCTCTCCACCAATGGCATTTATTTGAATTTATTATTCGTGTTCCATCGTCAAATATAGCCACTGATGGATATGCCCGATGGTATGTTGATGGTGAGTTAAAGAGTGGTTGTAACTTGGATCCATCTGATAATCTCCAGTGGTTAGGTGGTTCTACTTCTCTTGGGTCCTGGAGATTTTATAGGTTCGGATGGCATAGCAATTATGGTGACATAACAGATGGCTCATTGCTTCAAATGGATGATGCATATATAGATTCAAGCTGGTCACGCGTTGTCATAGGTAACAATATGAGCTATAACGCTTGCACTCATCGTGAGCTACAAATCCCGACATCGTGGAATGCGTCGTCCATTAGTGTAGAAGTAAACACAGGGACTTTTCAGAGTGGTAATCAAGTGTATTTGTTTGTGATTGATAATAATGGAGATCCAAGCGTAGGGTTCCCAGTTACTATTGGTCAATCAGGGGGTGATGATTTTTCTTCTCCGTATATTTCGTCGCACATTCCTACAGCTAATAGTACTAATGTTTCTGCAAATACTCCAATTAGTTTTCATGTGTTAGATGCGGGTGAAGGGGTTGATCAATCATCGATCCGTTTGTATGTAAATGATCAGCTTGTTAATCCCACAATATCAGGTTCACAAAATGACTATTTAGTGACATTTACTCCTGCTCAGCCGTTTAGTTATGGTCAAAATGTTGACATTAAGGTTAATGCTCAGGACCTTCATGATCCGGCTAATGTAATGCCGCAGGTAAATTATCAGTTCACTATAGAATCTGCGCCGGCAAATGCTATCTTTGCTCCCGGGACAGCGGGGAATGCCGTAAATTATTCCCCTAAAACAGGGAGTAGATGGGAAACTGTTGATGAGGGAGGCAATATCGTATATTCGATAAATACCACCGATTTTAACCAAGACGGTGATATGTTGGGGGAGTATACATTATTCAATAGCCAATCATTTGATACGTTTGATATCGAACTTGATGCTCGTTCTGATGAAGACTTAGTGGCGAATGGATATGCAGACTATGCTGTTGTGTTTGGGTATACAGATGCGAGCAATTATTATTATGCAATATTTAATGCTAATGCTGCTTCAAATCAGCTGTTTAGGATTGTAAATGGTACAAGGACAGAATTGACCAGTTATACAGCAGCTGCCCTTGTAACGGATAATGCATTTCATCCTGTCAGAGTTATTTATCAAGGTAGCACCGTATCTGTTTACTTTGATACAAATCTTGTTATGCAAGCTACCGGAGTTACTCTTCCGCAAGGCAGAGTGGGTTTCGGTAGTTATAATGACGCTGCAAGCTTTGACGATGTAGTGATTACTGATCTTGGAGCATTATTAGTAGAAGATGTAGACAAGGACGGTGATATCGATGCTGATGATGTTACTATTGTAAAAGATCAAGTGATCGAAAGAACGCCGGCCACTGCTGACGGTGATGTTGACAGTAGCGGCACAGTGGATAGCATTGATCTTCAAAAAGTTGTGAATGCGGTGGAGTAATTGGTGGATGGTGGTTAGTGGTTGGTGGTTGGTGATTAGTGCTTGGTGGATAGCGGGGAGTAAGACGTAATGCGTAAAACGTAAGGCATGGGAAGTTAAACGGAAACATCAATATAGATTCCCGCGTTCGCGGGAATGACATGAAGCAAGTCGGGAATGACATGAAGCAAGTCGGGAATGATGTGAAGCAAGTCGGAAATGACGTGAAGTAAGTCGGGAATGACATAAAACAAGCCGGGACGCGACATATATAAGAAACCCTACCTTTAATATTCCAAAATATGAGTGATAATAAGCAATTAAGAGAGTCGATAAAAAATAGTGAGTCGATTTCTGCGTTGAAGAAGATACTTGTGTCTGTTGCTTCTGAAGACCTTTCCTCAAAGGACATTGATTTGATTTATAAAAAGAATAAAGAGGCTGATAAAACGGATATTAAAGTTTCATTTGTGGGAAATACTACCCTTGATGTAATTTCACGTAATGTTATTGCATCAGCGCTGTGCAGAGGGATATCGATCTCTGAATATGTAGCCCCCTATGGACAGTACCAACAGGAGGCGCTTAATCCGCAATCTGGCCTATATGCCGCTAAGCCTAGCGTCATTTTCTTCCAATTATCACTGCGAGAATTGTCTCCGGATATTTATTATCAGTATAGCTCTTTATCATCGGCAGAACATAAAGCTGAGGCTGCCCGTATCATCGATGAATGTAAACAGTGGGTTCAAATGGTTTCTAAGAGCACAAAGTCGATGATCATGGTGGCAAATTTTGCAATGCCGGCACGTAAAGCGTATGGGATCGCTGATACAAAAAGTGAGGCTGGTGAAAGTGCATTTTACGCTCACCTTAACACTATGTTGAGTACGGCATTTAAGAAGGATCCACGCGTTGTTATTTATGATCTTGCGGGTGCCGTTAATCGGTTTGGCAGTGAACGTGCATGTGACGATACCTTTTATTATTTATCCAAGATCGAATGGTCGGATGATTTCATGCGGTTTATGGCTGCTGATATTGCTCGATATATTCAAGTGATCAAGGGATGCGCAATGAAGTGTTTAGTTGTTGATCTGGACAATACATTGTGGGACGGTATAGTAGGTGAAGATGGGCCGCAGGGTGTGTTGATAGGACAGGGTAATCCGCAGGCTGAAGCCTTTAGGGCGTTCCAATATGCAATAAAGTCACTTAAGGCGAGAGGGATACTGTTAGCGATTTGCAGTAAGAACAATATGGCGGATGTTGAAGAGCTTTTTAAACTGCGTGCATCAGAGATGCCCCTTTCATTGGATGATTTTTCCGCGATCATGGTCGATTGGGAGCCTAAAGCGGTGAATATAGCAAAGATCGCGGGGCAGCTTAATATTGGGCTCGATAGTATTGTCTTTATAGATGACAATCCGGCGGAATGCGAGCTTATGAGGGAAGCGCAGCCTGATGTCATGACCATACAGTTATCTGATGACCCCGTTGAATATGCACCTCTTATTTATTCGTTGCCGTGCTTTGAACGTTTGACTATCACGGCCGAAGATGCGACCAAGTCAATCCAATACAAACAGCAACGGAAGCGGGAAGAGGAGAAAAGTGCTATTACTGACATTAATGAGTATTTGCATTCGCTAGGTACATCCGTGCGGGTCTATAAACCCAACACAGACCAGCTTGCGCGTGTTCACCAGTTATTTATTAAAACCAATCAGTTTAATGTAACTACAAAACGCTACGATATTGGCGATATTGAGATTTTTTATAAAGATAATAATTGTATTCTTCATGTAGTTGAAGCAGAAGATAAGTTCGGGAATTTGGGCATTATTGGGACATACCTCGTAAAAATTGAAAATAAAGAAGCGGTAATAGATAGTTTTATAATAAGTTGCCGAGCGCTCGGGCGAGGGATAGAGGCGGCGGCGATGGGAGTGCTGAAAAAGTGCATAGTGCATGGTGCATGGGGCATAGATAAGATAAAGGCGGAGTATGTGCCGACGAAGAAGAATATGCCGTGTAAGACGTTTTTTGATGAACATGGGTTTGAGGTCGTGATGAAGCTGGATGACGGGACGGTAGAGTACGAGTGTACTGATGTTAAAGGTAGCATTACTGAGACGCCGTGGATCGAGGTAATTCGTAAGACGTAAGGCGTAAAACGTGAGGCGTGATGAGTACTTACAAAAGTCATAAAGATCTCGATGTATGGAAAAGAAGCATAGAACTTGTAAGCGACATCTATGTATTAGTGAAAGCTTTTCCTGATGATGAAAAGTTTGGGATGATTAGTCAAATGCGTCGTGCTGCTGTATCGATCCCGGCCAATATAGCCGAGGGTGCAGGCAGGCAATCAAAAAAGGAGTTTGCGCAGTTCTTGTATGTGGCTCTCGGTTCTCTTGCAGAATTAGATACACATATTGTGATAGCACAAAAACAGGGTTATGTTAAAGATGCCTTTAAGATTGAACAAGAAATAACAGACATAAAAAAGATGTTAAATGGTTTGATATTTTCGTTGAAACGCTAACAATTAACTTTTTACGAATTACATTTTACGACTTACGAGGTATATGATGGAAGACCAATTAAAAGAATTTCTGGCGGATTTTTTTGATATTGATGTAAAGTCTATTAATGACGATTTTTCCCAGGTGTCTCATGGTGATTGGGATTCGATGACACATTTACGTATGATCACAGCGCTTGAAAACGAGTTTTCGATGAAATTCACGATGGCTGAAATACAACAGATGACAACGTATAGGGCGATAAAAGAAAAGGTCAGGAATAATGTAGGTGGTTGGTGAATCGTGGCTGGTGGATTGTGGTTGGTGAATTGTGAGGCGCGATGCGTAAAACGTGAGGCGTGAAGCGTAATGCGTAAAACGTAAGGCGTAAAACGTGGTGTATGTTCATAACGTAATTGAAATAAAAGAGTTATCGCATCAACTAATCTGTGCGCAAAATATAAATCCTAAAAATGTTTCCCTGATTAAAGTTTTGACGTTATCCTCAAAATAGATATATTTTAAGGAGTGCACGTCCCGATATTTGGCTTATTATTAGGATACACGAGGCACTAGATACTAACCACGATTTACGCATTACTTTTTACGAATTACGATTTACGAATAACTAAATTACAGGAGAGTATATGAAAATACTAGTCACTGGCGGAACGGGATTTACGGGGCATCATTTGGTAAGACGATTGGTGCATGACGGGCATCAGGTAAGGAGCCTTGATAATCAGGAGGGGCTTTTTGATAAAGAATTAAAAAGCCTTGGAGTAGAGATCATCTATGGAAGCGTTACAGATAAAGATGCTGTCGAGCGCGCAATGGAGGGATGTGAGATCGTATTTCATTTAGCCGCTGCCTTTCGCGGTGTTGATCTGCCGAAAGCTGTTTATTGGTCAGTTAATGTCGAAGGCACACGTATTGTGTGTAATGCTGCGATGAATGCGGGTGTCAAGCGTCTTATATATTGTAGTACCGAAGGTGTTCATGGCAAAGTTGATATAACGCCGGCTGATGAAAACGCACCGATAAACCCTAAGGATTATTATGAGTTTTCAAAATATGAAGGGGAGAAAGTCGTCAAAGAATTTAAGGGAAACGGTCTTACCACTGTTATTTTGAGGCCGACCGCTATTTACGGTCCGGGTGATCCGGGACGCTTTCTCATGATTTTCAAGCAGGTCAAGAAGGGGTATTTTCCGATGTTTGGATCGGGGAAGATAACCTATCATCCGGTATATATAGATAATCTCGTTGATGCGTTCATGGAATCAATGGTATCGGCAACGGCCGTTGGAAATGCCTATTTAATAGGGGACGAACATTATTATTCTTTGATCGATCTGGTGACATATGTCGGCAAGGTGATGAATAAGAAGTTCAAATTCATATATGCACCGTATTGGCTTTTGTTATGGGTCTCATGCGCCTGTGAATGGGTATGTAAACCCTTTGGTATTACGCCACCCCTTTTTAAGCGGCGTGCCGAGTGGTATTGGGAGAACAGAGGTTTTTCCAATAAAAAGGCTGCGCAGGATCTTGGCTATACGCCACGTATCGGCATTGAAGAAGGACTTAAACGCACCTATGAGTGGTATGTTTCAAATGGGTATTTGTAATCAATAGTAAGAAAGGGTGATATATGAACATAAAAAAGTTCGCTCAACGATTCTTGATCCCGCAGTGGTTGACATCGCTTATTTATTTTTTGAAATTTAGATGTTTTATCAGCCATCGTGCCGAAGTCGAATTAAGTTCGAATCTTATGATCGGGAAGAATACGTTTGTCAGTTCATTTACTAAGATCAAAGCTACTGACGGCACTATCGAAATAGGAGAAAATACATCGATCGGAGTTTCTTCATTTATCTCGAGCGGCAAAAAGGGGCTGAAGATCGGTGATAAATGTTTGATAAGTCCGAATGTATCAATTGTGGCCGGAGATTATCGGTATGATCGCATTGATATGCCGATACTGGAGCAGGAAAAGACCTCTAAAGGTATTGTTATTGGAGGCAATGTTTGGATAGGTGCCGGCGCGGTGATCCTTGACGGGGCGTCTGTTGGTGCCGGTTCTATTATTACACCTAATTCTGTTGTTTCATCAACGATCCCTGATAATTCGATCGTTCAGGGTAATCCCGCAAAAGTGATCTTTACACGTCGTTAGATCAAATCATGCAAAAACATAAAAAGAAACGTTTGAGTTTTATTGTACGCACGCTATTTTTGTGTGTGCTCATCTACTTGCTTGTCCGGTTGGTAGATTTCAGAGAACTCGTAGATGTATTTTCTGGGGTCTCTTGGGGCTTTGCGGTCCTGGTGCTTCTCACGTGTATTCTCGATCTGGCAGTGATGGGGAGTAAATGGAATATACTGCTGTATGCGTTCGGGATCCGCGTGCCGGTAAGAATGCCGGTGATCGCGTATTTTACCGGCCGTGGGTTTAGCTTTTTTTTACCTTCGACGATCGGGATCGATTCGTACAAAACATACTTTATGGTCAAACACAAAGCGGGTGATATTCCGAGCGTATTATCATCGATCATTGTTGAGCGCACCATAGGTATGGTTTCATCGTTCGGTATAATTTCTCTCCTTTTGCCATTTAGCATTCCTGTTGTATTCCCGGGAAATAATATGAACTGGTGGGGTGCCGGCCTAACGTGCTTTCTCGCCTTGTGCATACTAGTGCTGCTATCGCTTGATCTTGTTAAATATAGTGCAATTGTAAAGGTCCGTATTCCATTCATTCCGGAGTCCTTGAAACATAAGGTGAAAGCTTTTTTTACAGTCCTTTTCCAGGTGCATCAGGCGAAACGGCTCGTCTTCATTTATTTTCTTGCCTCGGTCGCGGAAAAAACGCTGTATGGCACGGCGGCGTTCTTTTCTTTGCGGGCAATAGGGCATGAATTTTCTTACTTAGCAGTGCTTGGCGTTGTCCCCTTGATATCGCTATTAGAGAGATTGCCGATATCATTTTCATCGGTCGGTGTCAGGGAGGGATTATACGTTGCCATATTTACATCTCACGGCTTAACTGCTGCGGAGGCGCTTTCGACGGCACTTATTATCAGGGCATCAGAGGTTGTCATTGTTGCTACAAGTATCATGCTATGGTACATGAGCGGCCTGAGCGCTGCCACAAAGAACGAGGTAGTGAGTCTAGCGGCAGAGGTAGATAATGTGCTGGAGAGGGAGACATCATAATGTGCGGGATATGTGGTTATAACTATGAAGATCCGGGTCTTATTAAGGAAATGACCGATGTGATCGCACATCGCGGCCCTGATTCGGACGGTTGTTACATCGGCCACGGATTTTCGATCGGCAACAGACGGCTTAGTATTCTCGACCTGTCCGAAAAGGGCGATCAGCCGATCTTTAATGAAGACCGCTCTAAGTGTGTGGTGTATAACGGGGAGATATACAATTACCCGGCGCTCAAAAAAGAACTGGAACAAAAAGGGCATACATTTTACAGCACAACTGATACAGAGGCGCTGATGCATGCTTTTGAAGAGTGGGGACATGATTGCGTACATCATTTTAATGGCATGTTCACGTTTGCACTATTAGATCTTAAGACCAAGGAGCTTTTTATAGCGCGGGATAGGATCGGTATTAAGCCGCTTTATTATTACTGGGATGGCAAGGCGTTCGTATTCGGGTCAGAAATAAAATCGATCTTAAAGAGCGATCGCGTTAAAAAGAAGGTAGATCATCAATCTTTGTATTATTATTTGGGGTATGAGTTCGTGCCCGGCCCGCGCACTATGTTCGAGAATATTTATAAGTTACAGCCAGGTCATTATCTTATCTTTAAAGATGCGTCATTTACGATACATCAATATTGGGAACTTTCTTTTGAAGAAAAAAGGGAAAAGGATGAAAATGCGTACGTAGAAAAATTGCGTGATGTCATTGAATCGGCAGTGCGGCTGCGGCTTTTAAGTGACGTTCCGCTGGGGATGTTCCTTTCGGGAGGCCTTGATTCCAGCACCATACTTGCCTTCATGAGAAAGCATATTAATACACCGATCAGGACATATTCTATCGGCTATCCGGACAAGACCTATAGTGAGCTGGATTATGCAGAACTTGTCGCTCGTCATTTCGGCGCGGAACACAATGTTCTCATGATCGAACACATAACGGCCAACGATATCGAGGATACTCTATGGTCCCTCGATGAGCCGATGACCGACTTATCGACCATACCATATCGTATGATCAGTAAACGGGCTCGGCAGGATATCACCGTGTGCCTTAGCGGTGAAGGCGGGGATGAGATATTTCTTGGCTATGACCGTTTTAAAGCAAGCAAATTTTATAACAATTATTATTGCCTTATCCCGTCGTTTATCAGGCATAAACTCATAGCGCCGCTTATCGGGGCATTACCGGACAGGCCTGAGAAGAAGGGCCTTGTTAACATTATGAAGCGCTTCATGGAAGGAGCTGAACTGCCTGACCATGGCTATCATATGAAATGGCAGTATTTCATGAATGAGCGTATGGAACGCGCATTATTCAATAAGTCCATTAAAGATTCTGTTGTGATGGACGGGCTCGATCTGGTCCGTAAGGTTGCGGAACGATGCAACTCTGAAAATAGATCAGCACAGGAGTCGTTTATCGATGTGCGATTTACCATGACCGACAGTATATTAATGAAAGTTGATAAGATGAGCATGGCGTATGCCCTAGAAGTACGCGTACCGTTCCTTGACCATCGCGTTGTTGAATGTGCAGCATCGATACCGGGGGATATGAAGCTCAAGGGTTTTACTACAAAATATATTTTCAGAAAAGCATTGGAAGGGCTTTTGCCCGATAAGATAGTCTGGCGCGGCAAACAAGGCTATAGTTTCCCTTCGAAGAATTGGCTGCGTGAAGGCCTTCGTGACTATATGTATGAAACATTGCGTAATTCCCCACTGTTAAAAAGCGTTCTCGATATGAACTATCTTGAGCATATTATGAGCGAGCACATTTCCAAGAGAGCCAATTATAACCATGTGTTATGGGCACTTATTAATCTTGCAGTATGGCATAGACGTTTTTTCTAAATCGAGGAGAGATACATGAAAATCCTTTTTTTGCTTCCACAACCGTTTTACCAGGAGCGAGGATCTCCCATCGATGCTCATCTGGCGATCAGGGCCATGAGCGAGCGCGGGGATTCTGTAGATGTGCTTGCATTCCATGAAGGCCTGGACATGTCATATCCCAATGTACGTTTGTACAGGATATTTCATTCACGATATTTGACAAATATAAGGCCGGGGTTCTCATGGAAAAAAGTTTTATGTGATATGCTGCTGTGTTACAAGACGATCAAGCTCATGCGCAGAAATGAATACGACATTATACACGCGATGGAAGAGGCTTCATTCATCGCTTTGCTCGTAGGATCCTTATTCAGGGTGCCATTTGTTTATGATATGGATTCATTGTTATCACGTCAGTTGGTAGATAAATATAAATATTTACGGCCTTTTGAGGGGATCTTTCGTTATCTGGAATCTATCCCGATAAAAAAAGCGATAGCTGTCGCACCGGTATGCAAGGCTTTAGGCCAGGAAGCACGGAAGCTAGGTGCGCGTTGGATATCGCTATGGCAAGATATTTCGCTTTTACATGATAATGATACCCATGACGGCCTGATGGATATACGGACCGTTCATTCGATAAATGCTCCTATCATCATGTACATTGGTAATCTTGAGAGTTATCAGGGGATAGACCTCTTGATACAGAGCTTTGCGTTGGCGAGAAAGGAACGATGTCTTGCACTCGTCATCATAGGAGGACGTCCCGATGATATATCCAAGTACAGAAGTCTCGCGCAGTCATTGGGGTGTGAGGAGAGCGTTTTTTTCTTGGGCCCCAAACCGACAGATCAAGTACAGGGCTATATGCAGCAGGCAGATATCTTGGTCTCATCGAGGGTGCATGGAGACAATACTCCGATGAAGATCTATACATATCTTCATTCCGGTATTCCGGTATTAGCGACCAATCTCTACACTCATACACAAGTCGTTACCACTGATATCGCCTATTTGGCAGAACCGCGTTCGGAAGAGTTCTCGCGGGGCATGCTTGCGCTTATCGAGGATAAAGAACTGCAACGGCGCATCACTCATAATGCCGTTGCATTTATTGAAGAACATCATGTTTATGCATGTCTTCGGGACTCAGTCCACTTGTTGTATGGTGCGATAGAAAAGGAGTTGTCATGAATCGTTTAGGTAGAACGGTCGTTGCTTTTCTTATTTCTAATTGTATGATCGGTGCTATATGTTTTTCTCAAAGTCTCGAGATCAGAGATAACGATGCCGGAAGGCCACTTTTGTATTATGAAGGTGCGCCCTGTTTCGCGTACGGGCCAAGTCCCCAAAATATTTTAACGTATCTTCCGCGAGGGAACGGGAACGATGTCTGTGACTGGGCCACGTGGGCCCGCAAGTACGGTATGTCTCATGTGCGCTCCTATCCGCCACACTTTATCGTGGAAGGAGCGGCGTTCAATTTATTTGAAAGTGATCTAACCCAGCCGGACAAATTCGATCTTGATCGCATGAACGAACGTTATTTTGAAGCGCTGCGGCTCGCGTGCTTACTATTGAAAGAGAATGGTATTGTCGTTCACTTGCAGATGTGGCAAGCGGTGACGTGGAAGAAGAACTGGGATAGGTGCTACTATAATCCGCACAACAATGTAAATCCGGAACTGTCGCTTCATGCGGGGCCACAGGAGTTTGTTACCATGTCAAATCCAACATTATTATCCCATCAAAAGGCGTATGTGCGCAAGATACTGGATGCGACTGCAGATTTGGGGAATGTTTTTTATGATATTATGAATGAACTCGGGAATGGTACAGGTGCTGATCAGGAATGGGTCAAGGAGATCGTAAACGAGATCAATGCATGGGAAGGAGAGCATAATATCGATGTTCTCCTTACGCTTAATGATGAAGGAGGGCAGAAACTCGGTGGCTTTACATTGGCGTATGATAAGCTCGATCTTATAGTAAAAGACCTCGGACGGTACGATGAACATAGCGATACAAGCAGAGCGTATAAAAAACCCACGATTTCTGTTAGAAACATAGATTGGAATTATCAAAAAAAAGAGCGATGTTATTTCTGGGGTGAAAAAAACTTGGAAATAACGTCAGAGCATGAATATCAGGTGCGCGGCCGTAAATACTGGTGGCGCATGTTCATGGCGGGGGTCCAAAGCGCGGGGGCTTACGCAGATGCCCTTGCTATACGTGACATACATACAATTTTTGGTCTTGGTGATGCGGGGTTTAGAAAGATCGGGCATGAAAACAATATATTCGGATGGGTGATCCCGGTATACAGATTCAATACAATTACCGAACGATATTTTTATAACTTTAAAAAATTTGTAGATACTATCCGTGATTACGGATCATTGCAGCTTCGAGAGAACATAGTCATTGGGCATCCGGCGACTCATACCTATGCGCTTGAATCACGTGATCAGGCGGTCATTTATTTAGAGTCACCCAACGGTGCAGCCGGGTATTCGTATGGGCCACAACAGGCGTCAGTTGTGTTTAAAGAGCTAATGGATGGGAGCTACGATGCGTGTTGGTATTTCCCTTCAGATGGGAGCACGATCCCGTTTCAAACAGAGGTCGTTGGTCAAAAGATATCATTGCTGTTTCCATCATGTAACGATGATCTTGTCTTGCATTTAAAAAAAGAAACAGGGGATAAATAGTGAATATACTGATACTTTGCTATGAATTCCCGCCATTAGGCGGTGGCGGGGCAAAAGTGGTGCACGATCTATCAACAGAATTGACGCGACGAGGGCATAGTATTGATATAGTCACCATGGGATGTCATGGCCTAAAAAAAGAAGAGACGGTCAATGGTGTGCGATTGCATAGGATCATGGTGGCACGTAAGAATATAGCGGTGTGTTCGCCGTTTGAGATGATACCGTATGTGCTGTGTGCTATTCCATGCGCGCTGAAACTTATGAAGACAAAGAAATATGATATTATTAACACGCATTTTATCTATCCGGATGGAATAATATCGTTTATGCTGACGTTGCTCACACGCGTGCCGGTTGTCGTGACCACTCATGGTTCTGATGTCCCGGGGTATAATCCTGACCGATTTAAGGTCCTGCATATGATCTTATATCCGCTATGGCAGATAATAGTGCGCTCTGTAGACCTGATCGTGTGTCCGAGTAACGGATTGCGTACGCTCGTAGTGTCACATCATAAAAAAGCCAGAACAGAAGTTATTAATAACGGCATATATATAGACAAATATTCACCGCAGGTGAAGAAAGAAAAAAGCATTCTTGTCGTTACCAGAATGTTCGAACGCAAGGGGGTGCAGTTCTTGATACGGGCGCTTTCTTCACTTCCGATCGATCATGCAGTTAATATTGTCGGTGATGGACCATATTTAGAGGATCTCAAAGCCCTTGCACAAAAACACGGTGTTGCTGTTACGTTTTGGGGGCATCTTGATAATAAGGGCCCCACATTAAAGGAATTATACGAAACGTCGAGCATATTTGTTTTCACATCATCAATGGAAAACTTTCCGATCGTTCTCCTGGAAGCAATGTCAGCAGAGATGGCGATAATAACGACGCGCGGCACAGGCTGTGCCGAAGTTGTAGGCGATGCGGCACTCCTTGTCCAACCGCTGAGCAGTGATGAAATTAGAAGAGCTTTAGTGAAATTGATAGAGGATGATGCATTGCGGACTGCCCTTGGCAAAAAAGCTCGTGAACGATTAGAGAAGATGTTTAGCTGGGATATTGTTTGTGAGAAATATTTAAGAGTCTATCACAGCGCTAAAAAGCACGGAAAATCATGAAATATAAAAAGGCACTGTCGTATGTGGTCAAGATCCTGATATCGGGTGGGTTGCTATGGTATCTTTTCACCAAAGTTCCCTTTGCTGATATTTGGCTAACCTTACGAACGACTGACCTTGTTCTTTATAGTATAGCGTTCATATTACACCTTATTTGTTGTTACTTAGCAGCGCTTCAGTTCAGGGTGTTGAACCTTCCGTTTGCCATAGACTTGCCAACAGTCACGATCCTGAAAATAAATCTTATCACGACATTTTATTCCTCGTTCTTACCGGGTTATTTAGCCGGTGGCGCAGTAAAGTGGGTCAAGATGCAACAGTATATAAAACGACCGGCAGAGTTGTTTATCAGCATCGTTCTTAACCGATTTATAGAATTAGGCAGTGTTTTCATCGTTGGGGCCATATTTATGATCCCGTATTTGCTCAGCAATGCACTTTATACCACAGTATGGATACTGATCGGAATAAGTGTGATATTCATTGCCCTGTATTGCAGTGCTTTTAGCGAGAGGATGCTTGGGGTTGCCAAGCTGCTTGTTGCAAACATCGGCTTTCTGCCGCATTTTATTCGAGTGAAGATCGAAAAGCTCTTTACGATCGTTACCCGGTTGCATGAATTGCCCCTGCGAACGCATCTTCATATACTGGGCAATTCGGTCGTTAGACAGTTTCTCGGCATTGGCGTACTCCTTATTATGGCGCATGCTGTTTCAATATCTGTTTCATATAGTGACATGGCATGGATTCGGTCTGTGGTAATAGTTTTGGGTATGCTGCCTATCTCGATCGGCAATTTAGGTGTTCGCGAAGCGAGCCTTGTGGTGATGATGGAGCAGTTCGGTATTGTGCCGGCATTGGCGCTGTCATTCTCATTCTTAATATTACTCAAAAACGCGATCTTATCGCTAGTTGGCGGAGTTCTTGAACTTATCGATAAACCGAAGCAGAGAGTGATAAAGCCATGAAAGTTTGTTTGATCTGTGTGGAAATATTCGCGTGGGGCAAGATGGGTGGTTTTGGCAGCGCGACACGTACTATAGCGCGCTCGCTGAAAACGCGCGGACTCGATGTTTGTGTGGTGGTGCCTCGACGACGAGATCAAAAAGAAGTCGAGGTGCTCGATAATTTTACGGTGTATAGCTATCCGCGGCACGATCCATTCTATGCGCGTACGATCTTTAAAGAGTGTGATGCAGATATATATCATTCGCAAGAGCCATCATTCGCGACATATTTAGCGATGCGGTCGATGCCTGAGAAAAAGCATGTGGTCACATTTCAAGACACAAGAGTGTTGAGCGATTGGCTCACCGAGCTTACTCATCCATCACGCAATAAATTACAGGTGCTGTCAAACATACTTTTTGAGGACAATCCGATCGTACGCGGATGTGTAAAAAAGGCAGACGCACTGTGTGCGGCGGCAGATCTCGTGATCAATAAAGCACATAAAAAATACAAACTTGATCGTGCGCCTCGATTCATGCCTAATCCGGTTGAGGTGCCGGAATTCGTTCAGAAATCCGCTACTCCAACAGTGTGCTTTATCGGACGATGGGATCGCGTCAAACGGCCGGAACTGTTTCTGCAGCTTGCGGCAAAGATGCCAGATATTAATTTTATTGCTACCGGCAGTGCACAGGATAAAGAAGTAGATGCGCGGATAAGAAATAAATACAAGCATGTGCCGAATCTCGAAATGACAGGTTTTATCGATCAGTTCACTTCAGATAGGCTTACGAAAATATTGAGTAAAAGTTGGATAATGGTAAATACATCGGCGAAGGAAGCGTTACCTATTTCATTTGAAGAAGCAGCCGCGCATAGGTGCGCGATAGTAAGTTCTGTGGATCCCGACGGCTTCACATCGCGATTCGGAAAAGTCGTTGATAATGAAGACTATTCTGCGGGAATACGTTATCTGTTAGACGATGATAGGTGGAGGGTATGCGGAGAACGCGGATATGAGTTTGTAAATAAGCACGTGTCTTTGGATATAGTTATTACCCAACATATTACACTTTATGAAAACCTATTAGGATCGAACACTGGAACGGTGGGCTAAATGAATAATAGATCAGTGTATATATTTACGAACGGTTGTCCCGAAAACCGCTTAGACTGTGCGTATGTCGAGGAACAGATGCATGCGCAAGGATGGGAACTGGCATCTAATGCCCAGGCGGCTGATCTGATATTGTTTAATGCGTGCGGGCTTACGAATGAGGCTGAAAGGTATTCGATGAGCATTATTAAGGAGCTGGCTTTATTGAAGAAAAAAGATGCAAAAATTTATGTTTGGGGGTGCTTGCCTAAGATCAACAGTTCGCTTATAGAACGAAAATATTTGCCGGATCAAAGTGATTTACTGCCGAATGTCAAAGAATTATTACAAGAGACGGAAGTCTGTACGCGGGTCACTGCTAATCGTTATTCCGATCGGATAAATGACAGATCAGACCTCTATAAAGATGATCCGTATAAAAACATAATGGCAAAAATGGAGTATCTTGTCGAATTCATGCTGGAGTTTACCACATTTTCAAAAGTGATAAAAAAGATACTTGACATGAAAAGAGGTAACCGTGATACGGGCGTTTATACAAAGGGAGTTTTCCCGATCAAAGTATCAAGCGGGTGTATGAGCAGCTGCTCGTTTTGTGCGGTCAAGTTATCACGCAAACACCTTCAGAGTAAGCCGATCGATAAGGTGATCAATGAGTTTGAGAACGGATTGCGCCAAGGGTACAAAAAGATATTTTTAATCGGGACGGATGTCGGAGCATACGGGCGAGACGAAGGGCATACATTAGTGGATCTGTTACGTGAAATGATACGCCGCGAGGGTGATTATGAGATCATGCTGCGTAATTTACATCCAAAGTATCTTATTGAGATGCTTCCGGGTTTGCTGGATGTTCTCAAGAGCGGAAAGATCACGACACTCTGTTCAGCGATCGAAGCAGGCAGCGATTCAGTTTTAGCACGCATGCGAAGAAGTCATGGAGTAAAAGAATACGTAGATGCTATTTTGCTGTTGAAGGAACGGTATCCGCATCTTAAGGTACGTTCACAGATAATGGTGGGTTTCCCCGGTGAAACAGATGCCGATTTTAAAGCTACCGAGGCGTTGATAGAGAGAATGCCTTTTGATTTTGTCGAAATATATAAATTCCAGCCACGCGCAGGCACAGATGCGCGTACCTATGAACAACTCCCCGCCGGGCTGATCAATGCACGATATTCACGCCTTTTGTGGAAGTCGTTATTTAAAAAATAATTATTACGAGAACTGTAATGAAAAAAATAGGCGTACTTACGACCGTTGATGCTAATCATGGGTCGAGCATATTCAATAATGCTTTGAATCGCATGCTTGCAAGATGTTCCCCCGACTATGATGTCCGTTTCATCAGGCATTTATCTATACATCGGTATGGATATGAGATCCTGCGGGCAATGAAGCCTAATATGAAAATACCGTTCTATAATCTGAGAAGATACAAGAAGATAATTGACTTTGAGTATGACAATCTGTTGATCGATAATTTCCCGGTAACCGGCACATATGAGTCACATATACGTGAGATGCATTCACGTGCATATGATGCCCTTATAGTAGCAAAAGTGCTGTGGGATTTTTCGACAAAGTGGTTTGTCCCTCGCTTTCCGAATATTTATTGGTTAGCAAGCGATATTAGTGCAATAAAGATCGCTTATGCAATATCAGGCCATCGTTCAGACCTTACTATTTTCCGTAAATATAAAGATCAGGTACGACGAATATTGAGCTCATATAAGTTGATCAGTGTGCGCGATGATATCACTATGACAATGATGCTTGAAGCGAAGGTCGATAAAGAGGTCCCTGTCTCAAGAATAGCCGATCCGGCGTTCATGTATGAGTATCCCGAATACGATGATGATATCTTGCGTAAATATGGGATAGCAGGTGATAGACCAATATTAGGGCTTTTATTATACGGTCAGCCTATGTTTTCAGCTAATATCGCAACACATTATAGAGATAAGGGGTATATCATACTTAATTTCAACATGTTTAATAGGTTTGCTGATTATAACATAGGGCACAGCGTTGATCCCTATGAATGGGCTGCATTCTTTAAGAAACTGAGTTTTTGTATAACGGATCGATTCCATTGTTCTGTCATGTGTCTTAAGAACAATATTCCATTCGTTGCTACCGAGCCATTCATGCCGCAGAGCATTGACCAAAGTAAAATATATAGTTTGCTTAAGGAATTCGGTGTTACGCAGTGCTATCAGAATACGCTCATGGAGGGGTTTGATATAACAGGATTTAAACGTACGTGTGAAGAAATACAGGAACAATGGGTGCGGGACACTGCCCCACATGTTGCGCAAAAATGTGCCGAAGCTCTTAAACAACATAGCGATTTTATCGATCGCATTAAGTATCATGTTACATAGGAAGACCATTACTATATGAAAATATGCTTTTTGTGTACCGAGATATTTGCATGGGGGAAGTATGGCGGATTCGGCCGTGCGACGCGTACGATCGGGCGGGAACTCGTTCAGCGCGGTATCGATGTGTACGCGATCGTACCACGACGCGTAGGGCAGAATGAATATGAAGAGCTCGATGGTATTAAGGTCTCCGGATTCAAGCCGTACGATCTGCTCGCGGTAATTAAATACGCGAAGACGATCGATGCTGATATTTATCATTCCGAAGAACCATCGTTAATCTCAGTTCTGGCGCATATTGCTAGGCCACGCAAGAAACACATCGTAACATTCAGAGATCCCCGTGATAGTGAAGATTGGTATATCGAATATAAAGACCATTCGCTGAGCAAAGTACAGGTGCTTTTGAACCGCATATTCGAGAATAACTTTATTATAGATCGTTCGTTACAGAAGTTTGACGGCTTGTATTGTGCCGCTGAATGTTTATGCGAAAAATCCATGCGTGTATATAAACTAAAAGAGGCCCCGGTGTTTTTACCTACACCTGTTTTATTGCCAAATATGATCAAAAAGGCGAATACGCCCACGGTATGCTATCTTGCACGTCTTGATAGACGGAAGAGACCTGAGCTTTTTCTGCAATTGGCCGAGAAATTCCCGCATGTTAGATTTCTATTGGCAGGTACGTCGCGGGATAAAAAATGGGAAAGGTATTTAGTGGGGAAATATAGATATTTAAAAAACCTGGAAATATTGGGTTTTATCGATCAATTTAATTCAGACAAGGTTTCAGAGCTTTTGTCACAGAGTTGGATCCTAGTAAACACAGCGGTACGTGAGGGTCTGCCAAATGCTTTTATTGAGGCATTGGCACATAAATGTGCATTATTGAGTTATGTTGATCCTAATGAATATGCCTCAAAGTATGGGTATAGGGCGGTTGGTGATGATTTTGATGCAGGCCTACGCTACCTTTTGGAGAACGATAGATGGAGGGGGCTTGGCGATGAAGGACAAAGAGAGATAGCCAAGACCTTCGAGATGAATACCGCTCTGAACGCGCATATTGATATCTATCAGAAATTGCTTGCCGAATAGAAAAATATTTATTTTGTTCATGCCTGTCCATACAACGTTATCAATTCAATGAAAAAGAAATATATTATTTTAAGCGATCGTACGGGATTGCGACAGAGCCTGATAAATCTCGGCGACCGCGCACTCACAGAAGGAACTTTGGTGCTCCTGCGTGAGCAGATGCATGGTGAAATCCGTTCGGCAGGCTGGAAGGTGTTTCCATACATCAATATCAGTGTATTGCCGAAACAGGCGACACCCGAGGATGTGCTAAAGTCTTTTGATCGTTTCGCGGATCGCATTCTAAATTATAGTAACGTACGTATCGCAGTTGAGACAGCGATAGTGAAAATATTAAATTCCAAATATGTACTTAATAGTCCGATTATGAATGCGTTTGAGAACGTGTTCCGCAAGAAATACAGCCGCGGATTGTTCGAGACGATCTTACCACTCGTATTTCGTGCACATTTTGCGCGCCGTTTTATCGAGGCTGTTAAAGCTGCCGATGTTGCTGTTTACAATGGTGCAGGTCTACTATCAGATCGATTACGGCATTACATGGTCACAGGCCTTTTCGAGTGCTATCTGGCTAAGAGAATAGGGAAACCTGTTATTTCGCTGAATCAGACGGTTGACGTAAGCCATCCTGTAGCGCGTAATGTCATAAAAGCGGTGTATTCATTATTCGATATGCATGTTACAAGAGAGCCGTGGTCTTCGGAGCGGCTTATCGAACTTGGGATTTCACAGGAAAAGGTCATCGCATCGTGCGATTCCGCCTTTGCGGCACCGTATATTCCCCATGAAGATGTTGCGGTCATCGCTGAGCGAGAGGGGGTTGAAAAAGGAGACATTGCTTTCATAATTCGTGGCGATCGTGCGCAAGACCTTGAATTATGGAGTCGCGCGGTAGAGGAGGTAGGGAAGCGCTATACGAAACAGATCTGGGTCCTCAGTACTTGTATTGCTCATGATAATAACATAGCACAGGGATTAAGCGGGAAATGCCGCTTTAAGACATTGTCGAGAATGTACGATTATCCGGAAATGAAAGATCTAATGGCATACTTTGATCTGGTTGTCACCGATAGGTATCATGCAGCGATCTTTTCGATCCTTGCCCATACTCCGGTGGTGCCGATATCACCGCAAACGATCAAGATCGATGGTATGTTTGCGTCGTTCGACTACCCAATAAAGCCGATACCCCGTCTTGACGCGGACCATTACGATATGTTGATGTCTCATATCGATGCGTTGTATTCTGACAGAGCCACGGTGCGTTCATTATTGCATGATCTGTCCAATGAATTGACAAATAAAGTGCGAAGAGATTATGCATCATTATATGGGAGATTGAGAGAGAGGAATCGTGCAGTATAATTACGTTTATTCTGATGCGGATAAAGATATTGCTACAATCCTTGATCTGCCTAAGACGTGGGATGTTACTGTCGTGGGGAATTTGACGAAACAGCGATTAGCGACCGAAGATATTATCGTGCGTCTCAGCGATAAGGTTATGGCGAGTGCGTGTAATAAAAAAAGTGCGTGCATCATCGTGGATGACTCCAGTCGTCCGACGCCGGCCAATGTGATCGTGACGCATATTGTGACGTGTTTGCATGATACGGGGATACGCGATGAGAACATCTTTTTTGTCGTATCGCATGGAACACATGCGCCTGATAGCGAAACGATGATGCGCAGTAAGATCGGGGAGGCGATGCATGAGCGTTTTAAGGTCATCCCGCATGACTGTCGTAATGATTGCGTTCAGTTGGGTATTTCTTCTAACGGCATACCCGTGAGCGTCAACAAACATGTCTATGAGGCTGATCTTAGGATCGGCGTAAGCTGTGTTGTACCGCATCCGGCAGCGGGGTTCTCGGGCGGGAACAAGATAGTCGCTCCGGGCGTGTGCGGATACGAAACGATCCGGGCATTACATGATGAATGCCGGGGGTGTAAGCAGCGCGCGGGAAAGATAGAAACCGAATTTCGCGCGACCATAAACGAGATCGCGGGGATGGTCGGGCTTGATCTATCAGCGAACGTCATCATAAACAGTAAAAGAGAGATCGTAGAACTTTTTTGCGGTGATCCAGAGTCGAGTTTCAAAGAGGCGGTTAAATATGTACGGTCTCATCATAGCGTGAAGTTGCCGCGTGCAGTTGATCTGCTTATCATCGATACCTACCCATGCGACCGTACTGTGAACCTTGCTATGGACCGTGCCTTTTGGCCGCTTTTCCATTATGGTACTGCTACGGAAAAGGTGGTTTTGGCAGAATGCAGAGACGGGATGGGTGGGCATGAACTCTTTTCTACAAAACAACCCTTCATGCAGCGTCTCAAGCGCCGGCTCGCTCATTTTTCGACTAAGGAGATGCTCTGTCTCCCCGAACGTGTATTTAACATAGTAAAGATGCTGCGGAAATTCAGCGTGCGATTCAGCGTCATATCGTCGGTTTTGCGGGATGAGGAGCTGCAACGCTCGTTCAAGAACGCTACGGTGATCCGGGCCTGGGATGATTTTGCCAGTGATTTTATGAAACGGCGAGGAAGAAGGAGAATACGCGTTGTTATCGTCAGATCTGCCCCTCTTGTCTATCAAGGGAAATAATGTGAAAAAACGAGTACCTACATTTCTGATTATCGGCGCGGGAAAGTCAGGCACGACTTCTTTGTATCATTATCTCGCGCAACATCCGGACATTTATATGGCGCCGGTGAAAGAAACTCACTATTTTACGTTTGGCGGAAAAAAGCCGGCATTTAACGGACCGCGGGCGGAACTATTTAATAATGATGTGATTTGGAAAGAAGCAGACTATCATGCATTGTTTGAGGGTGTATCTCATGAGCGTGCTATAGGAGAGAATTCACCGACGTATTTATGGGTTCCGGGTACGGCAGAACGAATACAGAAAACCATTCCGGACGTAAAACTCATTTGTATTTTGCGTAATCCTATAGAACGGGTATTTTCCTCATTTAGCATGGCAATTCGTGATGGTTACGAACCGTGCCGGACCCTTGAGGAGGCACTTGACGATGAGAAGCGCCGCATAGAGGAAGGATGGATGTTAAATACGTATTTATATAGCGCTTTTTATGGTGCGCAATTGGCAGTGTATTTACGTCTTTTTAAAAAAGAACAGCTGTCTATTCACTTATTCGATGATTTTATTGCAACGCCAGAGATGGTATTAAGAGATATTTTTCGGTTCCTCAATGTAGAAGAATCTTTTGTTCCTGACATGAGAGAAAAGTTTAATGTGTCGGGCGTCATTGAAAATCCGTTATTGCGATTGATTTGGACAAAATCACATGGCCTAAGAGATCTCTTGAGGCCGATCCTATCGAGAAAAACGCGTGATACGATAAGTAAATACTTTGTTATGGCAAAAAAAAGAAAAATCGAGTTTCCGCAAAGAACGCGTCAGCGTCTTATAAATATATTTCATGACGATATTATAAAATTGCAATCGCTCATTGGGCGGGATCTCTCGCAGTGGTTGGAATGACAGGTTGCGATGTGTCGGTTTAGAGTTCCAACACGTATTTAATTTTAGATGGTTTTATTTATGCGAAGGTTAATTAGTTTAGTGTGTTTGATAGCTTGTAAGCCAATCCATTATGGCCGCGGGCGTTAAGATGGCCATCGATCGTGAAATAGTGATCGCGTTGAGTTTTTGCATCTGGGAAAGGAACAAAAACGATATTTTGAATATAGAGAGGATAGTCACCGGATGCTATCGTGCTCTGTGCTGCATCCAAGAAATTTTTACGGCCGGTCATGATTATCTTTATATTGGAAGGATCGACATCGGTTGCATGCATGATCGCGTTTATAAATACTTTTGATTCATCGGCTTTTTTTGCTGTATTCGGCACACCGAAGGAGTGATCAGGTTTTTCCCCGGACATGTTTGTTATACTCGCAAAGATCGATGTAAGCGCAAATATGAAATATTTGCCCGGATAATAGCGAAGCCGTTCAGAATATTCATCCTTAACGGAATTGTAGTTATTAAGACTCATTATATTTAATACGTTTTTCATTTGGTAGAAGGTGTTGTTTTCATTGTAATCATTACCGTCATATTGGATGATCAGATATTCGAGATTGGATGTGTCGAGCCGGTTTAATAATTTCATCTCACGCACTGTTCCATACGATGAAATACCCGCATTGAGGACTTTTTTGTTGCTCATTTGTTCGAGTCGTTGAGCGAACGTTTCATCCTGTTCTACACCCCATCCCATAGTATATGAATCGCCGAGGCATATGATCTCTGGCTTATGTAATGATGCTTCATCGTCCCTAAGCCCTAAGCTATTAGTTGTATACGCGGTTTTAAATTCAGGGTTAGAGAATACAAATTCAGTGTTTGGTTTAAGCGTATATAAAAGTTCATTATCATAGATGGCCATTTGATCTTCATATTGCGGCATGGCGATGTTGCCATTTCTGTAAAGGCTGCACATAAAATCATGGAGCAGGTTATTAGATAATGCGGGTACGGCGAAAAGCAGGCCCGTCAGACATTCAAAGAAGACAACAGTGATACTAAGATTGATCACAAGGAGTTTGAACATAGTTTTAGCATGTGCAAGAACCAGTTTGTACGTTGAAATGACTAATAGGCCGATCACTATGAATGTGATCACACCAAGTTTGAATATATGGTCAGCTTTTGCGTAATAATAGGCCAATTGGTGGGCGCCATCATGCTCAATGAGGTTATTAAGGAAACCAACAGCATGTTCTTCGTACATGGCTCTGATCAGCGTATGACCGAAACAGACATACGCAGCGGCAGCTATTATTACGCAGAGAAATTTAATACTGACTACAATCACAATGCCTTTATTTTTCTTGATCCATTCTTCCATAGGTAAACTATTCCTTTGAGTGTTGTGGTAATGATATATTATCGGCTAAAGTGAAATGTTTTTTGATGGTTAACGTACGTAATACCAAAGGGTAACATATGATGTAGGGTAATGCAAGGCCAGACAGGATTTCACAAAGAGTCATAAGTCTTTTATTTATAAGATGTTACAAAGTTAGTTCATTACCATTTACCATGGATCTTACGAAAATGTATTATTATTTTAGATCACCGTTGTGGTGGCGATATGAACGTCGTCGCAGAATACTACCGGTATGGCTGCGTAATCATACAGACAGATTGTTTAGGGCATATGAATTGTGGCGGGTTTCAAATGGTGTAACACGAGTCATGGGACCGCGATTTTCACGTAGTAGGACATTGCTTGAGATCGATCTCAATTACACGTGTACTTTGAAATGTGCGGGGTGTAATCGATCGATCGATAAAGCGCCGTCAGATGAACGCATTTCCCTGGAGCAGATACAACAGTTAATAAACGAAAGTGTGCGATCAAACTACAGATGGAGTGGCATTCGGATATTGGGCGGCGAGCCGACATTGCATCCCCAGTTCCGCGAAATAATAGATATGCTAAGAGAATACAAAAAGACACATCTGCCTTATATGCGCATTACAGTTATTTCAAACGGATATACAGAACATACGCGGGAAATGCTAAAGAACCTTCCGCATACCGTCCTTGTTGAGAATACCGCTAAGACTTCTAATGCAGATCGCGATTTTGATGTTTTTAGCGTTGCGCCGGTCGACGAGCCTGATCACAAGAACAGCGATTTCCGCAATGGGTGTTGGATCATGCAGGGGCTTGGCATGGGGCTTACGCCGCGGGGATATTATTACTGCGTGATCGCAGGGAATGTAGACCGTATATTCAACTTTGGGCTGGCTCGGGATACGATCCCTGGTAAAGATGATCCTATGCATGATGAGATGCAGAAGTTATGTGCATTATGCGGCCATTTTTGTGTTGCAGTCAATAAGGGCCACGAGCGGGAAATGCTCTCACCGTCATGGCGTGATGCGTATGCAGCGTGGCAATCTCAAAATAAAGTGCAAGCACAATGACAAATAATAAGAAGATCGCAGTTGTTACCCTAAATTATAATAAGAAGGATGATTGTTTATCTTGTTTGAGATCGATATACGCATCGGACTGCTCGAATATATCTGTCGTTGTGGTCGATAATAATTCATCAGATGGGTCGGCCGATGCGATCGCGAGTACATATCCAAACACCCCACTTATTCGCAATAAACAAAATGTTGGGGTGGCGAAGGGGCGGAACATGGGCTGGCGTTACGCAAAAGAAAATTTCGATTCTGAGATCCTGATATTTTTAGATGATGACGTAGAGGTGGCTCCCGAATACTTTAGTAATGTAGTGCGTGTATTTCAAGACCGATCCGATATAGGCATCATTACGGCGAAAGCGTATGTTGATTGGAATACAAAAATATTTTGTTCAGTTGGATTATCCGTCAATTTTTATACAGGTCTAATATATGATATAGGGCGCGGGCAAAAAGATGAAGGGCATCATGATACGCCATGTTATAGAGACGCGTGCGGTGGATTTGCAATAGCCATCCGGAGAGATCTTTTTGAATCAGCAGGCGGTTTTGATGAAAGTTATAGCCCGTATGGATGGGAAGATGCAGATCTTTGCTTGCGTGCGCGTGATATGGGGTATAGAACGTTTTATATGCCCACAGCGGTAGTTGTCCACAAAGGAACGAAAATGGGGCGGGACCCAAAACCTGCGTATGAACGGAATAAGATAAAGAATTATTTATTGTTATTAAAACGGCATACGAACATAGTCCAAAAATTATGTTGTTGTATAGGGGTCCCGTTAAAAGGGCTTTATATTATTGGTGAAATGGTGCTTACTGGCCATGCACGTGTTATTACAGCGCAGTGTCGTGGTTTTTTTGAAGGATTGAGGACACGATAAAATGACGAGAAAACGGATAATGGCGATCGGGCTTGAGGCAGCTGAGCCTTCGCTTATTGAACAATGGGCGCGTGAAGGGCATCTGCCGACCATTGCTTCACTCATGCAGCAGGGGGCATACACGCGCATCACAAACTCGGCCGAACTTGCATGTAGTACGACATGGTCTTCGATCAGTTGCGGCGTTAAACCGGGCAAGCACGGCATGGCATTTTGCCATAGGCAATTAAAGTCAGGCACCTATGAGGTGCGCAAGAAAGGAGCAGGCGAGGCAGGCCGAACACCATTTTGGGTCGCGCTCGATCACAATGGCAAGTCAATTGCGATTATGGATGTGCCTGAGACGAAGTGTGAGGATATGAAGGGACTACAGATCGTTTGTTGGGGCCTTGATTTTGAGGCGTGGCCGACATCGTCGACACCGAAAGGGTTGATCAAAGAGATCAATAAGAAGTATGGCGCTCATCCTCTTAAGAATTACTATCAGCGAAAATGTGCGACCAAGGAAGAATGGAAAGCACTTGCCGAGAAAGTGATCGAGGGGGCAAAGAAAAGGATCAGCATTTGGAAAGATATCCTCTCGCGAAAGAAATATGAATTCAGTTTACTTTCGTGCGCCGAGACTCATTTAGCGGCGCACTTTTTTTGGCATATCCACGACACAAACCATCCTGACCATGATCCGGATATCGCTCGCTATGTCGGCGATCCCATATTGGACGTGTATAAACTATTCGATGCAGCGATCGCAGAGTTCCGCGCGATCGATCCGGACGCTGTTCTTGCGGTATGGTCGAATACGGGCATGGGGCCGAATTATAGTGGTAGACATTTTGTGCAGCCGGTGTTAAAGAAATTAGGATATTATTATTCGAATGACGATAAAAAAAAGCAACCGCGTTTTTTGCCGGCTGCTGACGTGTATTCGCTAGAGACGATAGAAAAGTTAGTGAGAATTGAGACAATTATGTTTATAAAGAAATTGATCCCAACAATATTATGGGATGGATTGACGCGACGGTTTCTTAATATGGGTTCAACCTGGGCTAAAAGCCGCGCATTCGACATCCCAGGAGATAATACGGGAACGATCAGACTCAATCTGAAAGGACGCGAGCCGTCAGGGCTTCTAGACCCCGCGGAATATAACACGGTTAGTGATGATATTGCAAAGGCATTCATCGAACTTAAAGACCCTGATACCGGTAATAGTGTGGTCAGTGACGTAATACGAGTACGAGAAAAATATAGCGGTGATCATGATCATGATTTTCCCGATCTCGTGATAAAATGGAACGGCACGTCTCCAATTACTAAAATATGTTCCGATCGTGTTGGGCTTATCGAGCGTGATCATTTGCCTGACAAACGTTCCGGCGCGCATACAGATCAGGGTTTCTTTTTAATTGCAGGGAAGGGCATCAGGCGGCAGGCGTCTTTAAATGGGCAGATGTACATATGGGATATTGCACCGACCTTGCTATACTTAATGGGGGAAGAGATCCCTGATGATATGGACGGTATTCCACAAACTTCACTCATGGTTGTTAATGAGTAGCGAAGCTGGTTACAAGCCAAAACAAATATAAGATTAAAATGAAAAATTTAAAGAGTGAAATAGAGGGTTTAGAAAAGAGGCTTAATTCCAAGTCTCCCCGCAATGCATTGAAAATACTGATGCTCAACTATGAATTCCCTCCAGTGGGCGGCGGTGCGGGAGTCGCAACGTATAATATTGCGAAAGAACTTGCGGCTATGGGGCATGTCGTCGATGTTATAACCTCACGGATAAAAGGGCAGAAGAGAATAGAGGCGCTTGAAGGTTTTACCGTCTACCGTGTGTTCAGCCTGCGAAAAGGGATACACGACTGCGGGTTTCGCGGTGCGGTCACGTATGTCTTTTTTGCTTTTTTTGTTTTTATACGCTTGATCGCAAGCAATAAATATGACGTGATCCATTATTTCTTCAGTTTTCCGACAGGATTGTTGGCGTTATGGCCCGGTCTTCATCGACGTGTTCCGTATGTTGTATCATTGCGTGGGTCAGATGTCCCACTCTATGATGTCCATAATAAAATGTTGCAATTCATGCACTGCTTATTACTGCCTATAACGCGCATGGTATGGCGTCGTGCTGATACTGTAGTTGCATTGAGTAAGAGTTTGCGCGAGACGGCCCATAAGACAGCACCGTCACAGGCAATGGACGTGATCCCGAATGGGATCAATACCGAGCATTTTGCTCCACGACCATCCGGGGGGAGGGATACTTCGAGCCTGCAGTTGATCAGTGTAGCTCGCCTCATTGAGCGAAAGGGGATACAACACATATTACGTGCGCTATCTGTTTTAAATGATCCCAATATTAGATTGACCATAGCAGGCCTCGGGAATTATGAAGCCGAACTCCGAAGATTATGCAGTAAGTTAGGACTCATAGACCGTGTCACGTTTTACGGATATTGTGAGCGAAAATACCTTCCGGCGCTCTACAATAGTGCCGATATATTCGTGTTACCTTCTCTGGCGGAGTCCTTTGGTATCGTGTTCGCAGAGGCGATGTCATGCGGGCTTCCGATAATCGGTGCACGCGAAGGCGGTATTCCTGACCTTGTTGATGAACAAAATGGGATTTTAGTTGAACCGGGTGACCATCAGGCGTTGGCACAAGCGATCAGAATACTTAAGAATGACCCGGAAAGGCGATGCGCAATGGGCATAGCTTCAAGAAATAAAATACGTGAGCACTATTCATGGCGCATGATCGCCCGGAAATATGAAGAGTGCTACAAGAATATTCTAAAAGTTTAAAACATGCCGCTTACGATCTAGATTAAAACAATTTATGAACAACATCATTTATACGTCCCGTGAGGAATTAGATGAATTGCGCAACAAGAAATTAAGGGCACAATTTCTGCTTTGTGTGCAGGAAGTGCCGTTCTATAAAGAGCTATATGACAGGCACGGCATCAATGCTGATGTTGTACATACCATGAGGGATCTTACGTCTCTGCCGATAGTGGACAAATCCGTCGTACGTGATAGATGTTTGCATCCATTGTATGACAAGCGGAGATGCTTAAAAAGCCGTTCCAGCGGTTCGACAGGTGAACCGTTTTATACATATTTTGATAGACGTTCATGGTTCATGAAAAAATACTGGGTTAAATATCGAGCACGACGGGCATGTGGTATGCGTTTTGGCGATCGTGTGTCTATAATCGATACTGACGGCGACCAGGCGCTAAAGAAAAAAAATCGTTTATTCGCTTTGCTCTTTCCTTTTTTGAACCTGAGAGCATTTTCGATATTCGATCCGCTATCCATAACGATACAAAAGATAAGAACCCGTAAACCGACTATCATATATAGTATGCCTAATTATCTCTTCCGCCTGGCGAGAGAGATGGAGAGGGACGGTATACCTATAGATAGCGTGCGTTTGATCTTTACGAGTTCGGAATATCTGGAAAAACCGGTACGATCATATATCGAGAAAACGTTCCGTGCAGAGGTGTTTGATGTATATGGATCGACCGAATTTAAAGAGATCGCCTGGGAATGTGAGCGGCATGAAGGATATCATATTAATGAAGATGAAGTGATCTGCGAGATCGTGAAGGATGGCGTCCCAGTAGCTACAGGAGAGATCGGTGATATTGTTGTTACGGACCTAAATAATAAAGCCATGCCGCTTATTCGCTTTAATACACAGGATAAGGGAATGCTCATCGATACGCCGTGTTCATGTGGGCGGACACTTGCTTTGCTTAAGATATACGGTGGGAGAGCATCAGATAACATTTATTTGCCAACAGGTGAATTAATAGAAGCATTTCGATTAACAACCTCGATCGAATATATCGCAGGACTTTTAAAATATCAGATCGTGCAAACCTCTTACGATGCGCTGTTCATTAAGGTGATCACGGATAATGATACTGCCGGTGATGAGGTTCGTAAGATCATTGAGGATACAACGCATCATACTATGCAGGTTGATATAGAACGATGCGAGTCAATAGAGCTTGAGAAGAACGGGAAGTATAAGGTCGTTAAAAATAGTATTGATAAATCTTAGTAACGTGACTACTCGCGCATGATCTATAAACTTTTATCTTTCGTGTTATCGGTAAGGAATCTATTCCTGTCGCGTAAGGAGTTGCGTGTATTGCAGCTGAGGAAGCTTAATAAAGTTATATGTTATGCTGCTAAGCACGTACCTTACTATCGTGATCTCTTTAAAAAGGCAGGATTATTTGTTGGTAAGGATCTGAGCCTTAGCCAAGTTCAAGAACTATACTCAAAGATCCCTGTATCAAGCAAAGATGACCTTTTAGCTAGAAATGTTAGCGATCTAATAACAAGAGAGTATGTCCTCTCGGAATTAAAGGCCGAATCAACATCCGGATCTTCGGGTAAGCGTTTCGATTGTTATTTAACACGAAGAGAATTTATCAAAAAAAATACGATACGATTACGCAGCTTACTGTGTTCAGGATATAATCCATTCTTGAAGATGTTCAATTGCGATGCTGTTTATGAGCCTCGCAGTAATCTTCTTGCTAAGTTATGTGTATTCAGAAAGAAAGCTGTAGATGGCGTACGTAGCCCGGATTATGTATTGAAGCAAATTATGGAATATAAACCATCGGTCTTGGTAGGGTTTCCCAGCAATATCCGTGAGATAGCCAAGATCGTCGATGGTAACTCATTGCATGTTAAAACAGTCATTGCGCTAGGAGAGATGTTGGATGCCGAGACCAAGAGATTTATAGAAGAGAAGTTCTTGACCAAAGTTAAAGAGCATTATGGCGCGAGAGAAGTGGGGCGGCTTGCCTTTGAAGACAGCAAAGACGGAAAACTATATCTTAACGAGGATGCATATTTTTTCGAAGTTAATAACGATAATGAGTTGATCGTTACTACGCTTGATCAATTCGCGATGCCGCTGATAAAATATAATTTGAGAGACATCGTTGAGATTGGTGATGACAGCCGCGATAAACCGTTCAGGCATATTATTTCCATTCAGGGGCGCAAAGATGATTTTTTAGTATTGAAGAACGATGATCTTGTTTCGCCATGTGCCATTATAAATGTAATTACTTTAGAAAAGAATGTAAAAGCGTTTAGAGTTGTTCAAGATACAAAAGGTGAAGCGGATCTGTTTATGGTCGTTCATAGTCCATTTAGTATCGAAAGCTTTACAGAATGCATTAGAGATAAGCTGCCGGGACTAACATTTAGGATAATGACCGTTAATGCTATACCTAAGAATGATCTGAATAAATTTAAAGCTGTTATTTGTAACGTACAAAGGGTTGCGAAACAGGTAAATGAATATACGTAATATGAAACACATTGTTCGTTCTGGTCTTAATTATTTTCAAGCGATAGTGAAATCGGTAAATGCGTTTGCGATGCCCGAACATGTTCAGGTCGAGGTGACGACTTATTGTAACCTCAATTGTCTTGCGTGCGGCAGGCGGTCTATTGTGCAAACACCGTTACATATGAAATTTGATGATTTTGTTAAGATCTATGATCAGATACGGCCACGTAATATAAATTTGAGCGGTCTCGGGGAGCCCTTGCTGAACCCGGATATATTTACAATGATCCGATATTGCGTTGAACGGGGTAGTGTCGTTAATTTTCCGACTAATTTAGTGGTGTCGTCGAGCGCTATCGAAAAATTGGTCGATAGCGAGATCGATCAGATAAAGGTATCGTTTGATGCGGCATCATCCGATGTTTATAAAAAAGTGCGTCAATGTGATAGATTTAACGTTGTTATTAATAATATCAAACTGATTAATACTCTCAAAAAAGAGAGGTCCATTACAAAACCGGAGATACGGTTCAATTTCTGTCTCGAGAAGGAAAATGTTTATGAGCTTCCGTGTTTTATTGAACTGGCAAAGGAATTCGATGTGAAAATGGTATACGTGCAGGACCTTAATTATTTTAGCGTTGAAGATATGAAAAAAGAGTTATGCGGTATAGGCATTCAAGAATTGACCGATATTCTCACGGAGACAAAGAGAAAAGCCGACTGGTACGGAATTGCGACGAATATTGATAATTGGATGCGTCACATGAAATCTCTTCATAACAAGATGTTGGCTCGGGATGAATTTATACCCAATAGGATCACGTGCCATTTCCCATGGGTCTCTGCCTTTATCGATGTTAAAGGAAATGTAAAGCCATGTCCCGTATTTGTGTGGGATAAAGACGCTCCGTCGCTTGGGAATTGCCTGCAAAAACCATTTGCAAGCATATGGAACGGTGAACGCTATCGGCGTGTACGGGAAGAGTTTCGAAAAGGGATACGTTCATTCGCTATCTGCGAACGGTGCGTACCGCCGTCTTTCGTCGTCATGAAACTCATAGTTCAGAAAATGCTATTGCGAAAGAAGAGGTAGATGTATGTTGCTAAGACGGGCCTTTTATCTTAATCAATTGTGCAAGAATTCACATATGAGCCGGAAGGTAATTAAAGAACACCAATTTACGAGGGCGAAGAACGTCATTAACCAGGCGTACACCACGGTTCCCTATTATAATAAAGTATTTAAAAAGGCAGGGATTACACCGGACGATATTCGAACGCTTGACGATCTGTCAAAAATACCCATTACGAGAAAAAATGATATTAAGGATGTTGACAATAGCGAAAGATTATCGTGCAAAGTCAAAACTAAGAAACTTAAAGAGCACAGGACGGGCGGTTCTACGGGGATAGCGTTGAGTGTTTTCGCTGATAATAAGACAGAAGATATCCGGGTCGCTAATGTATTCAGATCGTATTGCATGCATGGTTATCGTATGCAAGACACGATCGCCGTCCTTCAATTTCACCCGATACCAAAGAGGATGATCGATCGCTTTGGTATTTGCAGGCGGATTGAAATACCGTATAACTTCACGGTGTCTGAACAGGCAGCATTATTAAAGGAAATAAGGCCTACTATATTAGAAGGATATCCTAGCCGATTGAACAGTTTGGCAGTGCATATGATCGAGAGGAATGATCCGGGTATTGCTCCGCGACTCATATTCACGAACTCAGAGTCCCTTTTTGATTTTCAAAGAGAGAATATTACGCGTGCCTTCAAAGTGGGTCCGATCAGTATTTATGACTGCTGGGAGTTCGGTACGGTCGCGTGGGAATGCGATCGACATAAAGGATTACATGTTAATGATGACCTTATTTATTTAGAGACGGTCGATAGAAATGGTCGGGGTGTTCACAATGAGAGCGGCGAGATCGTTATTACCGGACTATATAATACTGCGATGCCCTTAATTCGGTATGCCATGGCAGATAAAGGTGTCTATTCAACAAAGGAGTGCGATTGCGGCCGTCAGTTTTCGATGCTCGAAAGGATCGATGGGAGGAAGAGTGACGGTATTCATTTAGATGACGGTCGAGAGATACCGGGTATTGCTCAAATTGAAGGAGTGTTGGTTAAGAATAAGGGTATCAAGGAGTTCCAAGCGATACAGGAAAAAAGAGGTGAATTGATAGTGAGGATCGTTAAAAATGTGCAGTACAGGGAAGATTCAGAAAAAGTCATTACTAGCGAACTGAAAAGGGTGATAGGATTATCGTCCGTTAAGATTATCTATGTTGATAGTATCATGAGGACGGAAGTGGGTAAATACAAACTTATTATGTCTCTTATCGATTAGGCCTGTGTGAAAGTGCATTTTTGGAAACACGCAGTACATTAAAAGGGAGGACGATATGTATCTAATGAATATATGGAATAAATTCAAATACAGCCCTTTATTACGGCTTGTACGTGACGTGATTTCTAAGATCGGTGTATCGATATCGCCGATCTATATTGTAGAAGAGCGTTTTCAAGAAGGAGCATCATTGCAGCATACGTATGAGAGTGGGCACGTATCGATCGATTGTTTAACAATGGATGATATGCGTATGATCGCTGATCTGCCGTTCAGAAAAGTAAAGACCGAAAAATTGATCGAACGGCTCCATGAGGGGCAAAAATGCCTTGCTCTTCGATGTAACGGCGAAATTGCGTCGTTCATTTGGATCGATTATAAAAAATGCTACCTTTCCGGATGCGGTTTTAAATTAAATGATAATGAGGCATATTTATATGATTCTTATACATTTGCAAAATACAGGGGATATGGTTTCGCTCCTTATCTGAGATATGAATGTTATATGCGATTGGTACAGGAAGGAAGGACATTCTTGTATAGCGCTGTTGATGTGTTTAACGGGCCAGCACTTAAAGTATTGAGGAAATTGAATGCTAAGAAATTAGAATTATGGATGAGGATATTCTTTTTCGGCAAGAGGCATATCATATTCCACATGAAGAAATATCATTTCGGTGATGATACATTCAGTTCTGCTCGTGCATGAGCATGATACTGATCCTGATTTGCTTTTATTAGAAACCGGCATGTCGTTGTGCTGGGCACAGTGAGGGTTCAACCAAAATATTGATAATAGAAATAGAGCAATATGTATACTGTAAAAAAAATTAACACGATCAATGATGTTTCGCGGGACCAGTGGGATGCGATGGCGCATAATAATATATTTATGTGTTACGCGTGGATGAAGACATGCGAGGAGACCTTATATAAATGTAATGGTTGTCGATATGTTTTAGTGTATAAGGTTGATACGTTATGCGGCGCAACAGCGTGGTATATAGATAAACCGGTAAACGAGCTAGACCTTGATGATATCTTATTAGGCCGCCTTAAAAGAATTGTTCGGCCATTCGGTGTGTCATTTTTGCCTGCCATATTTTGCGGGCCGGGCATGGGGTATGGAACGCATTTCTTGTTTAAGGTAGATCTGCCCGAGACTGAACAGATACAAGTAGCTGAATTTATGTTGAGTGCTTTAGAAGAGATTCAGCGGGAGATGAAGCGTGGAATATGTTTTAATAACGTTATGAAGAAGGAAAAAATCCTTATTGGATTACTGGAGAAGAGGGGATACGCAAAAACCATAACATTGCCGACGGCCTATTTGGATATAGAATGGAATACATTCGACCAGTATAAGAAATGTATACGTGATCGAGATTCTTCAATGAAACGTAATCTTAACCGCGAGATCAACAGGATTGCACGAGTAGGGATAGAAATAAGCGAGTGTGCCGATATTGCCGTTTGCAATGAGCGGTTGATGGAATTACTTGCTCTGAATTTCGCGAAATATAACAGGTTTGAATTACCTTTTAATAAAAATTATATTTTAAAGATGAAGGATAACTTCGGTGATGATTGTGTTGCCTATATTGCAAAAAAAAAGGGCGAGATCGTTGCGGTCTCACTGGCCGTGTATCATGGTTCTGAGGGGTTGACGCCGTATCTCGGGGTTGATTATTCTCTTTCAAAAGGAGATTTCACCTATTTTAATATTGGCTATTATGAACCTATTACGGGAGCGATCACTCGAAAAGCAAAACGATTTTATTATGGTAATGGGATGTATCCCGTGAAGATGCGCAGAGGGTGCAAGGTCGAAGACGCTTATATATTCTTCAAACCATATGATGCAATTCAGAATAAAGTGATACGCTCATGGTTTGCGTTTCATTTTCGATGGATGAGCCATAAATATAGGCGCATAAATAGAGTGTAACCATTTCACGTGACAATCATGCATAAAGAGAGAAATAAAGAGGAAATGAGGATCATCAAGGAGACCGCGGCATTCTCTGGGGCCAATTATTTTGCTCAGGGGCTGCTTATGATACGCGGATTTATTATTGCGAGTGTCCTCGGACCCGCGTTGTATGGGATCTGGACTATATACCGGACATTTTTAAGCAGTGCGCATTTTCTGAGCCTAGGGACAACGAGTGCGATGGTGCGGCAGGTTCCCCTTGAAGAAGGACGCGGAAACCATGCTGCCAGAGAAAAGATGCAGCAAGCAACGTTTGCGTGGAATGTGCTTTCGTGCGGGGTTGTTTCCGTTATTTTACTTGTTTTATCATTTTTGTGTAGAGACACTGATAGGCGCATTGAATTTATATTAGCCGCATGCGCCTTTTTCCTGAACGCATTCAAGATATTCATGCCGTTCAAATTCAATAGCGAGCGTAAGATCATGGAGATGAGCAGGTTCAATATTCTCTATGCCATTATGAATACTGTTTTTGGGTTGATTTTGCTATTTAGTTATAAGATAAATGGGTTATTGGTCGCGCTTATTATCACGAACGTTATTCTCATGGTCTGGATGCGCGTAAGAGGGGAATTTTCATTAGCGCTTAATTTTGATTTTACAATGATAAAAGGATTGATGAACATAGGCTTCCCAATTATGGTGCTCTATGTCGCTTTTTTTTTAATGGCCCACATTGACCAGTTCGTTATCTATTTTATGCTCGGGAAGTCCATGACCGGGTATTACGGCCTTGCAGCGTTTATTTCACAGATCGTACATTTTATTCCGTATGCCATTGCGACAGTTCTCATGCCGCGAATGATGCATAAATTAGGCCGTACGGGAGAAACAACGGCAATTGAGGAATATTTCACGAAACCGATCATGCTATTATCGGGTTTCTTACCTATTGTATTCGGCCTTATTTTTATCAACATCGATTCGATCATCTTTTATTGTTTGCCTAAGTATATACCGTCGCTGACCGTCCTTAGAATATTGCTCGTCGGATTGTTCTTCACGTCTTTGTTGAAGGTCCCTATGGACATTTTGATCGCTTTTAATAAGCAGGCAAAGTTGTTGTATGTAATGATAGTTCTTTTGGCCATTGGAACGATCGTTGATATTGTAATGGTATCGTGTGGATATGGCATCGTAGGAGTCGCTGCAGCGACGTCAGTGATATTTTATGCGGCATCGTTGCTCACAAATGCATATGTCCTTCGGTCATTTGGGAAGAGTTGGAAATTATTCGGCCTCGCTTTATTAAGGATCCATGTACCTGTCGCATATGTGGCGATCGGCCTTCTTTATATTATGCGTTTTACCATGGATGGACGCATTATCATTACTGATGTCGTAAGGACGATATTTTTTATTATTTATATTGTGCCCCTTATTTATTATGTCAACAGGAAGATAAGGATCATAGAAAAGATCGGTCAATTACTATCGTCGAACATATGGAGAACTGAACCGAATAGTCGGCAGGAAAGTATAGAATGAACCCAGCCGCATTTGGTATTCTTATGAAGAAAAGATATGAAATACGAATTTACGGGTAAAACAATAGCCGTTACAGGCGGGACAGGATTTATTGGTTCGTATTTGGTCTCAGAGCTTGTTTCTATGGGAAACAATGTTCGACTCCTTGTCCGGGATGTTCATGCGATCCCTTCGGGCATAAAAGCTTTGCCTGTCGAATATGTACAGGGGGACATACGAGACGTATTGTCTCTTAAGAAATTGCTCCATAATGCCGACGTTGTATACCATTTAGCAGGGAAAATGCGTGCTTCCAAGAAAGTGGTTGATGATGAATTGTATGACATTAATACGCGTGGGACACAATGTGTTCTCGATGCATGCGTGGCAGAGAATGTCCCGCAGTTCATTTATTTCAGTAGTGTTGCGGTCATGAAAGGGACTATGGAAATGGCCGACGAAAGCAGTATTTGCGAGCCTCATTCTGAATACGGAGAAAGTAAGCTTGCTGCCGAACGATTAGTGAGTGAATATCATGAAAAATATAATATCCGTACTACGATATTACGTTTGGTTGTTGTATATGGGATTGGTGATAAGGGCAATATGATGAAGCTTATTGAAGCTGTGCGCACGAAGCGTTTTGTCCTGATCGATAGGGGCCGCACAGTCCGAAGCGTGGTGTATGTACGCAATGTTATTAATGCCGCGCTGTGCGTGACACTCGCTCCGCGTGCGGATGGGAATGTTTATATCGTTACGGATGGGGAATGTAAATCATTACGTGAGATCGCACACGTTGTCGCACAGCACTTCCGTGTTTCGCTGTATCCTTTTTCCATTCCTGTTCCGTTCGCTACATTGCTAGCAGAAATATGTGAATTGATCCAGCCTATAGCGCCTTTTACGTTGCCTTTAAATCGGAATATCCTTCGGCGTTTATTGGGCAATCAAAGGTGTAGTTCAAAATGTATTCAGGATGATTTGGGATTTACACCGATATCGTTTGAGCAAGGGATGGCTGAGGTTATCGACGAATTAAGGAATAAAACATAACCTTACTTTAAGATTTAAATGTATGGATACTGTCAGTTGCTTACATGTGCGATAAGGAGATTAGCTGAGTGAATACGTTACGCGTCGTGAAGGATTTTATAAAAGATAATAATTTAATATTTGTTTTAATGGTGTTGTCTTTTTGTTTGCGAATAATCCCTATTTCGTGGGGGGTTCCGATCGGGTTATATTCAAAAAGATTCCATCCAGACGAGGTGAAATTGTATACGACCATAATTAATTTCCCGTCGGTCTATCTGGAGACATCACAATTTCCTGCGTATGGTACTACGATGCAATATATCGTTGGGATGGTTATGTTGCCCATAAAGTTCATTGTTGTAAAAATATTATCAGCACGAGATTACTATAAATTGATCGCAATAATAATGGGAAGATTAGCGTCGGTGATATTCGGCACGGGGTCACTTTATTTGGTGTATATTTTAGGAAAGAAGCTATTCAGCCCAATGACAGGCATCATTGCGGCTGCATTCTTGAGTTGCTCATTCTATCATGTGTTAAATAGTCCATTGTGTACCGTTGATATTACGATGGGGTTTTTCTTATTGCTGACGTTCATTTCATTTATACATCTATATAATAAGAAATCGATCGGCAGCAGTTTGATATTCGGTATGTGTATCGGTCTCTTGATGGGGACCAAGATAACAAGTGGAATGTTCGTAGCGCCTGCGTGTATATTCTTTTTATTGCCCGCTTTTCGAAAGGATGGTTTTAACCAAATAGTCTTTTTCCGACAGCTAAAGTTAATTTGTATATCTTTGTTGGTCGGAGGTATTGTATTTATTTTATTTCATCCCCATATTTTTCGCGACATTTCGGGCTATGTGGGATTCTATACCAGAGAGAAGATCCATTGGGTAGACCGGTATCGATCCTTGGGGGTGAACGTTATCTGTCAATGGTATGAGGAAACAAGAATCGCAGTGGGGCTTTATGTTACGGTACTTGCCTTCATAGGGTTATTTTATTCTATAAGAGGTGCGAGGCCTCACGCTTTTTTACTCGTAGTTTTTTTAATTGCATATTATATGTTCTGGCGCTATTTCACGGTCGCTAGGTACATAGCGACCATAGCACCGTTCTTATGTTTAATCGCGGCATATACGTGTTGTCAGTTTATTGGTTCTAAACATGTATTCATGAAAATAGCAGGATGGAGCTTTGTTTTTCTGACCATATGCTCTTCAATATATTCTTGTGTATCGGGGATATATTTACGCCTTCATGATACTCGTATCACTGCTTCACAATACATTGAAGAAACTATACCAGCAGGGACGACAGTAGGCGTGGGGTCAGTGTCAGAGCAATACACGTGGAAAACGCATGCCTGGCGGATGCCAAAGTTCGATTTTAACCGATACATTGAGAAGAATTTATTAGAATATCCTGACATCATAATTATGCGGCAGGATGATATCGATAAAGTCACAGAATCGATCAAAGATAACAAGGTGAACGAAGACTATGTTCTCGATGATAAATACGCCAACGAATGGTATCGTTATTCATGTCCGACGCCAGAAATATTCATGTTTTATGACGATGTATTTATGAAAAAGGATAGTCCGTACGAAGTTGTCAAAAGATTTTACATCCATGTCAATGTGCCGCTCGAATTTCCTCCGCCCGAGATATTGATTTACAAGAAAAAGCAATTGGTGCCTGACACCAATGATAATATCCTATGAAAACCCTCGAAAAATCACGGTACACGACGATACGTAATTCGATCAGGTCTGAGTTCGAACGGGCGCGGGTCAATGTTGAGGATGCGGCGCGTAAGGAGCTTGTGGCCATGTATTGGCGGATCGGCAAGGTTCTCAATGAGCATGTTATGGAGGCAGATCTGACTGCGGCAGAGAGGGCGAAGACCATCCGTTTGCTTACACGCGATTTTGATCAGAGCAGCACGAAGTATTTTTATTCGATCGCGAAATTCCAGCGGCTCTATCCGGTGTGTCCCGATGATGGCCTGCATTGGACGCATTATAAGGTGCTGATCGCGATCGATGATGGCCGTGAACGGGGCCGGCTCGAGGCGCGCATTAGGCGCGAGAAGATCAAGCCTAAGCAGTTCCAACAGTTGATGTCCGACCTGAGGCGGCAGAAAGAGTGCCGGGTCGAGTTGATCGGGCCGGGAGGAGAACGGCCGGTTATCGCGTTTACGCGCGGTACGTTGTATTATTATCGCGTGCGGTTTAATCCCCAGCTTATGAAAGAGAAACGGCGGGCGATCATCGATCTTGGATTTGGTATTGACCGCGAGATCGATTGTAAGAACAAATATAAGAATGCATCGAATATTGCGCATGTGCGTAAGGATGGCGCGGTATTTTCATTCGGCACTGATGTGAACAGATCTGCCGACCTCTACATTTATAAGGCGGAGGTTGCGCGAGTCATTGACGGCGATACGCTCGTCCTACGGATCGACCTTGGTTTTTATACGTGGATCGAGATGAAAGTACGCTTACGCGGGATCGATGCTCCTGAACAAGAATCGATCCTGGGGCGTAGGGCCAAGGAATACGTGGAAAGAGCGCTTGGTGTGAAGGGCCAAGGTGCAAGGGTCAAGGGGCAAGCGTCTGAACGTAAAACCCCTCGTCGCTCCGCGACACTCCCCTCGAAAAGAGGCGTTGCCTCAACGAGGCTTTACGCCTTAAAAGGGGAGACGGATTCTAAGCAACGGGTGATCGTGATACGGACGTTCAAGGCTGATAAGTACGGGCGGTATCTTGCCGATGTATTCTATATGCCGGGTGCGGATGATGCGGCGCGTGTGGCACGGGAAGGGGCGTTTTTAAATCAGGAACTGCTTGATCAGGGGTTGGCGAGGGTGTATACGGAGTAACGATACACGTGGTGTCAGGCACTGGTGCCTGACACCGGTGTCTGACACCAATAATAAAATGAAAACAAAGACAAAAATAAAATACGAGATCGATCCTGAGAACAGGCTGGTCATGAATATGCCCGGGCTTGGCAGGAAGATGGCGGGGTTCAGGACGGTCGCTGAGGGGACATTCTCGGTGGATAAGAGAAATCAGCTGGTGTATACGGTGACGGGGGCGGGGATTGTTAGTGAACAGAACGTCGTCCCGGCCGTTCTACTTCGCCAAGGCTTCGTAGAAATTGTTGCTTCGAAGCTTCAGCGGAGAAGAAAGAGCCGGGATCTAGGAACCGAGGTCCCGGATAAGCCTTCGGCTTTCCGGGACGACGTAAAAAGGCGCGGGGACGACATGGGAGTGCGCGGGGACGACATGGGAGTGCGCGGGGACGACAAAGCTGTCATTCTGAGCGAAGCGAAGAATCTAGGTTATGCGAACAATGTGAACGGTTATCCTGGATCCTTCGCCTCACTTCGTTCGGCTCAGGATGACAGTGAAATAAAAGGCGCCAGGATGGCAGAAAAATATAATAGTCCTCGTGATGGCAAGGGGCTTAAGAAGATCAGGATCAAGGGGACGTGGGCGATGGATAAGCAGCATGATCTTATCTACCGGCTTGAAGGGACGCGGACAAAAACCGGGCTTGAGACGATAAAGCTCTCGGGTGAGATGATCACACTTGAGGGCGGGAAGATCGGCGTTGCGCTTACGACAAAAAATTCACGCGGCAAGGAGACGATTTACGTACTTTCACTCTCGGGAACTTTGAAGGTAAATAAATATAATAAACTTTCATTTGACGTTAAACGCACGGCCGGGCGTTCCGATAAACTTGAGCTTCGGGGAAAATGGGAAATAAATAAGCACCACGAGATCATCTACAAATATGTGCAAGGGCCGCGAAAAGAAACACGCTCACTTACGCTCAAGGGGCATTGGGATGTGCTCGATAGAAACAGGATCGCCTATATGGTGGAGGGTGATGACGAGACGAGGCTTGAGTTCAGTGTCGAATACGGCCGGTATGATGCAAAAAAGCGCGCGTTGGTGTACACGCTCGGCGTCGGGATGAAACCTTCACTGAGAACGGTCATTCTTAAGGGGAAATGGCGGGTGAGCAAAAAACTCGGGCTTATCTTTGAGATAACCTATCGTGATGGTGCGGTCTACAGTATTATGTTTGGCGCCACGTGTACGCTTACAGACCATACGGAATGTTCGGCAAGGCTCAAGACAGTTCGCGGCAAGGACCTCGGGATCGAGGTGGAGCTTAAGCGAGAGCTATTCAATGGCGCAGGGCAGGCGTTCGTGCGCGGGCTGGCGTCAGAGAAGGCGTGCGAGCTCGTGGCCGGGGTCGGGAGGAAATGGTGAGGGAAAGACAATTAGAAATTACGAATTAGTAATTACGAATGGCGGAAATGGTGCATGGTTCATAGTCCATGGTCGACGGTCCATTGCCAAGTAAAAAGTTAAAAGGCAAAAGTAAGGAATAAATAGTGCATGGTTCATTGTTCATAGTTCATAGTGCACGGTGGATACAATAAAAAGAGATATTGTAATTGCATAAATCATTTGCATTGCTTTTTAACATTGGTAAAATAGCAATAATATATTGCAATAATTAAATAATTAAATCCTATGAGGCTATGAATAAAAAACAGCCAAACGACATAGTTCCCGTAGAGATCGTGGGGAATAAGATCTTACTTATTCGTGGGAAAAGAGTTTACCCTGTGAAATAATTTCAAATTTTGAGATGTTATCATGTTTTATACCTATGTGTTACATAGTGTTAAGGATAAAAATATGTATGTGGGATATACCCAAAATTTGAAATTAAGATTTGAGCAACATGTTTCCGGGAAGGTGGATTCTACGAGCCATAGATTGCCATTGAGATTGATCTATTATGAAGCGTGTCTTTGCCAACGAGATGTAATAAAACGGGAAAAATATTTGAAGACATATTATGGAAAGATGTTTATCAGGAATCGGCTCAAATCTTATTTCACAGGGTGAATGTTAGATCGCGATCTGGCAGCTTTGTACGGTGTTGAAACAAGGATTTTAAATCAGGCAGTAAGGAGAAATGTCGATCGATTCCCTGCGGACTTTATATTTCAATTAACGCGAGATGAAGTCATGAGGATATCACAATCTGTGATATCCTCAGAGATCAAATTCTCAAAGGTTGTGCATGTATTTACGCAAGAAGGTGTGGCGATGCTCTCCAGCGTATTGCGCAGTAAAAGAGCAATCCAGATAAATATTCAGATCATGCGCGCGTTTGTAAAGATGCGAGAGTTCTTAGCAACGAATGAAGAGTTGACGAAAATGGTAAAGGAAAACCGTGATGCGATCATTCAGATCTTTAAGATAATCGAGGCTATGAGGCATGAAGACGTACAGCCAAAGAAGAAGATCGGTTTTCATGCCAAAGATGTCAGGAACGCCGAATTGGAATAAGGAGGCACGCATGGTAATGTCAATAACGCAATTTCGTAAGAATATTTACAGTTTGCTTGACAAGGTGGCAACGTCAGGCGAGTCGTTCTGTTTCGAATACCAAGGGAAGTTGTTGCAGGTCGTTCGAGTGGAGACAATCGGTAAGCTTGCTCGTCTCAAGAAAAGAGCGTGTCTTATTGGTGACCCGCATGAGATAGTTGAACTTGATTGGTCGGGGACAGTAAACATCGATCGATAAAAGCTTCAAATTTAATATAAGATATTAAATTTGCAGGAAATAAATAGGTCAGATATTTTTTTATATTGTTTGCGAATAGATCGTATAATTTTCACCTGCTGAGGAATTAGGTTAATCTTTTATGCAAAGTGTAACTATATAAAATATAAGAAGCTAAAGGGGAAATTACATTTTGGCAATTAGATTGACATGAGGGGGCGTATGAAAAAGTGCGTGTTTCATCTCAGTTCCGAATCACAATACCGCAGGAGATGCGTAAAGCGTTTAGGTTGGAAGCCGGATCAATGGTGAGCATTTTTCATCATAATGGCAATATCGTTATTGTGCTTAGGCGAAAGATACAACAAGGAAGGGGATTTCTTAAAGGAATTGCGACTGAGGTTCGGAAAGAGGATCAATGCGACCTGTGACAATCAATAAAACCATTGCGATCTGTTCGGCGGGCGAGCTCTTCGGCGGCGTAGAGCTGTGGGTTCTCAGCTTCGCTGAGAGGGTCTCTTCACCGTTTTGCTCCGTACAACGAGAATGTTGGGACGAGAAGGGGCAAGGGGGATAGTGACCACACGGTATTGACAAGCACACGCTGGCATGATACCATTTCCATAAATAATCAAAAAAGAGTATAAAAGGAAATGCAATGGATTACCGTGGTTTTAAAAAAAAATTCGGCCATTTGCCCGTTATAGAAACGAGGACGGTGATACACATGACCGGTGAAAGCGCCCAAACGGTGCGCAACCAGTTCCATCGTTGGTCGAAGCAGGGATTGCTGGAAAAGCTGCGCAATGGGTACTATCTCCTCAATGAGTCAGAGAGGAAGCGTGCGCCGGAGCCTTTTTTTATTGCCAACAGGTTATACGAGCCTTCGTACGTGAGCATGGAAACGGCATTGAGCATGTACGGGTTCATTCCGGAATATGTCGCGGCAGTGACCTCGATCGCGACCAGAAAAACGAAGATGTTCACTAACAGCCTGGGGACCTTTCGTTATCAACAGGTGCAGCCGGGCGCCTTCCGCGGGTTCAGGGAAGTACCGCTGAATGGCATGAAGGTGTGGATGGCGGAGCCGGAAAAGGCGATCGTGGATTTCCTGTATTTCCATTGCGCAGAGTTCACCAATGATTGTGTCTCCGTGTTGGAGGGATCGTACCGGTTCCAGCACCTTGAGGGGGTAAAGATCGGCCGCCTCAGGGAAATGGGTGCGGTGTTCCGCTCGAAGAAGCTCATGCGTGTTATTGAAGCACTGGCTGCTATGGTCCGGGGAGAGAAGCGATGATCGAGATCTTTAAAGACTATATCAAAGACGATATGCCGTACGCCATGAAGCTCAATGTGGTGCGCGAACGGCTGCAGATCATGTGCTTGAAGATCATGAGCGATGAAGGGCTTTTTACAAAGGCAGCGTTCCTTGGCGGAACGGCATTGCGGATCATTTACGGCCTGCGCCGCTTCTCGGAAGACCTTGATTTCTCGCTCAGGGAAGGGGCGTCTATTTCGGTTGATGCAACGCGGCAGGTACTAGTGGCATCGCTCAAGCGCTATGGGCTCATGGCCGAGGCGCGCGAGCGTTCGGTCGGCGCGGTCAAGAGCATCTTTCTTAAATTCCCGGGATTATTGAAGGACGTGGGGCTGTCTCGCCTTGCGGGGCATAAAGTAGTGATCAAATGGGACATCGATACCAACCCTCCGGCCGGTGCGCGGGTGGTCAATACGATCATCGAGAAAGGCATGCTCATTACTATTGCCCAATATGACCTCCCGTCGCTTTTTGCGGGGAAGTTGCACGCGTGTTTATTCCGCACATATGTAAAGGGCAGGGACTGGTATGATCTTATCTGGCATCTTAACCGGGGGACAGAGCCGAATTATATACTGTTGAATAATGCGATCGAACAAACGCATGCGGGGCATGGCCCGGTGGACGGGGCTACGATCGGAGGGTGTATCAAGGACCGGATCAATGCGCTTGACCTGAAAAAGGCCGCTGCCGATGTCGAGCGGTTTTTGGAAGACCCTAAAGAAGTACGTGTTTTTGACCATGAAGCGTTATGCGCGTTGGTCGACCGTGTTTCTGCCATGCATTGGGGGCGGGGGGCCTCGGGTTGAGAGGGCCGGTAGGCACGGACGAGACGTAATGACGCTCGTATCAGACGCCAACACATCAATTAAATGGGGTATTACTGAACATGGCAAAAAAAAGTGTTTTATCGAGATCCTTTATTATTACAAAAAAGAGGAAAGAAAAAAAGCGTGTAGAGATGCGTGGATTTCTCAGAGGCATAACGGTAGATGATGTCCGAGATCACGACGAGCAAAGGGGAAAAGGTGGGTGATCTATTATCATGGACAAAAACGATAGCAAGACCATAGCGATATGTTCCGCAGGCGAGCTCTACGGCGGGGTGGAGCAGTGATACAGATATCTGAGGCCAGTGATTGTCACCAGATCGAGATCAGTTGTGGTGAAAACCGATCCTTTTTTTCTCTTCTCCGGGCTTATCAGGGGTAAGCATTTTTTTTATGGTATCAAAGATGATCTTAAAACGAGCATCATTTTCTTCTATGGTGGCCAGAAATTTTTCTTCGATCTTTTCAATGCGTGTACGAAGCATTTCATTTGAAACTAGCATTTCTCGTAATTGTGTGAACGTGCGCATGATCTGGATATTGACCTCAATGGCTCGTCTACTGTTGAGAACACTTGAAAGCATTGCAACCCCTTGTTCGGTAAAAGCATAGGGAACGTATCGGCGTCCCCCTTTTGTCTTTGAGGTTTCAAATTGAAACCTCAAAGATGCATATTCCGCAGTCGTTAATTTAAACATAAAATCATCAGGGAAACGGAATTTATTGCGTTTTACTGCAAGATTCAATGATTTAGTTGAAGTGCCGTAAAGGAGCGCAAGATCTTTGTCTAACATAACTCTTTTGTTTCTAATCAGATATATTTTACTTTCAACAACTTTGTGAGAAAGTATAGGGGAGATCGTAGCATTTATTGATTTCATATTAATTACCCATCATGTAAATTAAATGTAAATATTGTATAATATTTATGCAAAAAGTAAATAAAATTATTGCAATTTGTTCTGCAGGCGAGCTCTACGGCGGGGTGGAGCAGTGGGTGGTGTCGTTCGTTGATAGGGTCAAGGGTCAAGGGGCAAGGGGCAAGGAGCACTTTGAGCAGGGACAAGGGGCAAGAGGCAAGGGGCAAGAATCACTTGGCTCTGAATCTTTTGATCAGAGCGTAGCTGGACCCATGACCCATGCCCCATGCCCCTTTGATATCATTGTCGTGCTCTTCTGGGACGGGGAACTGGCACATCGGTTACGTCAGATCGGGGTTGAGCCGATCATTATAAAGACCAAAGGTACATATGATCTGAGTGTATTTAAAAAGATACGGCAGGTACTTAAAGAGAAAAATGTTGCTATTGTACATACGCACGGGTTCAAGGCGGATGTGTTGTGCGGGATCGCGGCAATGCAGAGCGGGATACCGCGCGTTAAGACACAGCACGGCGCGATCGAGATGAAGGATGCGTTGTCGGTCTCCTCGTTCAAGATGAGGATGAATATAGTATTAAGCCGGTTCATGGAGCCGTTCTTTCAAAAGATAATCTTCGTGACGCATGACCTTATGCGGAAGCGCTGGATAAAGACAAAGAAGATGACGGTGATACATAATGGGATAGGCAAGCCACAAGCTGCAAGCGGCAAGTCACACGACAGTGTTCTTGGTGAAGGTGACACGCGTCAACAAGGTCGTCCCGATCCTATTCCAGGTCGTCCCGATCCTATTCCAGGTCGTCCCGATCCTATTCCAGGTCGTCCCGGTTCTATTCCAGGTCGTCCCCGCGAAAGCGGGGATCTAGGTACCGAGGTCCCGGATAAGCCTTCGGCTT